>JBJMVU010000016.1:0-5512 GCA_045810485.1 Massilia sp. | reverse complement strand
TTCAGCAAGACGCAGGATAGACAGTGGCGCCTGGTCGGGCGCCTTGATGACGACCGTGTTCCCGGCAGCCAATGGTGCGGCCAGTCGTGCTGCAGCGAACATGAGGGGATGGTTGTAGGCCACGATACGTGCTACCGCCCCCATCGGTTCCCGCACCGTGTAGTTGAAATTTCCGTCTCCCATCGGGATCGTTTCGCCCCTGATTTCCGTAACGAGACCGGCGAAGTAGTCGATGCTGTCGGCTGCGTACTTCGCGTCCATGGCCAAGGCGGAAACAGGGTTTCCGTTGTTCAGAGAGTCGAGTTGAGCGAGGGCCATCGCGTGTTCCTGCAGTACCGCGGCGGCCTGTCTTAGGCATCGAGCTCGCTCGATGGGCGGCGTGGAAGCCCACGCCGGAAACGCCGCATCTGCGGCTTGCACGGCGGCGTCCACATCGTCCCTGTCGGCGACTGGGGCCGTTGTTATCGGTTCGTTGTAGGCAGGATTGAAGGTCTCGGCGTACACGCGCTTCTTAGGGCGGTGCCAGTGACCTCCGTAATAGAGCTCGCGCTGACTCGGCAGGATGCCTTGGGGAATTTCGTGTGCGCGCATTGATCTTGTCTCCAACGTGTGAGCCGACTGGTTCAGTTGGCCCGGGTCAGGTCGGCTGTCATCGCCGGGCTGTACCCGGTCTGGACGATGACATCCACGACCACGGTTTCTCCTTGGTCGACCGCAGCGACTGCATCGAAGAGGACGCGGTCCAGTTCATCGACGGTTTCGACTGGGCCGATTCCTCGCAATCCCTGGCCTCGCGCCATCATTGCAAGATCAGGCGCCGGGTCACTGATGCGCTGACCGATCCAGGCGTTCTCGACGGGTCGGCCGCGCTGGCGCGCCACCCGTTCCTGATGAAGTTCATCATTGAAGAACGATCGATTGTTGCAAGCAATGATCAGGGCCGGAATGCGCGCGTTCGCCGCAGTCCAGAGAGCATTGACACCCATCATGTAATCGCCATCACCGAGGAGCGCAATCGGCAGCCGATCTGTTCCCTTCAATGCCAATGCCGATCCGATGGCCATGCCGGGTCCGGATCCGACGCCTCCGCCCCCGTCGTAGCCCAGGTAGTCGAGCGGGTGTTCAAGATCCCATAGCTCACCGCTCCAGCTCAGGGGGACACGGACCAGGCTTACCTTCCGGTCGCCGACAGCAATGCGCAAGCTTGCCGCAACAGTTGGGACGGTAAGGGGCTCCTTCCCCTGCGAGAGACGTGGTCCCTGCGGAAGTGGCCGTTTCGCAGGCGCCGCGACCTCGCGAGGCCTGACATGTAGGTTCAATAAATCGACTGCGGGTTCGGGCTCGCAGGCGAGGAACAGGTCCACCGGCGGCAAAGCATGGTGGTCCATGCTCCAGCCGTTATGGCTGTAGTGGTCAACGGAGACTTGGATGATCTTGCTCCGCACGGCATCACTGCCCCACGCCTGAGTCAAGGTGCCACCCAAGTCAACCCAATCGAGGCTTAGCACGACGTCGGCTTCGCGCAGCACGGCTCTGGCACTTGGGGGCAAAAAGCCGCCTGCCGGCGCCGCATGCAACGGGTGTGCAGTAGGGAACGCCGCACCGATGCGCAGGTCAGTCAAAACCTCCGCCTGCAGCGTCTCAGCCAGCGTGATGCGTTGTTGCCAGCCTTCCTCGTCGCGCGACACGCGACCCATGAGGATCACTGGCCGTCGGGCCTGCGACAGCATCCGTGCGGCTGCAACGATGACGTCGTCGGAAGGTCGGACAGGAGGCGGCGCAAGATAGCGCGCGGGGTCAGGCATGAGCGGCCGTTCCGCCGATTTCGACTCCTGCATTGCCGCGTCGAAGCAGACATAGACGGGGCCTTGCGGCGCAGTCCTCGCGATCTGGTTGGCCCGCATCATCGCTTCGAGCGCCGCACCAATGGACGCCGGCTGGCAGTCCCACTTGGTGTAGTGCCGCACGAGCGCCCCCTGGTCCTGCGCCGTATGGATCCAGTCGATCCATGGTCGGCGCTTGGCGGCATCCACAGGCCCGGTGGCGCCGAGCACGATAACAGGGACGCGATCGACCCAGGCATCGAAGATTGCCATCGTGCCGTGCATCAGCCCGACGTTGCTGTGCAGAATGGCGGCGAGCGGTTTGCCCGTGACTTTCGTAAAGCCATGCGCCATGGCCACTGCGTGTTCCTCGTGCAGCGTGACGATCATCTGCGGCTTCTCGTTGCCCAGGTGATTGACCAGGCTGTCGTGGAGTCCCCGAAAGCTTGCTCCCGGATTCAGCAGCACATACGGAATGTCCAGGGCCCGTATCATGTCGGCCAGCACGTCACTACACCAGACACCCTCGTCGAGCGCGGAAGGTTTTGGAATGTCGCGCCGCGTAGCCGCGCTGTCAGTTGATGTCATGGTGCAGGCAACAACTTTGTTGGACACTTGTGCTTTCAATGACTTGCTCGCAACGCCTTGGACCATTCGCGACATGTGTCCGAATCTGCAGCGGTGCTGCTCGCGACCTGGATGCCATCGTGTTCGCGTTCAAGGCGTCGCCGGATCCTGGTCGATCATGTCGGCGCAATCCGCCCTGCTGGCCCAATACTGCCAACCGCGTAGCAAGGCTTTGTGAATGTCGGGGTCTTCGGTCCCTGCGCCCGCGGCTTGTATCTCGCCGGGCGTGAGCTGCTTGACATCGTCGAAGCGAAGCGCTTCGGTCAAAACCTGTGCGTTCAACGACATGTAGATCGAAATCCTCACCACGTCCAGCAGGGACCGTGCCGCGGCCACGAATCCGTGCGCCTTCATCAGGATGACGACATCGTTCGCGAGGCGGTTCGCCATGTCGCGCGCCTGTGCTTGGTTCGTGATCCACAAGTCCGTATCGCCGAATTTTTCCTGGGGATCCCAGATGGAGATGTTCGGGCCAATGCAGCACGCCGAGTGAGTCACTGGTCGAAGCCGCGAACTCGTCAAAATCGAAAAGGGCAGAACTTCGCGTGCGTGGCTGTGCACGACCGCGTTCACGTCAGACCTGGATTCATACACGGCGCTGTGAATGAATCGCTCGCTATACAAGCGGCGCGAGTCATCACCGATTACCCGACCTTGCAGGTCGAACTCCATGATGTCGTCTTGCGCGACGAGCTCGGGACTGCGTGAACACGATAGAAGGAACCGAGTCGGATCCGATGGATGGCGGACACTGACGTGTCCATAGGCGTCTAAAACGTTTTCGCGTGCCAATACGCGGTTTGCAACGACGAGGTCGCGTATCGAGCGTTCCAAAGGACTCATCCTGATATCTCTCGCTTCAACGAATAGGAGAGAAGTCGGTCGGCCGCAGCATCACGCTCTCCTGCGACTGCAGCAACGGCAAGATGGCAGTCAGGAACTTCTGCCATTGGGTGTCGGCCGCCAAGGCGTTGCGCCGACGGTCTCGCTCTTCGAGGTCGGCGTAGCCCCACATGTGGATCACGTTGTTCAGGCGTCCAGTTTCCGTGACGAAGTAGCCAAGCAGGTTCCCAAGCGTGGCGCGTTGGAGCTCCATGGGACCGGCGAGGTACAGGTCAAGAAAAGTTCTGACTGCGCCCGGATGAAGGGCATACGTTCTAAGCTCGACTATCATTTCGACGTTCTTTTTGCGGCCGTGGCTCGTGAAGTGCGGGACGAGTCGAATGACCGCCGCCAGTTCCAGCAGTCTAGGTTTTGCTCCCACACACCAACAAGATGGCGCGTTTCTTAGCGCAATAATCCAGGGTTATCATCCCTGGATGAAGTTGACCAGCTTGAGGGCTCTTGTGTCTGCCGTGGAGGAAGGAAGCCTCCGCTCAGCGGCGCGTCGACTCGGCGTTTCCCAGCCCGCAGTGACGAAGTTGATTCGCGAGTTGGAGCGCGAGTTGGGGACGTCGTTGCTTGGGCGCTCGAGGACGGGAGTTCTTGCAACAGCGCAAGGCATGGTGCTGTATGAGCGCGCTCGCGCAGCGGAACGAGAACTCGCGCACGCTGTCGATGAAATCAAGCAGCTTGGCGGCTCGATGACGGGTGCCCTGACCATCGGGGCAGCTCCTGTGGCAGTGATGTTGCTGATCCCTGAGACTCTGCGTACCTTTGCGCGAGAGTTTCCGCAGATTCAATTGCGAATCAGCGAGGAGTTCTATGCCGCCCAACTTGCGCGCCTTCGCAAGGGCGAGTTGGACGTCGCTGTCGGCTTTCTGCGTGAAGAGTTGCCGGCGGGGGAATTTGTCGCCGAACGCCTGATGCCGGTTTCAATGCGGATCGTGATGCGAAAGGGGCATCGGATGTCAGGGTCGCGCCGCCTCTCCGATTTTGCCAAAGTCCCTTGGGTCTATACGGCGGCGACACCCGATTCCGGCTACGTTAAAAGTCTGTTCGAGTCACATGGCATGCCGGCGCCGCCAGTGGGCGCGCTCGTCAATTCAACACTTGCTTTACTGGCGATCATCACTACCAGCGAGTGCGTTGGATTGCTTCCACAGCAGATCGCGGCGCACCCATTCGCCGCGCAATACATGGAGACCGTGGACGTTGAGGAGGACCCGTTGACGGCTGGGATAGTGGCGTTGGCGCGCGCGGAAGTTGCCGTGAAACCTAGCGTACGGCACTTCCTTGCGCACATGCACCGCGCGGCACATGGCATAGCGGGTCCAAACTGATAACCGTTAAACGCTTGACGCACTCCGCTGCGGGCGGAGATTTTCCGACGTGTTTCTCCTCCTGATTCAGATTGAAGCGCGTGAGATCTGGTATCGGCAAAGGCCGAACTCCGGGTCTCCAAATGCCGGCTACGGGAGATGGCATTCGGCGGCCTCGCGCGCGGTTGCGGGCCATCGCCATTGGATGATCCAACGGTGGCGATGCGAGCCAATGTCCTATCAGGACGCGAAGCCGCGGAGAGGCGGAGTGCAAAGCCGAAACGTGGCGCTGGATCTGAAGAACGCCAAGCCTGGCGTGGCGCAGCGAACCGCCATAGTACAGTCAAGTTGGTCGGGCGGTCAGCGGTTCGAAGCCGAATTCGCCCGACAGGCAATGGTCAGTTTGGTGTACCCCGGCGTACCCTCGAAACCGGACGACGGGAGAGAACGAGCGGTGGTGCGGTCTGCCGGAGGTTTTTCGATTCCGCCCCTCCTGACATTTTGCGAGAACGTGAGTCGCTGGGATTCCAACCAGCTTCTTATTGGGGTATTTTTGGGGGCTTCACGCACGCAGATTCGAACGCACCACGCGTAACGATGCGGACTTGCCGCGTCAATTCGAATGCCTTCTGATCCGCAGCATCAGCTCAATGCGCCGACCTCGGCCCGTTGACATGCCTGCCGAGGGCGGGGCTCACCCGCGTAAATGCCCATCCTGAGTCAGGACCGCGCTTGCGAGAACCGCGACGCATCACCTCGTCCGCCAGCCGCCTCGCTGCGCGTCCCATCTTCTGCACCGGTGAAGGCGGGTCGGGTCGATACACGACGTCGTAAAAGCTCCCGGCACGGAGTTTCGCCGGG
>JBJMVU010000015.1:0-25991 GCA_045810485.1 Massilia sp. | reverse complement strand
GGGCTGCGTGCTGCTGGCCGCGGCGGGCGCCGCGCTCATCGTCGTGCACGCGCGCTGGCTGGCCGCAGCCGGCGCGACGCCGCCGGGCGACGGCGCCGCGCGCCTGACGGCCGTGCTGCCCGGCGTCGCGTTCACCGTGCCCGTCAGCCCCGGCGTGACCGTGCAGGCGCACGGCGGCGCGTCGCTGCTCATCCTGTCCGGCATGCGTGCCGGTCCCGTGCAGCACGTCGACCTGTGCGACCAGCTCGCCGACCGCACGCGCCCCGGCCGCCTGCTGCCGCTGCGCATCGGCTGGACGTTCGCCGACGTGGCCGGCCTGGCCGCGCCGCGCAACGTGCTGCTGGCGGAGACGCCCATGCCGCGCGTGCGGGTCGACGGCCGCGCCGGATCGCCGCTGGACGTGCGCTGGGACGGGCAGGCGCAGTGGGCCGGCGCCGGCGCCCGGGTCGCGCCGGGCGGCGACGGCTGGCTGACGTGGCGCGACGGCGCGCTGCGGCTGCGGCACCGGGCGAGCAATGCGTGTCCGGCGGCCGGCGAACTCATCGTCCAGCTGTACCGGCCCGCGCCCCCGTCCTCGCCCTCGCCCTCGTTGCGCGCCCTGGTCGTCGCCATGCCGGCGCAGGGCAACCCCGTCGAGGCGATGCTCGCGCCGGGCGACTATCGCGTGCCGTCCGCGCCGGCGGCCACGCTCGAAGACGAGCAGTTGTTCGCGCAACTGCAGGACCGCGGCCTCGTACGCCTCGGCGCGAACGGCCTGGCCGAGCTGGCCCCGCCGGACCTCGCCGCATGGCGCGCGGCCGGCAAGACGCCGTGGGACGCCGTCAATCTCGACGGCGCCGCGCTGCGCCTGCTGGAACGCGTGTACCGCCGCGCCGACGGCGATTTCGTGCGCGAGCAGGTCCGCATCTTCAATGCCGAGCGGCGGTTGCTCGCATGGCGCCTGCCGGCCGGCGCGGAGGCCACGTGGCGCGCGGAAGTCTTGCAGGGAACGGCCGCGGTGCCCGTGCCGCTGGCCGACGACATGCCGCCGGCGAGCGCACGCCTGTTCGGCCGCCTGCCGCAGGGCTGGGCGCCGTGGTGGCGCGTCGGCGCGTGGCCGGCGGACGGCGGCATGGCCCGGCTGCGCCTGACGGCGGCCGGCGGGGCGGGTATCAGGCTGATGCTGGCGGGCCGCCTGCGCCACGTGACCGGCGCCCGGCTGCGCGCCGACCCGCAGCCCGCCTGCGACGGCCGCGCATGCCGGGCGCCCGACGAGGTGCAGGTGCTCGACCTGCTGCCGGACGCCCGCGAGATCGTGCTCGACGTGGAACCGCTCGCGCTCGACGCGCTGGCCACGCCGGGCGATGCGCGCTACCGCCATCTCGTCGTGCGCGACGGCCGGCTCGCGTGGCAGGCGCTGGGACCGGCCGCGTCCCGTCCGTCCGCGCCGCTGGCGGACGTGGTGCTGGCCGACCGCAACGGCGTCCCGCTGTGGCGCGACGGCGCCCCGACGGACGCCGCGCGCGCGGCCGGCCTCGCCACGATGCTCGGCGTGCGCGCCGGCCAGCCGGGCAGCGTGGCCGCGCTGCTGGGCCGGCTGCCGGGCGGCCGGCATGCGGCGCGCCTGACCCTCGACCTGCGCCTGCAGGCGGCCGCGCAGGCGGCGCTCGACTGCATCGCCATGCGCCGCGGCCACTGGGACGGTCACGCGTGCACTGGCGCCGGACCGGCGCCGGCGGGCCGGCAGGCCGGCGTCGTCCTGCTCGACACGGAGACGGGCGCGATCCTGGCGGCGGCCGGGACGGGCATGCCGGCCGTGACGAACGAGAACTGGCGCGAAGCGCGCGACTTCGACCGCGTCGACCCGGCCGCGAGCCCGCTGCGCCTGCCCGCGCTGCAGCACGACGGCGGCGCCGAGCGCGCGCCGGGTTCGACGTTCAAGATCGTCAGCGCGCTCGGGCTGGAACTGGCGGCGCGGTCCGACCGCCAGCTGGACGCCTTGCTGGACGGCCTGCCGCTGGCCGGCATCAACGCCGTCGCGCACGGGCGCGGCTTCGCGTTCGGCACGGACGCGCCGGCGTACCCCGTCGACGGCCACGCGCGCATCACGAATTTCCGCGACCAGGGCCTCGACCGGCGCGCCCAGGACGGCCGCCTGGGTCTCGCGCAGGCGCTGACCTACAGCCTGAACACGTGGTTCGCGTGGACCGGCGAGTTGTCTGATAAAAGCCTGTTCGGCCGGCCGGACGGGGGCGTGCCGGACCTGCAGCCGCTGGAGCCGGGCGCGCTGGACCCGGTCCGGCCTGTCGTCGCGATGGCGCGCCGGCTCGGCTTCGGCCAGGCGCTGCGGCTGGACGGCGGCCTGCTGCCGGCGGACGCGCCGTGGTCGACGTGGGACGCGCTGCAGGCGACGCCGGCCGCCATCGACCCCATCCACACGCGCCACGAGCTGCGCCAGATGGCGATCGGCCTGCGCATGCAGGCGACGCCGCTGCAGATGGCGCTCGTGGCCGGCGCCGTCGGCCAGGGCAGGGCGGTCGTGCCTCACCTGCTGGGGGAGCTCGACGGCAAGCCGGCGACCCCGTCGAACGGGCAGCCTCTGGGTGTGCGCCTGGACCGCGTGCGCGCCGGGATGAAGGGCGTCGTCGACGTGGGCACGGCGTCCGGCGCCTTCCGCGCGCCGGCCTTGTCCGGCATCCGGCACGGCCTGTCCGGCAAGACGGGAACGGCGCCGGTGGGCGACGGATCGCGCGCGACGGTCTGGTTCACGGGCTGGCTGGAGCCGCACAGCGTGCCCGGACAGGACCACCGGCTCGCGGTCGCCGTGTTCGTCAGCCGGTCGGAAGCGACGGGCGGGGAGCACGCGGCGCCGGTCGCGGCGGCGGTGCTGGGCGCGCTCGGCGCCAACGGGCCGAATTGAGGGGTATTTCCCACTCAGCTGCGCGCCTGTTCGATGTGTTTCTATGGCATGATCCATTACGGTCCAGCCATTGTGGGCCGAACCATCGAAGAGGATTTATGCGTTTGCCGGGAACCCGGTACCAGGAACCGGGCTGGGAGGAAGTGCGCAAGTTGCTGGGACAGTGCTCGCTCGCCGCGCTGCGCGGTGTCGATCCCGCACACCTGGACCTGGACGAGTACGTGGAACGCATGACGGACCAGTTGCTGGCCCAGCGCCACGGCCCGCGCGCCCGCGCGGCCGGCAACGGCTATGGCGACACCGTCCACGAGCTGGCGGTGACGCTCGTCGTCGAGCTGCGTGCCCGTCCGGCCGACTGGGACGCCCTGTGCGCCGCTCTGGCCGACAGTCCCGCCGGCGACGCCCTGCTGCGCAAGAAGGTGAACGACATGTACGCCGTGCTGCGCGACCGCGTCGACGCCGACCACTACCAGGCCGCCTGCGGCCGCCCGTGCAGCCCGAACCGCATGTACGCGTACCGGATGCTGGACACCGCCTACCACGACGTGGCGCGCCTCTTCGGCAACTGGCGCGCGCACCGGGACCAGGTTGGCGCGATCCTCGGCCGCGAGATCGCCGACGGCGCCGACCCGATCGAAGTGCGCCAGCTGCGCACGATCCACGACTGCCGCGCCGAATGGATCCTGCGCTGGAGCGCATCGCTGGAAGAATATGGCGGCGGCCCCGGCCCGCTGCACACGCGCTCCAAGCGCTTCGCCAGCCTGAAGACGGGTCCGGACCGCATCGCCGCCATGTTGCGCGAGATCGGCGATTACGAACAGCTGTCCGCCAACCGCGACGAAGACTGGCTGCAGGACCTGGACGACGCGTCGGTCTGGGTGGAGGATTACTGGCGCGTGCTGCAGGAATCGGAGGGCGCGGCGACGCCCGGCCCGGATCGGATCGTGGAAACGGGCCGGGATGCGCTCGACCTGGCGGCGCCCGAGCCCGACCCGGCGCCGGTCGACGCCGATCCGCGGCTGGAAACGCTGGCGCTGAGCGTTTCACTGCCCCCCGGCTATGCTGCGCAAGCGGCGGCCGCCGCCCCGGCGGACGGCCTGCTGGCGGCGGACGGGCTGCCGGTCTGCCTGGCCGTGTACGCGAAGCTGCTGGGTCCCGACGACGACAGCTACCCGGACGCCTGGCGCGACCCGGCCACCGGCGCGCTGCCGACGATGCAACAGCTGGCGGCGCTGGCCGAGGTGTCGCTGCCGACGCTGCGCAAGCGGCGCGACGCCGCGATCGCCCGGATGAATGCCGCCTTTGATACGAAGCGAGGAAGCGATGCATAGCAACGAGATGACCGCACGCCGGCTGCAGGAAGCCCTGCTGCTGGCCCGCCGCAAGGACGGCGACCGCTTGACGCTGGACGACGCCACGCTGGCCGCCGCGCTGGACGGCAGCCGGCCATTGACGCCCGGCGAACGCGCGGCGCTGCAGGCGTCGCCGTTGACCGTGCGCCGGCTGCGCCATCTCGCGCTGGAACGGCGCGCGGCGGCATCGACCGCCTGGCGCGGCAGCCGCGGCGCGCTGCGCGCCGCGAGCGCCGGCCTGCCTGCCGCGGTGGTGACGGACGACGGCTGGTGGACCCTGCATTTCGTCGCAGTGGGCGCCCGGTGGCGCGGGGTCCTGCAACTGGCGCCGCAGGCCCCGTTCGCGGAAGCGCTGCTGGTGGCGCGCGCGCCGCTGCGTGTCGTCGACGGCGCCGGCGCCGTCATGTTGACCGGCCAGCTCGATGCGGACGGCGAGTGCGAGGCCGACTGGCCGTTCGCCGCCGCGCCGCATGATCATTTGCAGGCGCATGGCGCCCGCTTCACCGTCGAACCGCTGGAGGCGGACACACCATGATCCCATTCTTCAAGCGCGCCGCGCCCGTGCATGACGCCTGCGCCCTCGGGCGCACGGCCGTCGCGCTGCCGCTGTCGCCCGACTGCGGCGCGCCGCCGGGCTGCCCCGTCGTCATCGTCGACGCGGACGGCCGCCCGCGCCGCGCCACGACCCCGGCCGGGAAGAAGGTCGAGCTGCGCCCGGGCGAACTGGCGTGGGCCTTCCATCCGGGGCCGTACACGATCGACCTCAATCCGTACGCGCAGGCGCCGGAGATCGGGCTGCGCACCACGTTCGCCATCGACCCGCAAGACCCGGCCGCCGCGGGCAAGCGCTTCGACCTGTACCTGGCCGCCGAAGGGGACGGCCGCGTCGACCTGGCGGCGCTTGGCGTGGCCGTGGAAGGCGCGGTACGCAACGCGCTGGAGCAGGGCGCGCTGGACCTCCCGCCTTGCGCCGACATCGACGAATGGAACGCGTTCCGCCAGGGCCTGAACCGCCTGCTGTACCTGCGCTTCGGCCTGACGGTGGACGATTGCGTGCCGGTCGAACTGGATGCGGTCGACTTTGCGGCGCAACTGGCGGCGCGTGCGGTTCCCGTGGCCCCCGCACCCGTCGCGGAAAAAGTCGAACCTCCGCTGCTCGACGCCAAGGCGCTGCGCCGGCTGTTCCTCGAACTGCCTTGCCTGATGTGCGGCCTGCGTCTCGGCGCGCTGCCGTCCGGCCAGGAGCAGTTCCGCCGCCAGCAGGCGTTGCTGCAGCGCCTGGACCGGCTGTCCGTCGAGATCACGACGATGCCGGCCCTCGTGCTGGCCGCGCCGGGGCAGCCGCTCGCACTGGACGAACAACTGCGCCGCATGCGCCACAGCCGCCGCGCGACCGTCGCGCTGGACGAGGCCTGGGCGCTGCTGGCCCGCCTCGAAGGTGCGCAAGGCCAGCGCCTGGTTGCGCTGTACGACGAAGCCGAGCGCATCGTCGCCAACCTCGAAGCGGATTGCGCCGGCCGGCGCGCCGTGCGCGTCGCGGAGGCCGCATGAGCGGGCCAACAAACGGGCCAACAAACGGGCCAACAAGCGGGCCAATGAGTGCGCCCGCGCAGGCGGTCTGCCGCACGCGCCTGCCGGACGGCACGCTGCTCACCGTGACGGCCACGCGGCGCGAGCGCGCGGGCCGCGCGGACGTCAAGTGCACGGTGCCGGGCGACGCGCAACTGGCCGAACGCCTGCAGCAGGTCGTGCGCCTCGCGCGCCACACGGAAGCGAAGATCGACAGCCGCGACCAGGTCGTGCTCGGCGTCGACCGCGCACCCGCGGGCCGCGATTGCGAGCTGGCCTTCGTGCTGGCCGACCGACTCGTGCGCGGCGTGTGGCATGGACGCGGCGACCTCATTGCCAACGGCTGGTCGGACCATTGGCAGCTGGGCCGCGTCGATGGCCACGACGTGGCGGACGCGTCGCCGGACGCGCTGCTGGGCGGCCCGGACGGCCTGTCTCACCTGGGCCAGCTCGATGGCCATCCGGATCCCGGCGCGCGCGTGTCCAGCGCCCGCGCCTGGTTCCCGCTGCACAGCGGCGGTGCGGGCGATGGCCTGGGCTGGGTCGAGGTCAGCGTGCACCCGCTGGACGGGGAGCGCGTGGACGAGGAACAGACGATCGCCGTGGCGGGCGCGGATGCCGCGCGCCAGCTGGCCGTGCGCCAGGCGCTCGCCGGCGCCCGTCACTTCGACGGCCGCGGCCTCGGACGCTGGCGCACGACGGTCCGGTTCAGCGCCGCCGCGTTCGCGGGCCGCTCGTACGAATTGGCCCTCGTGCTGGCCGACCGCATCGCGCGCGGCCGCGAATTCGTCCCGCGCGCCCGGCTGCTGGCGACGGGCTGCTCGGACGCGTGGCACGCGGGGCGGGTCGACACGGTCGACGGTCTCGCACCCAAATGCGCGCTGCTGCTGCGCGAGGCCGGGCCGGGCGACCGCATCGTCCTGCCGTACGCGTGGCGCGACGCGCTGCCGGCCGGCTTCGCGGACGACGTCCGTGCGCGCGGCGCGAGCGTGGCGTGCGTGGAGCGGATCGGGATCATTTGATGTAGGCTTGAGACGTAACCTGGAAGGAGTCGATGATGTTGCGGATGTTCGGATTGGGCGGGGCGAAGTGCCCGCGCTGTTCTCATGGGAATGGTGCGGCGGACGGCTATTGCACCGCCTGCGGCCTGATGCTCGGTACGCCGCGCCACGCACCCGTGCTGGTCGAAAACCGCTGGGCGCCGGGCCCGGACGAACTCGCGGTGTTCTTCGGCGTGCGCGCGCTGTCCGGCGTGTTCGTCAAGACCCTGCGCGTGCCCGCCACGGCGCGCGCCTACATCCTGCAGGGCGACGCCGCCACCGAAGTGCCGCAGGGCGAGTACGAGATCGAAGGCTTTTTCACGCGGTTGAACCACCTGCTGCGCGACCAGCATGCGGAAATCCTCGTCACCCGCAGCGGCGCGCTGCCGGTCGAATTCGAGCTGGACGGCCTGGTCAGCGCCGAGCACCTGGAGGTGTCGGCGCGGCTGTCGCTGTCGGTGCGGATCGAAAGCGTGCCCGCGTTCGCGCGCCATTTCATGACCATGCCTGGCACCGTGAAGGCCGACCACCTGCGCGAACTGCTGATGCAGCCGGTGCGCCAGCTGGCGGGCGAATTCGTCGCCGCCCGTTCGCTGCGCGAGATGGCGGGCCAGCGCGAACTGCGTCCGGAACTCGACCAGCACCTGCAGGGCGGTCTCGCCACGCTGCTCGCCGATTACGGCCTGGCCATCGTCCGTGTGGAGACGCTGGCGCTGCGCCACGACCGCTTCGACGCCAACCGCGCCCGCATCGGCAGCCTGTGGCTCGCCGTCGACGAGCAGCGGGTGAAGGTCGAGCATGCGCGCCAGCTGGATGAACTGTATTCGGACGACGAATGGCGCCGGATCGCGCGCGAGGAAAGCCAGGCGCGCCTCGCGCACCGGCGCGCCGAGCTGCGCCAGGGCGCCGGCATCGAGCGCGCGGAACTGAGCCTGCGGAACGCCGAGCGCGCGCAGGCGATCCGCGCCCGCGAGATCGAGCTGTATGGCCGCATCGTCGAGGCCCGCTCGCGCAAGCAGGCGATCGAGCGCGGTGCGCAGGATCTCGTCGCGGAACTGGAACACGAACTGGCGCAAAAACACGGCGCGCGCGCCGACGCGGAAAGCGAATGGGCGCATTTGCGTGAACTGGCCGCCGTGCGCATGCGCGAGGAAGTCGCGCTGGCGCGCCAGGATGCGGCGCAGGCGCGCACGGTGGCCGCGCAGCGCTTCACGCACCAGTTGCTGCAGCAGCAGATCAGGAACAAGATCGAACAGGCGCGCGGCATCGAGGACGCGGCCCGCCAGCGCGCGGAACTGGCGCGCCTGCACGCCGTCGAGGAAGACACGGCCAGGCGTGCACGCGAGATCGAGGCGCAAGAACATGCGGCGCACCGCCGCCATGCCGAACGGGCGCTGGAATGGGACGATGCGCAGGGCGCGGCGCGGCTGCGGGCGGCGGAGCGGGATGAATCCGTCGACGTGGAAACCGTGCGCCAGCGCGTGGAAGCGCTGCGGCGCGATGGCACGCAGGCGGACGCGTTGGCCCAGCACGAAAAGCTGCTGCGCACGATCGAAGCGGATGCGGCGCTGCAGCAGGTGGCGCTGGACGGCGAGGAAGCCCGCGCCGTGCTGCAGGCCGAGCTGCTCGGCGCCGAGCGCACGCACGAGCTGCGCCGCATGGAGACGCTGGGCGCAGTCGACGACACGACGAAGCTCGTTCTGGCCGGCGCGACCAACGCGGCCCTGCTGGCGGATGTGCTGAAGGCGCGCACGCAGGCCGGCATGAGCGCGGAACAACTGGCGGCGCTGACGTCGTCGCGGCTCGCCGAGGAACAGGTCGAGCGCGAACGCGCGCGGCGCGACACCGAACTGGAACGCGAACGGCGCCACCAGCTGGAACTGCTCGCGCTGCAGAACGACGTCAACAAGACGGCGCTGGCCACGCAGGCGCAACTGGGCGGTGCGTTGATCGCGGGTGCAACCTGCCGCCATGCCGGCGCGCAGGCGGGCGACCGGTTCTGCGGGTCGTGCGGCGCGCCGCTGCCGGCGCGGGGATGATGCAGACGGCGATCGACAAGCTGCGCGAACTGCGCGCGCTGCACGAGGACGGCCTGTTGAGCCGCCAGGAATTCGACAGCCGCAAGAACGCGATCCTCGACGCGGCCTATCCACCCGATGCGCCGGCGGATGCGCCGCTGGAACCGTCGACGCGCGCCGGCACCGAGATCGGGCTGATGGCGACCCAGGAAGTGGGCCCGGCGCACCGCCGCTACCGGCTGGAGCGCCTGATCGCACACGGCGGCATGGGCGAGGTGTGGCAGGCGACGGACCTGGCCACGCATGCGGAACTCGGCCACAGCGCCCAGGTCGCGCTGAAGATCCTGCCGCCCCGGCTCACGGAAAACTCGCTGCACGCGAAGCTGCTGATCGAGGAAGCGGCGCGCGCGCGCCAGCTCGCGCACCAGCACATCGTGCGCGTGTACGACTGGGCGCAGGACCCGGCGACGGGCAGCTATTTCATCATCATGGAGTGCCTGGACGGCGACGACCTCGACACGCTGCTGGCGCGCGCCGGGCGGCTCGACCTCGAGCGCGCGCTGGACGTGCTGGCGCCCGTGGCCGCCGCGCTGGACTACGCGTGGGAGCGGCACCACCTCGTCCACCGCGACATCAAGCCGGCCAACGTGTTCCTCGCGCACGGCGGCGACGTCAAGCTGCTCGACTTCGGCATCGCCGCGCGCGCCCGTGCCGGCGGCCTCGCGCTGGAGGCCCCGGCCAGCTCGGGCACGGCGGGCTATCGTGCGCCCGAGGCCAGCGGCGCCGGCGCCGCGCCGGACCGGGGGCTGGACCGGGGTCTGGACGTGTATGCCGTCGCCGTGATGCTGTACCAGATGTTGACGGGCGCGTTGCCAGGCGGCGCCGATCCGGTCAGGCCGGAGGCGCTGAACGATGCGCAGTGGGCCGTGCTGCGCGCCGGCTTCGCGCAGGATCCGGGGCAGCGTCCCGCCAGCGTCGCCGGGTTGCTCGACCGCCTGCGCACCGCACCGGTGGTCGACGAGGCGCAGCGCGCAGAAACCGAAGCGGTCGACAAGGAGCGCGCAGGGCAGGCCGCGCGCGAGGCCGCGCGCGAACTGGCGGCGCGCAAGCTGGCGCAGGCCCAGGCGGAAGCGGCGGCGAAGGCCCGGCTCGACCGCCAGCGCCGCGAGCAGGAACGGGCCGCGAAGGCGGCGGCCGAGGCGGCGCGCGCGGCGCGCAAGGAAGCGCTGCGCCAGCAGTTGCTGGAACGGCGCGCGGCGGAAGCGGAAAAGGCCCGACAGGAGCGCGAGGAAGCGCAGCGCAAGCTGGTGCAGGCCAAGGCGGCCGCCGCTTACATCGCCGAGCAAAAGCGCGCCCGGCTCGAGGAAGCGGCGCGCGCCCGGGCCGTGCTGACGCAGCTGATCCCGACGCCGGCCAGTCCCGTCGCCGACACCGAAGGCGTGCTGCGCGACCGCTTCCTGGGCGGCGACGCCAAAGGGCCGGAACTCGTGCTGCTGCCGACCGGCCGGTTCCAGATGGGCTCCCCCGAGCACGAACGGAAGATCGCGATGGGCGCCGGCTCGCAGGCCAGCTGGCTGGCGCGCGAGCTGCCGCAGCACTGGGTCGGCATCGAGAGGCCGATCGCGATTGGACGCTATCCGGTGACGGTCGGCGAATGGCGCGTGTTCGTCGCCAGCACCGGCTGGCGGTCGAGCGGGGAAACGGACTGGGACGCGCCTGGCTTCAAGCAGACGGACCGCCATCCCGTCGTCGGCGTGAACTGGTTCGACGCCATTCGCTACGTGCGCTGGCTCTCCGAAGCCACCGGCAAATCGTACCGGCTGCCGAGCGAGTCGGAGTGGGAATATGCGTGCCGCGCCGGGACGAAGACGGCGTTCTCGCTCGGCGACACGATCACGACGGAGCAGGCCAACTACGACGGCAACTTCACGTACAACGGCGGCCCGCGCGGCGAGTACCGGCGCGGCACGACGCCGGTCGGGATGTTCGCCGCCAATCCCTGGGGGCTGTACGACATGCACGGCAACGTGTGGGAATGGGTGCAGGACGTCGTCCACGACAACTACGACGGCGCGCCGCTCGACGGCAGCGCGTGGGAAGAGGGCGGCGACCAGGCGCGCCGCATCCTGCGCGGCGGCTCGTGGCTGTACAACCCGCGTTACCTGCGCTCGGCGCTGCGCAACGGCTTTTCGGCCGCGCTGTCGAACGACATCGTGGGTTTTCGTATCGTACGCGACCTGATGTAGCCAACACGATACGCAGCGGAAATTCTCAGCGTCGCCAGCCTTCAGCGCATAATGAATCGCACTCTGCAAACGAGGAGGCGATCATGCGTATTCCCAGGGATATCCAGATTCCGTTCATCGTGCTGTCGCTGGAAGCGGTGCTGCTGACCGGCGCGGCGCTGATTTTCCTGCTCCTGCGACCGGGTTGATCAGGCGCCGCCGGCCCGGCCGTCGAGCAGGCGGGCGTAGGTGCGCCGTCGCTCGGCCGCACGGTCGGCATGCTCTTCCGGACGCGGGCTGGCCGCGAACCGCACGCGTCCCGTGAAGCGGGCAAGGCGGTCCAGCACCGTCGCGGCGCCGATCGGCGTTTCCTGGCCGCTGGCCGGGTCGAGGTGCCAGAAGCCGCCGTCGCGGTGGAACAGGATCGGCATGCCCGCCGCACGCGGCAGGGCGCCCGTGCCGACGGTTGCCGGTTCGGGCACGACGCCGGGCGCCAGCAGCACGAAGCATTCCGCCGCGCCGCCCGCATCGACGCGGTGCAGGGTCAGCGCATGCGCGTGCAGGGACGTCACGACGAACGTCACGACGCCGCGTATGCTGGCCGTCAATTCGACGCGCGTCCCGAGGCGCAGCGGGACGGGCACGTGCCTGCCGGGCCACACGCCGTCGAGCAGCAGGCCGTAGCGCGACACGTCCTCGATCTCGAAGCCGCCGCGCGCCGGACGGATGACGGCATGGCGCGCCGACAGCCGGCGCGTGAGGCCGTCGCGTTCGGGCCCGTGCTCGCCAAAGTGTTCCAGCAGCAGGTCGGCCTCGGCGCCGGCGGATTCGTAGCGCCCGATCACGCACTCGTCCAGCGCGAACAGGCGCACGTGGCGCTGGGCGCCGGCGTCCGGCTCCGCGTACACGAGGCACGCGGTGCTCGCCGGGCACGGATGCGCGACCCGTTCGGCCGGCAGGTCGATCTCGATCAGGTCCTCGTCCCAGGCGATCGTCGGCAGGCCGACGGCCACCTTGCCGCCGGCATTCCCGTCGAGGTTCAACTGGGCGATGGAGGCGTTGCGGGCCTGGATGTCGATGTCCATGGCGCCGCCGCCGGCCAGGCCCTGCACCCGGGCGATGGCGGCATCGTCGGCGCTGATGCGCACGTTCTTGTGCGTGGACAGATAGGTCTGGTGGATCTCGCCGAGCGACGCATCGGGGCGCGGCACGAGCAGCACGAGCGTCGCCACCCAGGTGCGCGCGGGGTGGCGCGCATGGATTTCCAGGTCGACGCGGTACTGGCCGTGCTCCCGGCCGCGCGACGAGAATTCCACGAACACGGGCCGCCAGTCGCCGCGCAACGTGCGCGCGAACTGCAGGCGGCCGGCGCCCGCCGGCAGCAGTTTCGATTCGAGCAGCAGGGTCAGTTCCGCCGGCGCGTCGTCCGGCATCCCGCGCAGTTCCAGCTTGATGGCCTGGCGGCCGCCGGCGGCGCGCGGGTCGAAGCCGCTCACGTGCAGGTGCGGACGGGGCGGCTGCGGCCGGATCGCCGTCGGGACGCGTGCGGGCGCCTCCGCGCGCACCCGTTTCAGCATGTCGAAGCTGGACCCGAGCACATCGACCGCGCCCGGAGGCTGGCGGTGGCCGTGCGTGCACTGTGCCTCGCCCGGGGCGACCCAGACGGTGCAATGCGGGTAATCGGGACTGCTGCAGCGCTTCATGGGCGGTTACCGGTTCGGCAGGGTGGTTGCTGGGGACGGGTTGTCG
Source organism: Massilia sp. (assembly GCA_045810485.1). Taxonomy (GTDB): domain Bacteria; phylum Pseudomonadota; class Gammaproteobacteria; order Burkholderiales; family Burkholderiaceae_D; genus Telluria. The sequence goes on along the minus strand of JBJMVU010000015.1, from coordinate 13,139 downwards.
GGCCCCAGCTTACGCGATTGTAGCCGAGCGGGGCGCGCGGGATTCATTGTTGAGCAAGACTTTCTTCCAAGATGCATCATTTACAACAGTCACTGCAATCGTTAATGCGCCGGCAACACCGTCTCGTCGCGCGCGCCGCCGGGGACGCGCATGAGGATCGCGCTGACGTTGTCCGGGTAAAAGAACGCGGCCGGATGGGCGTCGTAGGCGGCCAGCAGGACCTGCAGCATCGTGGCGGCGTCCGCCGTGCCGGCCAGCAGCTGCGGCCACTGGCCCACCCAGCCGTATGGGTCGGAGCACGACCACAGGCCGTCCGTCGCCAGCAGGTACGAGGCGCCCGGACGCAGCTCGAGCGGACGGCGGTCCGCCAGGCGGCACAGCCACGACGGCAGGTTCAGCGGCGACAGTTCGAACAGCGGGTCGTTCAGCCGCGTCGGATCGGCGAACGCGTTCCCGAGCAGGAACGCCTGGGCGACCTGTGGGCGGTGCTCGCCGTGGACCTGCCGCCACCAGTCGGCTTCGCCCAGCAGGCCCGCCATCGCGTAGGCGGTGGCGGGGACGTGGTCGACCGTCAGCGGCGCCGCCCGCGCCGGCGTGATTTCATACAGGCGCGAATCGCCCACGTGGTACAGCAGCGGGGTGTCGTCCGCGCGCAGTTCGAGCAGGGTGAGCGTGGTGCCGGGGCGCGGGCCGGACGCGTCGGCGAAATGGCGCTGCAGGTCGGCATGCAGCGCATCGAGGCGGCGCGCCAGCTCGGCGGCGCTCGCGATCGGGGGCAGCGCCAGCAGGCCGGCGACGACGGCTTCCGCGGCTTCCCGGCCGTGGCCATGGCCGCCCATCCCGTCCAGCACCGCGAGGCGCGCGTGGCCGGGAAGCCAGCCGGGGAGTTTCCGCCGTTGCACGGCCTGGTCCTGCAGCCAGGCGGCGTCGCCGTCCGCGTCGATCAGCAGCAGGTTGTCCTGGTTTTCCGCGCGCAGGCGCGGCCCGGCGCCCAGGCGCGAGCACGCGGCGACGTCGAGCGCGCCGAAGCGCAGCCCGGTGATGGAATGGTCGAGGGGAGGCGGGATCGGCATCTCGCTACTGTAACCGGAAATGCCAAAAGACCAAGCCTCGATTAGATGGGCTTTTGCCGTCTACCCGTCAGTAACACGGCCGCATTGAGGAGGACGCAGGCGCCGGCCGCCGTCATCGCGAACTTCACGCCGCAAGCATCCGCCATGCGGCCCCAGACCAGGCTGCCGGCCGTGTACCCGCCCGCCATCACGACGAGGTAGATGGCCAGCGTGCGCGCCCGCACGTCCGCCGGGAACGACAGCTGGGCGGCCGCGTTCAGGGTCGAGACGACGGCCGACCAGGCCATGCCGCCGCATACGATCAGCGGGATGAGCAGCGCCAGTGTATGCAGGAACGGCATGATGGCGAGCATGGCGCCGTACACGACCAGCGCGGCGGCCAGGATATTGGTCTTGTCGACGCGGGCGCGGATCGCGGGCAGGCAGAACGCGGCCAGCACGGCGCCGGCGCCCAGGCTGCCCATCAGGGTGCCGAACACGCTGGCGTCCATGTGCAGCACGTCGCGCACGAACACGGGCAGCAGGCCCGCGAAGGCGATGGTCGCGAAGAACACGGTCGCCACATTGCGCAGGATGCGCCGGTAGCGCGGGCAGCCGAACGCCGTCCGCAAGCCCTCGCGCAGGCGCGCACCGTACGCGGCGCACGGCTTCACGTGCGAGCGGTCGTCGCGCCACCAGGCGCGGTAGATGGCGAGCAGGCCGACGAACGAGACGGCGTTCACGAGGAACAGCGGGCCGGGCCCGATCCACTTGAACAGGACGCCGCCCAGCGCCGGTCCGATGATCGCGGCCGTGTTGTACGACAGGTTGTTGAGGGTCGCCGCCGCCTCCACTTCGTCCGGCTCGACGAGGCCCGACATGGCCGCCTGCCACGCGGGCCACATGAACGCGGAGCCGCAGCCGAGACAGAACAGCACCGCCAGCACGACGCCGTGCGGCGCGTGCCCGCTCGCCACGAGCGTCGCCAGCACGCACGCGCAGGCCGCCATGAACAGGTTGCAGAAGAACAGGAACTTGGGGCGGTGCACGGCGTCCGCGACCACGCCCGCGAACAGCGCGAACAGGAAGATCGGGATGTATGTGCACGTCTGCACGAGCGTCGTCGTGGACGCCGAGTGCGAACTGGACGCGATCAGCCAGGCCGACGCGAACGTCTGGATCCACGTGCCGAGGTTCGAGACCAGGTTGGCGCACCACAGGCGCCGATAGCGCGGGTGGCGCAGCGGTTGCGTCAGCGGGACCTTGCGCCGGGCCGGGGCTGTCGCGCCCGCCGGGGTGAAGCTGGATGTCGTCATCGGTCCAGTCTAAGTGCGCGGCCCGGCCGGGTCAACGCGGCGGGACGCGCCCGCGTGGTTTTCCCAACGTGACGTTTCGACAACCACGCCGTGCTATCTTGTCACGCATGCAAATACGCTTACTGGACCCCGCCGACATTCCGGCCGCCGCCGCCGTCCTGCGCCGCGCCGCCGAGACCTTCATCCTGCACGAATCCGCGCCGGCAGACGCCGCGTCCTTCCTCGGCCAGCACGACGCGGACGGCCTGCGCCGCCACCTGGACGCGGGCTTCGTCTACCACGTGGCCATCGTCGACGGGGTGCTGGCCGGCTTCATCGGCGTGCGCGGCGGCACGCATGTGTACCACCTGTTCGTCGACGCCGCGTACCAGCGGCGCGGCATCGCCCGCGCGCTGTGGCGGGCGGCGCGCGCGGCGGCGCTGGCGCCCGGGCATCCCGGCGTCTTCACCGTCAACGCGTCGAATGTCTCCGTACCGTTCTACGCGTCGCTCGGCTTCGAGCGCACGGCGCCCATGCAGGTCGACAAGGTGCGCTACAACCCGATGCGCCTGTCAGTGGCGCTCGTCGGTGCGGCGTAGCCACAGGCTGCTCGCCCACCCCTCGACATCGCTGCCGTCGACGCGCACGCGCCACCAGTCGCCGTCCGTCGCACCCGTCGCGCTGACGACCGTCCCCGCGGGCAGCACGCGCACGCGGGTCGCGCGTACGCCGTGGTCCTCGCGCAGGTTCAGGTCGTCGATGACGCGGTAGCGTGCGCCGGCCGCCGGGCCGACTTGCGCCACCGCCGCGTGCACCGGCACGGGCGCGGACGGGAGCAGCGCCGAGAACAGCAGGCCCAGACCGAGCGTCCCGCCGCCCAGCACCGCGAGCGCCCGCAGGTTGGGCCGGCGCCACCACGCGCGTGGCGTGCACCACGCGGCCAGCACGAGCGTCGCCGCCAGCGCGCCGACCCACACGAGCCAGGGAGCCACGGCCGCCTCACGCATCGAAGCGCAGCACGTAATGACCCGCGACGAGGTGGTGCCCGGCCGGCAGGCGATACGGCTGCTCCGGCGTGGCCGTGTCGATGGCGGCGACGAACGCCAGTTTGTCGTCGAGGTGGAACAGGGCCTGCGTGGGCGACAGCCGCGCGATCAGCCAGCCGTCCGGCCCCGCTTCGAAGCTGAACGCGTCGCGCGACAGGCCGAGGCGGTCGGCGCTCGACGGCGGCGTCCCGGCCGCGTTCTTCAGGAAGACCGGCGAATCGAGCACGCGCAGCGCCGCGAGCATGGGCGCACCGCGGCCGAACGTGAAGCGCGCGCCGGGGGCCACCGGCAGGGCCGGCGGCTGCGGCAGCACGAGCAGGGCGCAATAGCGGTCGGCCAGGGCGGGCGCGCAAGCGGTCAATTCCACGTGCGCGCCGTCGACGGGGCTGAACGTGGCCGGCACGGCGATCCGCTCGCGGCCGGCCGGCGTGATCGCCTGCAGCTGGTCCTGGTCGTCGACGGCGAAGCCGATGACGGTGTCAGCCGGTAGCAAAGCGGGGACGAACGCGCGGTTCAGGTTGATCTCGAGCGCCTGCGCGCCCGTCTCGCGGTAGCGCGACAGCCGCGGCAGCGCGAGGGCGGCGAGCGTCACGCGCTGGCGCGATACCGGTGCATAGGTTGCGTCGACGGCGGGCGTTGCCGGGATGCGCGCCAGCGGGACAGCCGTCAGTTCGGGATCGGGCGCGGCGCGTGGTTTCCAGACCGCCGGGCGGGCCGATGCGGGTTTCGCCGGCGCGGGCGCGCGCGTCGTTCCGGACGGCGTCACGCGCAGCAGCAGGCGCAATGCGGCGCCGGCGGCGTCGACGGCGCCGCGGCGCGACCTGACCGTCCAGTAGCCGCCGGCCGCGTCGAAGCTGCAGTCGAAGGCGTCCTTCGGGCGCACCTGGATTTCCAGAGGCGAGTCCGGCCCATCGTTGATGAGCAGGACGACGCCTTCCGCGCCGAACGGCCAGCCCGGCGCCGCGTACGTGGCCTCGTGCGTGTCGTGGCCGATGAGCGTGAGGCGCTGGTTCGGGTAGATGGGGCAGACGGTCTTCCACACGGCGCTGTCGCGCGACACGCTGACCGTGTACTGGATCGTTTCGCCCGCTGCGGGCAGGTAGACGGCGTGGCCGAACTTCACCTCCACCTCGCCCGGTTCCAGGCGGTCGGCGCCGACGACGTGGTAACGGACGTCGTCGCCCTGCAGCAGGTCGCCGAAATCTTTCCGGTGCAGCGCGGAGAGCGAATCGGCGAGGTCGCGCACGCGGGCGCCGCGCGTGAGGTGGCGGTCGTCGTCGACCTCTTCCTGCGGCAGCATCAGCGTGATGTGGGAAAAGCAGCGGGTGGCGGCGCGTCCGCGCTGTTCGCGCGGCGAGCGTTCCAGCAGGTCGCGCAGCAGCGGACGGCGCGCGAACAGGGCCAGCCCGGGCGCCTGCCAGATGGCATGGGCGTCGAAGACGTCGTTGATCTTGCCTAGGGCTTCGTGTTGGACATAGACCGGCATGATTCGTTCTCCTCTAAAGATTGGCTGCTGGCGGCAGCGGCGCCTAGCAGGGGGCAGATGAAAAACAGCAGGTGCGAGCCGCCCGCCGACAAAAAGCTCATCGGCTGCCCCATCACCGGGAAGATCGCGAGATTCGTCCCCCACGAGAGCAGGAAGTGGCCGAACGCGAACGCGGCGCCGCCGGCCAGGAAGAAGCAGCGCAGGCGCGCAAGCCACGCCACGCGGAAGTCGCGCGCGTTCGCCCCCGCCAGCCAGTAGCGCACCGCGAGGCGCAGCAGCGCGGCGAGGAACAGCGCCTGCAGCAGCCACAGGCCGACGGCGGCGGCCAGCCCGTGCCGCGCCAGGTAGAACGACGCGGCGAAATCGTCCTGCACGGCCGGGATGCGCAGCGCGAAGCCGGGATCGAGGCCCAGCGCCGCCAGCCCGAACGCGCCGTCGGCGCCGCGCCAGCCGCCCTGCGCGATGGCACGGGCGCCCAGCAGCAACTGTTGTCCCGTGTGCGGATGCGTGCCGGGATCGAGCCAGACGAGGAAGCGGTCGGCGTAGAAATCCCAGCGCGCGACGCCGTCCGCGCCGGCGCCGCGCAGCAGGGCCACCGTCGCCACGGCCGCCAGCGCCACGCCGGCCAGCGCCAGCGCGGCGCCGCGGCGGCGCGTCGCCAGCGCCTGCGCCAGCATCATCGTGCCGGCCCACAGCGCCAGCAGCACGAGCGGCGAATAGTCGTCGACCTGCACGAGCGCGACGCCGAGCAGCAGCATGAACAGCAGCGCGGGCGCCGCGAGCCGCAGGCCGCGCCGCCACGCGCCGCCCGGCGCCGGGCCGTCCGCGCAGGCGAGCGCCAGGCAGTGGGCGGACAGCGCGGCCAGCGCCAGCTTGGCGAATTCCACCGGCTGCAGGTCGAACACGCCCGTCTCGTCGCCGTACGCGACCTGCAGCACCAGTGCCGCCAGCGCGACGCCGGTCAGCAGCAGCAGCGCGAGTTCGATGCGCGCCTGGGGCAGCGGCCGCGTGGGGCGCAAGAGGCCCGCCAGCGTGCCCGCGCCGGCGCCCAGCGCGAGCAGCGCGGCCGTCTTGTGGAAGTGGCGCAGCCACGCGGTGTCGGGCGCGCCGAGGCCCAGGTCGAGCTGCGACAGGAGGCCGAGCGCCAGCAGCGGCAGCGCGGCGGCGAGGACGGGTTCGAACCGGCGCGGCGCCAGCAGCGCGAACGTAAGCGCGGCCCAGGCGACGAGCAGCCCGATGCCCGCGCCGGCGGGTGCGCCGCTGCGCTGCAGCCAGAACAGGATCGCGCCCCCGCCGGCCAGCAGCAGCGCCGCGCCCGTCGCCGCGCCCGCGCGCAGGCCATGGCGGGTTTTCACGAGGAGCGCGGCCGCGCACGCGAGGCCGAGGACGGCCAGCAACGGTGGCGCCGCCTGCGCCGGCAGGGCCCACGGCGCACGCACGGTCCACGTCCACGTGACGCCGGGGGGCAGGCGCCGCTGCGTGTCGGGGTATAGCGCGACGTGGCCGCCGGGACGCAGGCGCAGCACGTCGCCACCGATCGCGAGCAGCAGGCGCGTGCGGCCCGCGACGAGCGTCTGTCCCGCGTCCAGCCGCAGTGGCCGGCCGGCCAGCAGCGCCGCGTTGCCGCCGTCGTCCAGCAGTAGCGGGACGGCGGGCGCGGCGGCCAGCAGGAAACCGTCGTCGCCACGCGCGATGCCGGCCGCGTGCAGGGACAGGCCGGCGATGGCGATGCGGTTGCCGCAATCGAGATTGCCGCCGAAGACCAGCGGGCGGCCGAACGCCAGCGCCCGGGGTGCGATGCGGTTCCACAGGCCGGCGAGGCGCGTGCCGAGGCGGGCGTCCGGGCAGGCCGGTTGCGGCTTGCCGCCGCGGTGCAGCAGGGCGCCGTCGTAGTGCCAGCGCGTGGCGTCCGCGCTCAGGTCGATCTGGCTGGCGTTCGCCGTGTCGACACGCAGCCGCATCGCGCCGAGCTGGAACTGCTGGCCGCGTGCGGGCACGACGCTGCCGCTGCGGCGCTGGCGGGCGCCGTCCTGGACGAGCAGCGGGCGGCCCATGCCGTCGTCCGCCGCCCACCAGGCGCCGTCCGCGCCGCGCTGGAGCCGCAGGCGGCCGCCGTCCGCCGCGGGGGCGCCGAGGGTGGCGTAGTCGACGTCGAGCGTCGCGCCGGGCGCCAAGGTCACCGTCACCTGCGCCGGGAACCACGCGGCCGGCGCGCGCAGCAGCGCGAGCATCTGCAGGGCGCACAGCGCGGCGAGCAGCGCGCCGGCGCAGAGGCGGGCGCGGCTCATGCGGCGCTCCGCAGCGGGTTCACGCTGGCCGCCGCGCGGGCGATCAGTCGGCTGATCTCGAGCGCATGGCGGGGCCGCGCTTCCGGCCGCGGCGCCAGCAGCGCCCGCAGCAGCGTTGCCGGCGCGTCGCTTGCTGCGGCGTGGCCGATGAACAGCGCAAGTTCGTTCGGCGCCAGGATGGCGGGAGCGCTCAGCGCCGTCGCGCCGGCCGTGCCGTGGGTCCGGTAAGCATCGGCGCAGGCGGCGCAGAAGCGCAGCGGGATGCCGGTGACGAGCCAGTAGAGCAGGGCGCCGAGGGCGAAATAATCGGTGCGCGCGTCGGTCCGGTAACGGCCCGCGTCATCGGGAAAGAATTGTTCCGGCGCTTGCCAGGCGGCGGTGCCGGCGTAGGCGTGTCCGGCGCTGTCCTGCAGCGGGCGATTGGTGCCGAAGTCCGCGAGCTTGAGGGTGCCGCTGCGCGCGTCGACGAGCAGGTTGGCCGGCTTCAGGTCGAGGTAGCGCCAGCCGTATTGGTGGACCTTCGCCAGCGCCGCATTCACCTGGGCGGTCCACGCGAGTGCCTGGGACAAGCTGCGGTTGGGCTGCGTTGCCAGGTGGGCGGCCAGGTCGCCATCCAGCAATTCGAGCGCCAGCGCGGGCTGGCCGCCGGATTCGCCGCTGTCGAGCAGGCGTACGATGTGGCGCTGGTCCCACGGCTGCAGGCCGCGCAGGAAGGCGATTTCGGCGTCGAAGCACGCGCGCCACACCGAGCGCTGCGGCGGCGCCGCGAGATCCATCTGCGCGCGGTTGACCAGTTTGACGGCGGCCGGCGCGCCGTCCAGTACGGAGGCGGCGCGCCACACCTGGCCGTAGCTGGACCCGCCCAGCGGCGCCTGCAAGCGCCAGGCGCCCGCCGTCAACGTGATGATGTCGCCTGCCTCGACCATGTGCCTCCCGACCGGGCGGCGTCGTGCCGCCCCGGCGGTGGGTAGCGGAGGGCGGGTGAAAACGTGTTAAAGTCGACAAGATTGCTGTGCTAACAACTCATCGAGGAAGCCATGTCGAAAGCCACGTTCAGCGCAAGGATGTTCGCCGTCTATGTGTTCGCCGTCAGTACCGTGCTGGTCGTGGCGCCGAACGTGCTGCTGTCGCTCTTCGGGATCGCGCCCACGTCCGAGGTGTGGATCCGGGTCGCCGGCGTCCTTGCGTTCAATATCGGCATCTATGCCTGGGTCGGGGCGCGGCACCGGCCGTTCCTGGAAGCGTCGGTCTACACGCGCGGGCTCGTCTTCGCGGCGTTTCTCGTGTTCGCGCTCCTCGGTCTCGTCAGCCCGATGATCGTCCTGTTCGGACTCGTCGACCTGGCCGGCGGCCTCTGGACCTGGTTCGCGCTGAAAGCCGACGCGCGCGCCATGGTTGCGGCGCCGGCGGGGTTGCGCGTGGACGCCTGATAAAAAAGGCTGTGTTCGCGTTATTTATGTGAACTGAAGCTCGTTGCAAAGGTCAGACGTATCGTCGAGTTAACTCATGAGGAGTGACGATGCGCGGCCTGACGTTCGACGAATTGTTCGCCATGTTGTTGGCGGTGCAGTTGTCTGCATGCGACCTGGTTCGGCTACGGGAATGGATCGCCGGCATCGCGAATCCGGCCGAGTGCATCGCCTTGATCGAGCAGGCGGCGGCAGGACGGCCATGTCCGCACTGCGGCTGCGTCCGCAAGCACCGCTGCGGCCAGGCGAGTGGGCTGCAGCGTTTCCGTTGTCTCAAATGCGGGCGCAGCCATAATGCGTTGACGGGCACGCTGCTGGCACGGCTGCGCAGAAAGGAATGCTGGCTGCCGTATCTGCAATGCGTGCTGGAATCGCGCACGGTCCGCGACACCGCCCAGGTCGTCGGCGTGCATCGCACGACCAGTTTCCGGTGGCGCCATCGGTTCGTGCCCGGCGCCATGCGCGACCGTCCGGCGACATTGTCGGCCATCGTCGAGGCGGATGAAACGTACCGGCTGGAATCGCAGAAGGGCGCGCGCAACCTGACGCGGCCCCCGCGAAAACGTGGCGGCGTCGCCACGCGGCGCGGTATCAGTCGGGAGCACGACTGCCTGCTCGTCGCGCGCGATCGCAGCGGGCGGACACTCGACTTTCACACCGGTCGGGGCCAGGTGACGGCAGCGCAATTGCATGAGTGCCTCAGCCCGGTGTTGCCGGCCGACGTCCTCCTCATCAGCGACGCGGCCATCGCCTATCGTCATTTTGCGGAGCGGGCCGGCATCACGCACGAAGCGGTGAACGCGAGCGCCGGCGTGCGGGCGCGCGGCGCCATTCACATCCAGAACGTCAACAGCTGGCACAGCCGCTTCAAAAGCTGGCTGGTGCGGTTTCGCGGCGTGGCGAGCCGCTACCTGATCCATTACTCGTGATGGCAGCGTGTGCTGGACGCGCGCCATCTCACGAAGCCAGCTCATCTGCTGGTCGCTGCGGCCCAGCTCGGCTAGGCGGGCGGGTTGACGAATTATCGCGAACACAGCCATTTTTTTGGCTGTGTTCGCAAGCAAAGGCCTGCCGCCAGCCCCACCAGCAACAGCGCCAGTCCACCCGGCTCCGGCACCGGCGGCGGCGTTATCGGGTCCAGCCGCACAGGCCGGCACACGTCGCGTGTTCGGCACGCGTACCCAAGGATTTGCTGCCCGTCGTTAATGCCGATCGCCGTCGCCACGGTCCAGCCGAGGGCGGGATCGATCAGCATGTTGATGTCGAGCATCCGCCCATCCATGTACAGAAAGCCGTGCCTGGTCTCAATGTCATCGGTGAACGTCGAATAGCCGACCACCTGCCCGAGGTTGTTGATGTCCCAGGTGCCTGTGTAGCGCCCGCCAAAATCGCCGAGCATGCGCAATTTGCCGTCCGTGTAGAGGAAGGAGTGCGCGACCTCCGCAGTATCCACGACGCCGCCAATGATCTGGTCATGGTCGTTGATGCCCTGCGCAAAGCTGTCGATGCCGCCCAGATCGCCGAGGTCGGTCATCACGCCGTCGCGATAGAAAAAAGCGTGGCGGGCCGACTCGTCGCCGCTGGATGTCGAGGCGCCCACCACGTGGCCCGCGTCGTTGATGCCGATGCCGTACGAGAAGCGTCCCCCCAGCGTGCCGAGATCGCGCATGCCGCCGTAGCCCGCCAGGATGGCATGCGTGTCGCCGGCGCGGGTGGTCGCCGAGCCGGTCACCTGCCCGTCGTTGTTGACGCTGAGGCCGATGCTGGAGCTGCCCCCGGGAAGGGTGCCGAGGTCGCGCATCGTGCCGTTGGCGTAGAGGAAGGCGTAACCGGGCCGGTTGGCCGGCGCGGCGTCGCCCGTGACCTTGCCGTTGTCGCTCAGGCCGTAGCCGAAGCTGCGCGTGCCGCCCAGGGCGCCGAGGTCGCGCACGTCGCCCCGGGTGTACAGGAAAGCGTGGGACCCGCCGGGGATGGGCAGCACGCCCGTGATCTGCCCGGCATTGTTGATGGCGCTGGCGTTGAGCCACTCGGGCAGGATGGTCATCGTACCAGGCCGACCCGCTCGCGGCCGGCTTCCTCAAGAAAGACATCAATCCGCTGCTGCGCAAGCCGGCGTTCCCGTTCGCGCAGCGCGCCCCGGGCGGGTGCCCGGGCTGATCCCGCGCCTCAGGGCACCGTCACCTCGACGCGATACGTGCGGCCGGCTTCGATGCCGCCTATGCGTGCTTCCGGCAGCGTCTTCCCGTCGCACACGACCGTCGTCCGTTCGACCGCGCCGCGCGTCACGGTGACGTCGAACGTTGCGCCGCGGAACTCGCGGCGCACGCGCATGGACGGCCAGTGCGACGGCAGTTGCGGGTTCACGACAAGGCCCGCCGCATCGCCCTTCAGGCCGCACAGGCCTTCCACGATGGAACGATAGACCCACGACACGGTGCCCGTGTTGAACAGCTGGCTCGAACGCCCGGCCGTGCGCGGGTATTCCTTCCACGCGCCGCGATAATAGTTCGGGATGAAGACGGGGAGCTGGCCGCGGCGCAGGTAGTCGTCCTCTCCCGGTCCCGGGATCATCTTGCGCAGCGCGTCCCACGCGCGGTCCGGTTGCGCGATCGTGTACAGGCTGTAGATGTAGAACACGGACGCGTGGTTGTACACGGCGCCGTTTTCCGCCGACCCCGGATGTTTCTGCGTGACGCGGCCCACGTCCTCGCGCATCGCGGAATAGGGCGGGGCGAACATCTGCACGCCGTACGGGGTGTCGAGCTGGCCGTCGATCTCGGCCAGCATCGTGGCGCGCTGCTTCTCGTCCGGCGCGCCGCTGAGGAAGGCCCAGCTCTGCGGGTTCAGGTAGATGCGGCCCTCCTTGTCGTCGCTCACGCCGAAGATCACGTCGTCGTCCGTGATGCCGCGGGCGTACCAGACGCCGTCCCACAGGTGCAGGTTGGCGGCCGTGTTCATGTCCAGCGCACCGGCGCGGAAGTGGTCCGTGCGCCAGTCGTCGCCGCGCATGGCGCACACGTCGGCCCACAGGTTCAGCGCATACGCGGCGGCCACCGTCAGCCAGCCGGACACGCCGCGTCCCTTGTACCCCACCATGTTCATCGGATCGCACCAGTCGCCCTGTTCGATGTACGACAGGCCGCGGTGGTCGCGCTTGTGCAGCAGCCAGTCCATCGCCATCGAGATGCGCTCGTAGGCGGTGAGGGCCATGCCGTCGTGGCCGGTGACATGTTCGTCGAGGATGGCGTAGTCGCCCGTCTCGTCGAGGTAGGCCTGCAGGCACACGGGCAGCCACACGCAGTGGTCGGTGTGCGGCACCTGGTTGATGTACTTGAGCTCCGCGCCTTCGAACAGCAGGATCCCGTCCGGCATCGCACCGTTCGGACCCTGCTGCGACAGCGCGTGCAGGAACGCGGCACGCGCGACGGCCGGCTTGATGAACGCCATCCCCATGTTGTCCTGCAGGTAGTTGCGGGTCTGCGGGTCCGTGCTGAGGCGGTTGACGTCGCCGTGGTAGAACACCTGCCGTGCGAGCCAATGGTTGACGAAATTGTCGAATTCGGCGTCCGGCGTCTCGACCTGGACGCAGCCCGCGCCCTGGCTTGCATAGGCCGCGTAGTCGCGCGCCGCGGCGGCGAACTGCTCGGCGCCCAGGTGGCGCTGGCGCATGGCCGCGATCTCGGCGTCGTCGCGCGCGGGGCCGAACAGGAACCGGCGCGTGACCGGCGTATCGGCGGCGAGGTCGAGGCGATACTGCACCACGGCCACCGGCGTTTCGTAACGGGCGTCGCCGCCGGCCAGGCGTTCATGGCGCAGCGCATCCGGCGCATGCAGGCCACCTTCGCCTTCGAACTGGCCCTGGTTCGTTTCCCACGCATCCGGCGCCGTCTCGCACAGGAAGACCGTCTTGTCCTTGAAATCCTTGTTCTTGAAATAGTCCTGCAGCTTCTGGTACGGCGTCACGCTGGACGCGACGATGCCCCCGAGGTCCGCGCGGTACTCGGCCGACTGGTTCATCCACGACATGTAGCCGATCGTGAAGTACGGGTAGACGCTGACCCTGCGCGGCCGGCCGCTCACGTTCGTCACGGTGAGCGTCCACAGCTCGGCGACGTCGTCGACGGGGAGTCCGAGGCGCAGCTCGATGCGGATGCCCAGCTTTTCCACGGTCCACGCGATGTCGTCGCGGCCGACGGAAAACGCAAAACGGTCCGGCGCGGCGCGCACGGGTTCGTGCGGGGCCGAGAAGATCTCGCCCGTCTCCTCGTCCTTCACATAAAAGAAGCGGCCCGGATGGTGCGCATAGTACGCCTGCTCCGGCTGCATGAAGGTCTTCGCCTCGAGGTTCGGCGCGTACGAATACTTGGCCGGCTCCGGCTGCATGAACTGGGCGGTGGCGTAGCCCCGGCAGGTCACCTGTATCATCATCTTGCGGTTCCACAGGAAGCCTGCCGCGCGCGGCATCGCCGTGGGGCTGGTCAGTTCGTAGCGGTCGCCGTCGGG
>JBJMVU010000014.1:0-20338 GCA_045810485.1 Massilia sp. | reverse complement strand
GGTGAGCTCGGTGCCGTCGGCGCCGGCGTACACGTCCCAGGTGCCCGACCCCGTCTTCACGTAGAACATCGACATCGTGTGCTCGTTGCCCAGGGTGTCGTACACGCTGACCGGGACCTGCTTGTTGTACGTGGTCGCGTCGTTGGCGTTGAACGGGAAGTTGGTCGGGACGGTCTCGCGCGAATCGAGGTTGATCGACGTGTCGACCTTGGTGGTCGACACCGGCTTCATGTCGGCCGTGCTGATCTTCACCGGGCTCGGCGTGCTGGCCAGGATCTGGCCGTTCGCGGCGACGCCGTAGCCCGTCACGTTGGCGCCCTGCGGCGTGACGACGTAGCCGTTCTTGTCCAGCGAGAACTGGCCGTTGCGGGTGTACTGGACGGCGCCGCCGATCTCGGTGCGGAAGAAGCCGCCGCCGTTGATGGCGATGTCGAGCGGGTTGGCCGTCGTTTCGATATTACCCTGGGTGAACTGCTGGGCGATGGCGGCCACGCTCACGCCGATACCGGCCTGGGTCGCGCCCGCGCCGTTCAGTGAACGCGCGTAGACGTCCGCGAATTCCGTTTGCGAGCCCTTGAAGCCGACGGTGCTCGAGTTGGCGATGTTGTTGCCGATGACGTCCAGCGCTTTCGCTGCGCCGTTCAAGCCGCTCAGGCCTTGTTGGAAGGACATGTTGTACTCCTGTTATTCGTTCGTTTCGCGGTGCCGACCGCGTTTAGAGGACTTGCTTGATGTCGGCCAGCGTGAGCGCGCCCTTGCCGGACAGGTTCAGCTTGACGCCATCGGCGCTGTTGGTGGTGACGCTGGCGACGCTGTCGAACGACAGGCCTTTCGCATCGGTCAGGTTGGCGCCGGCGCGCGTCGCCACGACCTTGAATGTGTAATTGCCGTCGGCCAGCGTGACGGGCTTGCCGTTGCTGTCCAGGTTCTTCGGATCGGGCACGCCGTCCCATGCGAGCGGCACGACGCCGGCCTTCTGCGCGCCCAGGTCGATCGTGTCCACTTCGGTGCCCTTCGCGTCGCTGATGACGATCTTGACGTCGTCGGCATCGGTGGCCAGTTCCGCGCCCAGGATCGCCTTGCCGCTCGACAGCGAGACGCCGCTGCCGTCGACGAGCACGCCGTGGCCGATCAGGCCCGTCGCCTGCATCGATTCCGAGCTCTTGTAGCTGGACTGCAGCGACTCCAGGGTCGTGTTCAGCTTGTTCACGCCCGTCACGGTCTGCAGCTGCGCGAGCTGGCTCGTCATCTGGGCGTTGTCCATCGGGTTCAGCGGATCCTGGTTCTGCAGCTGGGTCACCAGCAGGGTCATGAACTTGTCGGTGTCGGCGGAGACGCTGTCGGTGCTGGTCGGCTTCTTCGCGTTCATCGTCGACATCAGGTCGGTGACGGACGTGCTGGTGGTATCGGTTACGGTCGCCATGGGAGCGTGTCAGTGTGAGGGTTGATCTGGATTACTGGCCGAGGGTCAGTGTCTTGAGCAGCATGGTCTTGGCCGCGTTCATGGTTTCGACGTTCGTCTGGTACGAGCGCGACGCCGACAGCATGTTGACCATCTCGTCGACCACGTTCACGTTGGGCATAGCCACATAGCCCTTGTCGTCGGCGAGGGGATTCTTGGGGTCGTACACCTGCTTCAGCGGCGAGGCGTCCTCGACCACTTCGCGCACTTTCACGCCCGTGCCGCTGTCCATCGGGACGGCCTCGAACACGACCTGCTTGGCGCGGTAGGCCTCGCCCGTGGCGCTCGTCGCGCTGTCGGCGTTGGCGAGGTTGCTGGCCGTCGTGTTCAGGCGCTGGGCCTGGGCGCTCATCGCGGAGCCGGCCACGTTGAAAACATTAAATAGAGACATGATTACTGGCCTCCCTGGATGGCCTGGAGCATGTTGCGGATCTGCTGGTTGAGCATCGTGATGCCGGCTTCGTAGCGCAGCGCGTTGTCGGCGAACTGGGTGCGTTCCGTATCCATGTCGACCGTGTTGCCGTCGACGGCGCCCTGCGTCACCGTGCGGTACAGCACGGGCGTGGCGCCGTCGCCGAGCGTCTTGCCGTCGGCGGCCGCCCGGCCGCCCGGATAATGGGCGCCGGCCGTCGTGTTCAGCGCCCCCGTGTTCGTCGCACGCGCCAGCGCACCTTGCAGGGCACTGGAAAAATCGATGTCGCGCGCCTTGAAGTTGGGCGTGTCCGCGTTGGCGACGTTCGACGCAAGCAGTTCCTGGCGCTGCGAACGCAGGCTGAGCGCGGTTTCATTGAAGCGCAGGTAGTCGTCGAGTTTGCCGATCATGATTTCTCCAGGCATCTATCTGGTGGTGACAGCATGGATCATACGGACCGGCAGACTCTTCCAATCGGGCAATAAAGAGACCCAAAACCCGGCTATTCGGCGGTTCGACGGCGGCGCGCCCGACCTAAGATGGCAGCGTCGCAAAAAACCGTATCACGACCTCATTCATGAAACGCACACTGATTACCGCCCTGCTCATCGGCACCGCCGCGCTGTCCCACGCGCAGACGGCGCCCGCCGCCGGTCGCCAGAACATCAACACCCTGCGCACCGTCGTCGAGCAGTTCCTGCAGACGCAGACGGCCGGCCTGCCCGGCGCCGTGACAGTAAAAGTGGGCAATATCGACGCCCGCACGGCCCTCGCCGCCTGCCCCGCGCCGGAAGCGTTCCTGCAGCCGGGCGCGCGCGCCTGGGGCAAGACGACGGTGGGCGTGCGCTGCACGGCGCCGTCGAACTGGACGATCTTCGTGCAGGCGCAGGTGAACGTGCAGGCCGACTACGTGGCCGCCGCCCTGCCGCTGGCCCAGGGCCAGACGATCGAACAGGCCCAGCTCGTGTTGGTGAAAGGCGACATCGCCTCGATGCCGAACGGCATCATCACGGACATGGCGCAGGCGATCGGCCGCACCCCGACCGTGTCGCTGGCGGCCGGCACGCCGCTGCGCGTGGACACGCTGCGCAGCCGGCCCGTCGTGCAGCAAGGCCAGGCTGTACGCCTGGTTACTAACGGAAATGGATTTTCAGTATCAGCCGAAGGCAAGGCCATCGGCAATGCCGGCGACGGCCAGATCGTGCAGGTGCGTACGCCGGCCGGTTCGGTGGTCAGCGGCACGGCGCGGGCTGGCGGGATGGTCGAGGTGGCGTTTTAATAACAGCAAACAGGAGCAGGGCCGTTGAAAGTGGGGCGTCTGTCCGCACTTTCTTTGATGTCCCCTAAAGTTTTTGGCAAGGGCGCCGATACTGAAGGCAGATCCCGGACTTTCTGCTCCGACCTGAGAAGGATGATGCTGTGAAAATCAACGATACACTCAAGAGCAACGCAGGCGTTCAGGCCAACAACACGCAGGCCACGACTGCGAAAAGCAGCGACGCGGCCGCGGCCAGGACCGTCTCGCCCGCTGCGACCGACACCGTGCGCCTGTCCTCGCAAGGCCAGGCCCTCGCGGCCGGTGGTACCAATCAAGTGTTCGACAGCAAGAAGGTCGAACGCATCAAGGCGGCCATCGCGGATGGCCACTTCCAAGTCAATTCCGAGAAAGTGGCGGACGGCCTGTTGGATACGGTGCGCGACCTGCTACATTCCCGCAAACAATAGATAGCCAATGGCCATTGCATCCCCAGGCGCAACCCTGCGCGACGAACAGCAAGTGATCGGTTCCATCGTGGAACTGATGAAAACGGAGCAACAGCTCCTGATCAGTGCGGATGCGGATGGCCTCTCGACCATCACCCCCAACAAGCTGCAGCTGGCGCAGCGTGCCGCGACCCTGTCGCGCGTACGCCACAAGGCACTCGCCGTCGCCGGCTTTGCGGCAAGCGAAGCCGGGATGGAGCCCTGGCTCGCCGTGGGCGGCAACGCCGAGTACCGCGACGCGTGGAACCGCCTGCTGGACCTGACCCGCGAAGCGAAGGAACTCAACCGCGTCAACGGCATGATCGTCAATCGCCAGCTGGGCCAGACCCAGGCGGCCTTGAGCGAATTGCACGGTCCGGCCGGGAATGCGGCCGGCGTCTACGGCCCGGGCGGCCAGACCATGGGGACGGGGCCGTCGCGGCGGTTCGTGGTCGGCTAAACGACCGTCTCGCCTTGCGCCGTCGTGGCGGCGAACATCCCCTCGATCAGTTCCGGCCACACCGGCGGGCTGAAGTAATAGCCCTGGATTTCATCGCAGCCATTCTCGCGCAGGAAGGCGGCCTGCTCGGCCGTCTCGACACCCTCCGCCACCGCCTCCAGGTGCAGCGTATGCGCCAGCGCGATGATCGCGCACACGATGGCCGCGTCGTTCGGGTCGGTCGTCACGTCGCTGACGAACGAGCGGTCGATCTTCAGCACGTCGATGGGGAAGCGTTTCAGGTAGCTGAGCGATGAATAGCCGGTGCCGAAGTCGTCGATCGATAGCGCCACGCCGAGCGCCTTCAGCGAGCGCAGCACGCTCGTCGCCTCGCCCGTGTCGCGCATCACCGTGGACTCCGTGATCTCGATTTCCAGGCAGGCCGGCGGCAGGCCGCTGCGTTCCAGCGCGGCCAGCACGCGCTGCGCGAGGCCGGCCTGCTGGAACTGGCGCGCCGACAGGTTGATCGACACGCGCAGCGGCGGCAATCCCTGCGCGCGCCACGCGGCCGCGCGCGCGCAGGCTTCGTCCAGCACCCACATGTCGAGATCGTCGATCAGACCCGTTTCCTCGGCCAGCGGGATGAAGCGCGCCGGCGGCACCAGGCCCAGCACCGGATGGCGCCAGCGCACGAGGGCTTCCACGCCGATCACGGCGCCGCTGGCCAGGTCGACGCGCGGCTGATACTGCAGCGCGAACTGGTTGCGCTCGATGGCATGGCGCAGCAGCGCTTCCAGGTCGACCCGCTCGCGGATCGCCTGCGCCATCGTGTCCGTGTGGAAGCGGTAGCGCGTGGGACCTTCCGCACGCGCGGCCGCCATCGCCACCTGCGCCATCTGCAACAGCGCATGCGCGCCGCAGCCGGCCTCCGGCAGCAGCGCGATGCCGACGCTGGCGGCCAGGAACACGCGCTGGCCGTCGAGCAGGAACGGCTCGCGCATCGCGTCCAGCAACCGGGCGGCCAGCGCCGCGGCGGCGATGTCGCCGGAATGCTTCTGCACGACGATGAATTCGTTGCCGCCCTGGCGCGCCAGCATGTCGCCGCCGGTCAGCAGGCACGACAGGCGCACGACGCATTCGCGCAGCACGTCGTCGCCGCCGCCATAGCCGTAGCCGCTGTTGATCTTGCGGAATTCGTGCAGGTCGAACACGAGCACGGCGAGCGTGCGCCCATCCTGGCGCGCGGCGGCGATCGCCTCGTCCAGCGTCTCGAGGATGCGATTGCGGTTCGGCAGGCCCGTCAGCGCGTCGTGGGTCAGCTGCTCGACGAGCGCGCGTTCCAGCCGACGCCGCTCCGACAGGTCGCGCACGATGGCGACCTGCTGGCCGCTCGGCATGCCGGCGCGGCGCACCTCGGCGGGGAACGCGGCGCCGTACAGGCGGCGGCAGTCCAGCTCGGCGTCGCCGGCGGCGGCCGGCACCAGTACGTCCAGCGGCAGGCCGGCCGCCGTCTCGCGCGCGACGCCGAACAGGTTTTCCGCGCGCGCATTCATCATCGTGATCCGCCCTTCCGCGCCGACGAGCAGGATCGCGTCCGGCGCGCATTCCATCAGGCTGCGGAAGCTGGCCTCGCTCTCGGCCAGCGACCGTTCCGAGCGCTGCAGCCGCAGGTAGGGCGCCTGCACGGCGGCTACCCAGATCGCACGGTGCAGGCACAGGTAGGCGATCACCTTGTACACATGGCCGACCAGGTTCATCACGTCGTCCGGACGCGCGTACAGCGTGAAACTGACGCCGCCCAGCGCCATCACGGCGGCCGTCGCGGCCAGGTAGCGGTCGGTGCGCAGGCGCGTGACCAGCGCGCGGCGCAGCAGGAACAGCGCGGCGACGGCATTCAGCGCGATCAGCACGAGTTCGCACCCGATCTTGAACGGCGTCAGCCCCTGTCCCGGCACATAGGTCGCAGGCAAAACCAGCGGATCGGCCACGGCCAGCCAGAAGCCCAGCACGACGACGCCCAGCGCCGCCAGCAGCGCCCAGCCGCGCACGCGCCGGCTGACGGTGCGCTCGCGCGGCGCGAACGCGGCGACGAGCAGCGCCGCGGCGCTGACGAGGCGGGCCAGCAGCCAGAACTCGATGCCGCGCCCGACCGACCCCGGCCCCGCCACGCCGGGCATGCCGCCGACGGACATCAGGTGGCCGATGTCGAGCAGGCCGACGGCGAGCGCGCTCGGCGACAGCAGGGCCACGCGGATCGGCATGTCGCGGCCGATGCCGTGCCAGCCCGTGGCAAACACGAGCATGGCCACGACGACCGAGAACACCTCCATCGCCGTGTGCGCCGTCAGGTACCAATGCGGATCCCACGGCAGCCGCGCGGCATGGCCGAGCGCGAGCCAGGCCATGAACAGCGCGAGCAGCGTGGTCAGGATGGACAGCCGTACCGTGGACGGAATCTTGCGCGTGTGCCGCGTCATGCCGCCCCGCCCGCATGTGGCCGGCCGTGCGTGCGAAGTCCGCTCATGCGGGATACCTGGCTGTCGTGCTCGATACTCATGTGCTGAAGCGAATGACGCCGTGGGCAAGGCCGCGCCGGCATGGAAGAGAAAGATTCCCTGTTGAAACTTTCATAATCAGAGAATCAATAGATGATAGCAGTTTATTAAATGTGGAACGAGCAATATTTACGCTAACGATCAATATGTTGCGCCAATGCAGCAAATTAAACGCCAACGGCGCCATTTTCCGACGATAAATATTGTGATTTTGCAAAATCGGAAAACGGACTTCACGTTACAAGAAAGGGTTTGACCGCGTCTGGAGGATGCCATGAACGGTAACGCAACCCGGGCCAGCGCCCTGCTCGCCGCCACCCTGCTGCCGGGCGGCGCCGCCGAGGCGGCGACACCCGGCGGCATCGTCGTCGAGGTGACGCCTGCGCGGCAAAGCCTGGCGCGCAGCGAGGACGTGACCGTCACGGTGACGATCCGCAATACGTCGACCGCGTGGCAATACCTGCGGAAGTGGCAGACGCCGTTCGCCGGCGTGCAGGCGCCGCTGTTCGACGTCACGCGCGACGGCCTGCCCGTCACCTACCTCGGCATCCGGGCCAAGCGTCCGCCGCCCGGGCCCGTTCAAAAGGCGGCACGCTGGTGCACGAGATGAGCCATTTCACCGTCGTGGCCGGGACGGACGACTGGGTCTACGGCCAGGCAGCAGCGGCCGCGCTGGCGGGCAGCGATCCGGGACGGGCCGTCGGCAATGCCGATTCGCACGAATACTTCGGCGAGAACGCGCCGCGCGGGAACGTGCAACAACGTTAAGGCGTGATGTGGCGGAACATCACGGGCTCGGTGACGAGCGGCGTCGTGGCGTCGGGATGGTGGATATCGGCCAGCGCCAGGCCCTCGAAGCGCAGCTCATACGTGTGGTCGCCGGGGCGGAAGGCGTAGTCGGCCGTGATGTCGACCGTGTGCGTGTGGGCGGAATGCGGCGGCAGTTCGAACCAGTCGGCCGCGCCGCGCGCGGCGTTGGCGCCGACCCAGGCGATGGGGGCGCTGCCCGGATGCACGCGCAGGTCGAACACGCGGCCGGCGGGCCGGGGATCGTCGGCCAGCGCGCGCGGCAACCAGACCCGGCGCTCGCCGCGGTTTTCCGCCCTGAAGGTGATCCATACCTTGTCATGCCTCGCGTCGACGCTCAGGCTTGCATGCAGATTCATCCGGCCTCCTCGTTCGTACGACATTGCTGTCGCGTTCGAACCATTGTACCGCCCCCGCTGGCTTCGTAGGGTGGGCACACCGTGCCCACGCGGAGGCCAACATATGGCAAACGTCACGCGTGGGCTCAGGGAGCCCACCCTACGATATATGGCGACAATTCAGGTGGATGCTCCCGCGAGAATCGTGACGGCCACCCGCCGGTTGCGCGCCCGCCCGACGGGATCGTCGTTCGGCGCGATCGGCCGGTTGGCCCCGCGTCCGACGGCGGCGAGGCGCGCCTCGGCCACGCCGTTCGCCGCGAACAGGCGCACGACGGTCGTGGCGCGCACGGCCGACAATTCCCAGTTCGATGCGAACGCCGGGTTGCGGATCGGTGTATTGTCCGTAAACCCTTCGACTTCGATGCCGTGCGGATCGTCCTTCAGCAGGCCGGCGACGGTACCGAGCGTTTCCTGCGCCGTGGCCGTCAGGACGGCGTCGCCCTCGTCGAACAGGACGCTGGCATTGATCTCGAGCGTGACCCCGCGCGCCGTCTGCGTCACGCGCATCTTGCCGCTGTTGACGAGGGGTTTGAGGATGCTGTCCAGCTTTTGCGCCAGCAGGTCGAGGCGCTCGCGGTCGCGCTTCGCGGCTTCCGCGCGCTTGTGGGCGAGGATGGCCGACAGCGGCAGCGCCTCCACCTCGACCATCGTGTTCGACTTGTTCGCCGCGCCGCGGCCGCCGAACGCGTCGCCCAGCGCTTCCGACAGCACGGTGTACTTGCCGATATTCACCACGGACACCGCGTACATCACGACGAAGAACGCGAACAGCAAGGTGATGAAGTCGGCGTACGAAATCAGCCAGCGCTCGTGGTTCTCGGTGTCCTGTTCGTACTTCTTGCGGCGCGCCATGGCTCGCAATCAGTGTTCGGCCAGCAGGCACGCCACGCGCTCGTCGAGCACACGCGTGTAGTCGCCGGTGGCGATGTCGTGGAAGACGTCGGCGAGGATCTCGTACTGGGCGACGCGCTCCGTGACGATACCCTTGATCTTGTTGCCGACCGGGTAGAAGAACAGGTTCGCGAGGCCGACGCCGTAGATGGTCGAGACGAACGCGACGGCGATGCCGGCGCCGAGCTTCGACGGATCGGACAGGTTTTCCATCACGTGGATCAGGCCCAGCACGGCGCCGAGGATACCGACGGTCGGCGCATAGCCGGCCGCCGATTCCCAGATGCGCGCGGCCTGGCGCTCGCGGAATTCGTAGTTGTTGATTTCCGTGTGCATCAGGCTGCGCAGCTTGTCCGGCTGGATGCCGTCGACGACGAGGCGCAGGCCCTTCTGGATGAACGGATCCGCCTTCGCCATGTACTGCTCGAGCGACAGGAGCCCGTCGCGCCGGGCGGACAGGCTCCACAAATGGATTTCGCGGGCCAGCGCCTGGCGGCGGTCGGGCGGGGTCACGAACACCCAGCGCAGCATGCGCACGCCGCGCACGAAGGCCTTGGACTTCGTCTGCAGCAGCACGGCGCCGAACGTGCCGACGACGACGATGGCGAAGGCGGCGGGCTGGATCAGCGAGGAAAACTTGCCGCCGTCGAGCGTGTGCCCGACGATGATGCCGGCCAGCGCCAGCGCGAGACCGAGCAGGCTGGTCAGGTCCACGAACGCTCCCGCAGATAGGTACGCAGGCGCGCCACGGCCTGGGTGTGCAGCTGCGAGACGCGCGATTCCGACACGCCCATCACGGCGCCGATTTCCTTGAGGTTGAGTTCTTCTTCGTAGTACAGGCCCATCAGCATCTTCTCGCGCGGCGGCAGCGCGTCGATGGCGTCGATGACGGTCTGGCGGAAGTCCGTGTCGAGCAGGCTCTTCAGCGGATCGTCGTCGTCCACGGCATAGCGGTCGAGGAAGCTGTCGCTGCCGTCTTCGTCGTGGAAGTCTTCGTAGTACACGAGCTGGTGGCCGCCGGAATCGCCCAGCAGGTCCTGGTAATCGCCCAGCGACAGCTTGAGCGACTTCGCGACTTCCGATTCGCTGGGCGGACGGCCCAGTTGCTGTTGCAGCGCGGCCATGGCCGACTCGACCTTGCGCATATTGGCGCGCGTGGAACGCGGCATCCAGTCGCTGCTGCGCAATTCGTCCAGCATCGCGCCGCGGATGCGCAGCACCGCATAGGTCTCGAACTGCGCGCCGTGGTTCTCCTCGTAGCGGTTGATCGCATCGAGGAGACCTATCATGCCCGCCTGTACCAGGTCATCGACTTCGACGGACGGCGGGAGCTTGGCCTTCATCTGGTGGGCGAGACGCTTCACCAACGGCATGTGCTCCGTCAGCAAAAAATTCTTGTCCGCTTTCCCTTTGACCGTGTACATGGTTTTTGTAATTAATTATTCTTCGCCGCTTCAGGCGGCCCGTCCCTGCTGCACGCCGTTGCGCGCGAAGCGCCCGGCCAGGCGGCGGAACGCCACCGAAGCGCCGGCCAGCGGGAATGCGTCGACCACGGCGCGGCCGAGGCGCGCGGCGCGGTGCAGGTACTCGTCGGCCGGCACGGAGCCCATGGAGCTCAGCGTTACCGCCAAGTAACGAGTTGCTGCGGATGACATATTATCGTATACCACCTTCGCCTCGGCTTCGGTAGCGCCCGTGACAAGAATACCGAACGGGCGGCGGCCCAGATGCTGCGACAAACGCTTGATCAGCGCGTACGCGTTCGTGATCGACGTCGCGCTCGTCGACACCTGCACGACGATCTCGGACGAGGCCAGGATCGGCACCGGGAACGTCCCGTCTTCCGGAAATTCGCCGTCGACCATGATGATGCTGCCGGACGATTGCTGGACCAGGACATCGAAGGTTTTCGCCAACCGTCGCATCTCATCCGTCGCCCCTGCGATACCCGTGGCCCCTGCCATACCCGTCGCCCCTGTGATACCCGTCGCTCTTGTGATACCCGTCGCCCCTGTGATACCCGTCGCTCTTGTGATACCCGTCGCTCCTGCGATACCCGTCGCTCCCGCGAAGGCGGGAGCCCAATCTTGCTGGCGCACCCGGCTGCGCGAAGAAACCTGGGTCCCCGCCTGCGCGGGAACGACGTTTTCATGCGTCATCTTCACGACGGAAAAGCCCTGCGGCACCGGGTGAATGACCTGGTTGAGCGCGGATTCCTGGCGCGCGACCTGCAGCAGGCCCGGGCCGCGGTCCACGCCGAGGCGCTGGGCGACACCGTAGTCGTGCGTGCAGGCGTCGACGATCATCACGTCGTTGCCTGACTGGGCCAGCGAAGCGCCCAGGTTGACGAGCATGGCGCCCTTGTCGTCCTGCGGGGTGGCGGAGAGGAACGTCACGATGCGCGGCTTGGGGCCGGCCAGCATCCGGCGCAGGCCCTCCGCCTGGTCGAAGTCGAAACTAGCCAACGTACACCTCGCGCAGCGAACGGTCGTTGTTCAGGTTGCCGAGGCCGGCCATCATCAGCGGCAGGTCGGCATCCGCGAACTGGGCGGCGGCGTCGCGCCTGGTGCGGAAGGCGCGGTCGACGAGCATGGCGCGGTCGGCCAGGTGCAGGTCTTCCGGCACGCGCTGGCCGTTGGAGATGTAGTACAGGTTCAGCTTCTGGCGCACGAGCACGTCCAGCACGTTGCCGATCGACGCCGCTTCGTCCATTTTGGTCATGATGCAGCCGGCCAGGCCCGTGCCCTGGTAGGCCCGCACGACTTCGTTCAGCGTCTCGTTGGTCGACGTCGCGTTCAGGCACAGCAGGCGCTTCACGTCGGCGCCCGACTCCGTCAGCATGGCGACCTGTTCCGTGACCATCTGGTCGCGCTGCGACATGCCGATCGTGTCGATCAGCACGGTGTGCTTGTTGCGCAGTTCTTTGAGGGCGATGCGCAGGTCGGCTTCGTCCTTCACCGAGTGCACCATCACGCCGAGGATCTTGCCGTAGATGCGCAACTGTTCGTGGCCGCCGATACGGTAGGCGTCGGTCGTGATCAGCGCCAGCTTTTCCGGACCGTGGCGCATCACGCAGCGGGCGGCCAGCTTGGCGGTGGTCGTCGTCTTGCCGACGCCGGTCGGGCCGACCAGCGCGAACACGCCGCCGCGGTCGAGGATCGCATCCTCGTCGGCCATCGTCGTGATGTTGCGCGCCAGGACAGTCTTGACCCAACGCAGTGACTCGGCGGCATCCTTACCGGCCGGCAGCTTGTCGATCAGGTAGCGCGACAGGCTGGCCGAAAAGCCGGCGGCCAGCATCTCGCGCAGCACGACGGCCTTCTGCGGCTCGCGCTGCTGCGTGCTGCCCCACGACAGCTCGGACAATTGCGTTTCCATCATGCCGCGCATGGCGCGGATTTCGTTCATCATGCCGTGCATTTCGGCGGCGGCGGATTCTTTCGCCTGGGCGATCGCGGCCGACATCATCGCGGTCATCGCGGTCATGTCGAAGGCCGGTGCTTCCGCTTGCGGGGCGCGGCGGTTGGCGTACGTCGGGGGCACGGCCGGTGCGGCCGGCTCGTCCAGGTCGTACAGGGAATCGAGCGAGGCATTCAGCGGCGAGCGGGCGGCCGGGGCTTCCTGGAAGGCGCGCGGTGCGGGCGCTTCCTGGAACGCGCGTGGCGCCGGACGGGCCGCCGGACGCGGCGCCGGGGCCGGCTCCAGGTCGTCGAACGACGATTCCTGCATGCGCAGGTTCGGGCGCGGCGCGGCCATTTCCGACTCCGGCGCCGGCGATGCCAGCGAGGCGACGTCGTCGTTGTCCAGCGCCAGGATCTCCACCACGCCATCGACCGGGCGGTTCGACAGGATGACCGCGTCCGGTCCCAGGGCCTCGCGCACTTTGCGCAGGGCTTCACGGGAAGTCGCCGCTGTAAATTTCTTCACGTTCATCTTGATTTCTCCGCTCTTGCAGGCTTCTGTCGTTCACGCTATCGGGGTAAAGGGCACGAAGCCCTTTTGTTAGATACGATTATTGACGATGCCAGCGGGAAACCATCACGGGAACAGGAGGGGGAAAAAGGCCTATTTCCTCAAGGCAGCTATTTACCCCTTCAGGTGCGGCAAGGATGGGGGCTTATGCCGCGCCGACGAGACTCGTCACGCGTATCGTTTTCGACTCCGGAATCTCGGAATGCGACAACACTTTCAGTTGCGGCAACGCGCGGCGCAGGAAGCGCGACAACAGCGTGCGCAGCGGGCCCGGCACGAGCAGCACCGGCGTCAGGCCCATCGCTTCCTGTTGCTGCGTCGCATTGGCCGCCTGCTGGACGATGGTGTCGGCCAGGCCGGGCTCGATGCCCGTGCCGTCGCCGCCGGCGTTCAGGGCTTGCACGAGCAGGCGTTCGAGACGGTTGTCCAGGGTCATCACGGACAGTTCGTTCGTGCCCGGGAACAGTTGCTGCACGATGGCGCGGCCCAGCGACACGCGCACCAGCGCCGTCAGGTCGTTCGGATCCAGCGTGCTGCCGGCATGCTCGGACAAGGTCTCGATGATCGTGCGCATGTCGCGGATGTGCACGCCTTCCTGCAGCAGGTTCTGCAACACTTTCTGCAACGTCGACAACGACACGACCTTCGGCACCAGGTCTTCGACCAGTTTCGGCGCGTCCTTGGCCAGGTGGTCGAGCAGCGCCTGCACTTCCATGCGGCCCAGCAGTTCCGACGCGTGCGTCGTGATCAGGTGGTTCAGGTGCGTGGCGATGACCGTGCCGGCGTCGACCACGGTATAGCCCATGCTCTGCGCGTCGTCCTTCAGCGCGGCGTCGATCCAGATGGCCGGCAGGCCGAACGCAGGATCCGTCGTCACGAGGCCCGGCAGGGTGCCGCTCGCCATGCCCGGATTGATCGCCAGGTACTGGCCGTTCATCGCCTCGCCGCTGCCGACCTCGACGCCCTTCAGCGTGATGCGGTAGGCCGACGGTTTCAGTTCCAGGTTGTCGCGGATGTGCACCGGCGGCGCCAGGAAGCCGACTTCCTGCGCAAACTTCTTGCGGATGCCCTTGATGCGCTTCAGCAGTTCGCCGTTCTGCGTCTTGTCGACGAGCGGGATCAGGCGGTAACCCACTTCCAGGCCGAGCGTGTCGACCGGCATGACGTCCTGCCAGCTCGCCTCTTCCTGCTCGGCCGGCGTGGTCGCCGCCCCGCCGCCGCCGGGCGTGCCTGCCGGGCCCGCACCGCCGGCCGCGCCTTGCAATTCTTCCGACGGCATGTTCTTGCGGCGCTTTTCCAGCAGATAGCCGCCGCCGAACAGCGTGCTGCCCAGCAGCAGGAACACGAGGTTCGGCATGCCCGGGATCAGGCCCATGCCGCCGATGATGCCGCCCGTGATGTACATCACTTCCGGCTTCGCGAACAGCTGGCCGACGACCTGCGAACCCACGTCCTTGTCGCTGGCCACGCGCGACACGACCATACCGGCCGCGATCGAAATGATCAGCGACGGGATCTGCGCGACGAGGCCGTCACCGATGGCCAGCAGCGTGTAGTTCTTGATGGCGTCGGCAAAGCCCATGTCGTGCTGGACCATACCGACGATCAGGCCGCCGACGACGTTGATGACGGTAACGAGGATGCCGGCCACGGCGTCGCCGCGCACGTATTTCGACGCACCGTCCATGGCGCCGTAGAACTCGGCTTCCATCGACACTTCGGAGCGGCGGCGCTTGGCGTCCTGTTCGCCGATCAGGCCGGCGTTCAGGTCGGCGTCGATCGCCATCTGCTTGCCCGGCATCGCGTCCAGGGCGAAGCGTGCGCCCACCTCGGCGATACGGCCCGCGCCCTTGGTGACGACGGTGAAGTTGATGATGGTGAGAATGATAAAGACGACGAGACCGACCGTGTAGTTGCCGCCGATCAGGAAGTGGCCGAACGCCTCGATCACCTTGCCGGCCGCGGCGCCACCCGTGTGGCCCTCGGTCAGCACGACGCGCGTGGACGCCACGTTCAGAGAAAGGCGCAGCATGGTCGTCACGAGCAGCACGGCCGGGAAGGCCATGAAGTCGAGCGGCTTGACCGTGTACAGCGCGGTCAGCAGCACGATGACGGACAGCGCGATGTTAAAGCTGAAAAACAGGTCGAGCGCGAACGCCGGCAACGGCAGGATCATCATGACCAGCAGCAGGATGATCAGGATCGGCGCGGCCAGCGCGTTGCCGCGGGCACCGATCTTTTGCAGCCAGCCAGGCAATTTGAAACCGTTCATGCGTACTCCGTCATCCAGGGATACGCCATTATCGTTGGTGCCTGACGGAAACTATGCAGGAAGGAGACGGGAAAAACCGCCGCAATTCGTGGGGTGGGCACGGGGTGCCCACCCTACGTCATTGCGGCGTACGCGGTCCCGGCCCCGCGCCCGGCTTCTGCGAGGCAGGGTTGAACGGGTCCAGTTCGGGCGGCACCGGCAGTTTCCTGGGACGGTCCGGATACTGGTCGAGCGTGCCCTTGCTGTAGGCGCGCAGCTGGTAGACGTAGGCCAGCACTTCGGCCACGGCCGAGTACAGCGCCTCCGGGATCTCGTCGTCGATGTCGGTGTGCTTGTACAGCGCACGGGCCAACGCCGGCGCTTCCAGCATCGCGACCTTGTTTTCCCTGGCGATCTCGCGGATCTTGGCCGCGACCTCGTCGGTACCCTTGGCGACGACGCGCGGCGCACCCCGCTGCCCTTCCCCATACTTGAGCGCGACGGCGAAGTGGGTCGGGTTGGTCACGACCACGTCGGCGGTCGGGACGTTCGACATCATGCGCTTCTGGGCCATCTCGCGCTGCATCTGGCGGATCTTGCCCTTGATCTGCGGGTTGCCGTCCGATTCCTTCGATTCCTGGATGACTTCCTGGCGCGTCATCTTGAGCTTGTCGGCGTAATGCCACATCTGGTACGGACCGTCGAGGATGGCGATGGCGCCCAACGCGCCGACCATCGTCAGGAACGCCTTGGCGAGCAGGCTGCCCAGGTGCGGCGCGGCCGTGCCGAACGGTTCGACGACGAGGCCGATGACGGCGTCCTTCTGGCTCATCACGACGAACCACCCGACCGCGCCCACGAGCAGCGTCTTGGCGACGGCCTTCAGCAGCTCGACGAGCGCATTGGTCGACACCATGTTGCCAAGACCACGCATCGGGTTCAGCTTGCCGAAATTGGGGGTAAAGGCTTTGGCGCTGAAGTTCCAGCCGCCGATCAGCATGGGCGCCGCGAGCATCATCAGCATGACGGCGCCCGCCAGCGGCAGGCAGGCCAGCAGCACGCCGACCACGTCGGCGAGAATGCGTTCCACCAGCACGTTCGGGTTGTAGATCTGCTCGCGGTCGAGCGACAGCCCGCGCTCCAGCACGGTGGACAGTTTGGTGACGATGCCGCCGCCCAGCATCCACAGGCCGGCGCCGGCCGTCATCAGCACGGTGAACGTGGCGACTTCGCGCGAACGGGGAATGTCGCCGTCTTCGCGCGCCTGCCTCAGCCGTTTATCTGACGCGGGTTCGGTCCGTTCCGCGTCGCTGTCTTCCGCCATCCGAAGTTCCTGTCGTTATCGCCTGTCCAGGCAAGACACCATTATGGCTCGTCTTGCTCAAGCCCGTACAAGGAACAGGGAACAAAACATACGCCAAATGCGGGCAACGTCGCAAGACTGCTTGGCAACCGTCATGGATAAGCGAATTAGCGGGCTCGGCGAACAACAAGCTTGCGGAAAGACGAGTAAGTGAAAGAACCATTTTTCGATACTGATTCGGACGTCACTCAGCAATTTTTTACTCGGAACCACCATGCACACGCACGCAACGACACGCCATTACGGCATCAGAGCCTTGCTTCTGCTAACCCTGGCAAGCACCATCTCATGCCGGGCGGACGACGACGTCGCCAGTCCGGCGGACGAGACCCCCATGCGGACATTGAAGCTGGATGAGGACGCGCCAAGGGCGTTGCGGTGGAATCTTTACTTCTCGGGATATGCATATCACGACCGCGCCACCTATAGCAGGGCCCAAATGCGCAAGATTAACGAAATGACACTGGGTGGCGGCTTGGGGCGGAGCCTACGCGACGAGCGCGGCAACGAGTCCGCGGTCTTCGTGCTGGGCATCCGCGATTCGAACGAGCGGCCGCAATGGATGGCCGGCTATGCGTACCAGTGGACGTTCCCGCTGAAGTCGCAGGGTGACCTGGAGGCCGGCATCGGGCTCACCGCCCTGGTGATCCGACGTCACGCCTGGCATGACGGCCACCCCTTCCCGGCCGTACTGCCGATCGCCTCGATCGGCGGCCGCTCGGCACAGTTACTCGCCACTTACGTACCGAATCTTGCGATGTTCAAAAAGAAAGGGAACGTGCTGTCGCTGATGTTGAAGTTTTCGATGTGAACACGCGAAGTCAGACTGCAACCCGGTTCAGGTTGCGTTTACGTAGGTCGACCTTCGGAGCGGCGGCGTCGATCTCCAGCGGAGTTGACAAATTTTCCTTGGCGCCCGGCGACTCCGCACCCAGCAGGCTCTGGAAATCGCGGCCGTAGAACGCACCGTTCAACTGGGTCTGGCTGATCATGTAGGCACGGAAACGGCGCCAAAGGCTGCGGTCGAATGCCGGCGCCGCGGTCCAGAACTGGTTCAGCTCACCCTGGTACGTCAAGCCGTCCATATCGTACATCGCGCGCCCCATCACCTTCAGAGGTTTGTAGTGATACAGCGCCGAGAGGCCGACGGTGCTGTTGATCGTCACTACACCGCGCGAACGGCGCAGCAGCGTCGGCAGGTGCACGTCGTGCACGTAATGCACGCGGCCGGTGATACCGAGCTCCTCACACAGGGTATTTAGCAGCCTGCGGTAGTCGCGCTGGCCGCGGTCCATTGGATGGTGCTTGAAGACGAGGTGGTGATCCTCGTGCGCGCTGGAGGCAAACGACGCCACGACTTCGCGGATGAAATCGCGCACGTCGGCGTAATGGCTATGCGACTTGATCTGACTGTCGTTGTACACCTGCAGCGCCACGGCGAAGTACTTGCCGTCGTGCTCGCGCAGGATACGTTCGATCACCGGCTTGTCGCGCCAGCGATTCAGGTGCTTGCGCACCCACGAACGGCACCAGTTGCGCGCCTCGTAGCGCACCGAAAGAATCTTGTGATGCTCGTAATGCGGATACAACGGCTTCAGTAGCCGACTGCCGGCATAGTAGAACATCGACGCCCAGGCCGCCCGGCCGAAGCGCGGGTTAGCCGGCTGTGGCCGGGCAAGGTCGACATCCGGTAAGGCTTGGTAAAAAGCGGAACTACGCGGCATCGACGAATAGGCGTTCACGCCACCGCATTCCAGCGTGATGTAGTCGGGGCGCACGTAACCTTCCTCGAATACGAAGAAAGGCACGCCGAGCGCATCCGCCACCGGCTTGGCGGCGGCGTGATAGTGGCGGCAGTCGCCGAAGCAGACGACGCCGTCGATATCGTGCGCGAGCAGGAAGTCGCGCAGGAACATCGGAAACTCGGCCAGCTCGCCCTTGTAGTCGACCGCATCGAGCTTGCGATGGAACAGCCAGTCGCCGCCGCTGAAATTGATCTTCTTGACGGCGATGTCCTGGTCGTTCAACCACGCCGCGACCCGGTTGAAGAATGTACCCATCGGTCCTTGCAACATCAAGACACGGGTGCATTGCAGGAGGTTGTAATAGCCGGGAACGCTGTAATCGCCATTCCGGTAACGCGCCAGTTGGCTGGCGTCAAGACGAGCATTCATGCAAGATTCTTAATAGAACGGTGCGGGTAAGCAAGCCCATGATTATAATCAACGGTTTTGCTAAGAAGAATCGCAAAATGTCACAAACGTGAAAAAAACTGACGCGGTGCAACAAGAAGATCTTGAATGTGTCATCCATGCAACGTGGGTACACACCCCGCAGTACCGAGGCATAAGAGCAGATGCTATCCAGACGCTCTACTTACCTCTTAGCAATTCAATCAATGCCTTGATCTTGCGCACTCGGCGCGCAATCCAGTCACTGCCGGCCGACACACCCGCGCCGGCCGCCTGTGCCACTAGGAAATGCATGACCTGCTCCGCGGACGCGAAGCCTTTGCCGCCGGGCAGTACATAGCGCGGATAGGTCAGCATGACCGCGAATACCAGCGCATTGAGGTCGACCCGGCGCTGGCGCGCGGGCAACGGATAATGATCAATGGTCAATCCCCAACCGGCATAGAACGGCCCCCCGTAGCAATGCACTGTGCGTCCATGCAAAAGGGCTTCGAAACCGGACAAGGACGTCATCGTGTGGACCTCATCCGCCGCGAGGATGCAGTCAATGATGTTGGCGTCGTTCACGCACTGGTCGGCTAGCGCAGCGAGTTCCTCCGGTGGCACCGCGCCCTCGCGGTTGCCCGCCACCACATCCGGATGGGCCTTGTAGAGGATGCAGGCGTCAGGATTGGCCGCGCGCACCGCGCGCAGCAAGTCGAGGTTGCTGCGTACGACAGGCGAGCCGCGCTGGATCGAAGCATCGTCTTCGACCTGCCCTGGCACGAGCAGGACCCTGCGGCCGCCGCTGTCGATGTTCAGGCCCGAACGGCTCAGGTTGTACTTGCTCAGCTTGAGCTTGACGTAATCGCGACGAAAGCGCGCCGCACGCTCGAGGTCTTCGGCATCGAGCTGCTGGCTCGCAATAATGCGCTCGAGCATGCTTCCCGACGCGGGGTCGTAATACATGCCGGTCTGGTCCACCACCAGGGATACCGGCCGGAACAGGTCGGAGCCCAGTCCGACCGAGCGCAGGAATCCGTCTTCCATGCGCCATACCGCCAATTGGCGCTGCGCCGCCAGCGCGGCAATGGCAGCCTCGTGCTTGATGCCCCATACGACGACCCGGCTATCCTGGGGCAGCGGCCGTCGGGCCAGCGCCTCGGGCGAGCGCACGAAGTGCAATCGTGATGACGGGCTGGTCAGGAATGGGCGCACGACGGCGCGTTTCCACATGCTCATGCCCACGCAGTAGAGCGTGCCGCGCGTCTGGTCGTTCAGCGCCTTGTTGCGCGCCAGCCATTCGATCACGTCGAAAATCGTGCCCGGCGTCCCCGTCAAGGGATCGATGTAGCGCGAATAACGCTGATACGCCGCGTCGAACAGTTGCTCCACCGTCCGCAAGCGCGTGCGACGGCGCTGCACGGTCGCCAACGCCGCGCTGCGGTCGTCGGTCAGGCCCCAGCCCGCATACCACGGCAGCCCGAAGCACACGACGGGCTTGTCCAGCATGAGGGCCTCGAAACCCATTTGCGACGTGACCGCGTACACCTTGTCGACTTGTTCCAGCAGCATCAACGGCGAGACGTCCTCGGCCATGATACGGATACGCGGATCGGTATCGGCCAGCCGCGGCGCGTCCAGGTAGCCGCGCTTCTTCCCGCTCACGACGTCGGGATGGGTCTTGATCCAGATTTCGGCGCCGGGATTTTCCGCCAGCGCCGCACGCAGCATGGTGGCGAACACGTCTGCATCGGCGCCGCCCAAGCGGACAGACACGTCGCCCAGGGTCTGGTCGATGACGAGCACGCGCGCCTGGCGGCCGGGCGCGAGCGGGGGCAGCGCCAGTTCGGGCGCATGATTGTACTTCG
>JBJMVU010000013.1:0-45404 GCA_045810485.1 Massilia sp. | reverse complement strand
CGGTAGATACCGTCTTGTCCGTCAAGCCTCACATGGCGTAATTGGGATCGTATGGCCTGCGATCGCTGAACGATTTGATGTGAGGATTCCACTTCCTCGCTACGACGGCGGGCATGTAGAGTAGCTTACGCAGATGCGATGGAGCGGCCTTCGACAGGCGCAGACGCTTGCTTTGGACCGTGGCTGCAAGTGGAATGAACAGCGCCAGACCGACTTGTCCTGAATTGGCGCGAGAACTGAGCGGCACGAGCACAAACATGGCGCCCGGCCGCGAGCCCTTCTGTCTTCACCGTGTCTACAATGTCAGCGCATCCGCACGCCCCGGGATCTCGCGGTCCGGCATGCCGCGCACATCCCTGGCCGAGAATCCGCTGACCCCGCGCAGCGCGAACAGCGCTGCCCCGCCTTGCCCGCGCTGCAGATTGACGGCATGGAAGCTGGCATCGCTGACATCGTCAAGCACGACCGCGATTCGCCCCTCCGGCTGGATGTAGCCGACCTTGACGTGATGAATCTCGATTGCCTTCACGTGGCGCAGGTAAAACGCATACGCCGGCGCCTTGCCGAACATTCCGGGCTCCGGATACCCGTTGGGATTTTCGGGCGGCACCAATGCGCTCCAGGCCGCATCACCGCCGCCCTGCGTTTCTATCTGCACATTGCTGATGCGAATATCCTCGACCGGATGCCCCGGCAACCCGGCGATGGTGCTGGCGTGATTGACGTGCGCACCGGAGACGACAATATTGCTGATATTGATGCGCTTGATGGTGCCCACCGGCGGCTGATTCGGTCCGCGCAGGCGCGCGCCCAAGCGGATGAAGATCGGATCGTTCACCACATTGCGCATGGTGATGTTGGAAATCGTCACGTCCTCGATGTGCGAACCGTCCACGCTCTCGATCGCCAGGCCGCGGCACGTGTCGAAAATGCAGTTCGTGATGGTGATGTTCTTGAAGTCGCCATTCGATTCGGTGCCCAGCTTGATGCGGCCGTACAGCCCCGACCGGTACTCCGCCGCACTGCGCTTGAAGGTGCCATCAAGCAGGCTGCCCTCGTCGAAATTTCCCGATACCATGCAATCGGAGATCGTGATGTTTTCGCAGTGCTGGATGCGGCCCAGGCCGTAGCTGGCCTTGAGGCAAATCGCATCGTCCCAGGGCGTATTCAGGCTGCAATGCGTGACGCGCACATTGGTGCACGCATCGATATCCATGCCGTCGCGGTTGGTGTCGATGGTCAAGTGATCGATCAGCATATTGGAGCAGCCGGTCGCCAGTATGCCGAAATGGCCGCCATGCAAGATCGAGAAATCGCGCAAGGTCACGTTGCGACACTCGCGCAGCGCGATCGCCTTGTCGCCTTCGCCGGGCTGGTCCCGCTTGTCGGTGTAGTTTCCGGTGGTCTTGTCGTGGCCGCTATTCAAGCCTTTACCATGGATTAGGCCACCGCCCACGATGGCCACGTTGTCGAGGCCGATACCCCAGATCAGGCTGTTTTGCCAGTGGCTGTGGCCGTAGTCCTGATAGTTGCCGCCGGCCTCGTTCGGTTCGGGCAGATCGTAGCGCGCCACGCTCGCGTCAACCGCTTCGATCACTGCGCCCGCTTCCAGGTAGAGCGTGATGTTGCTCTTGAGCCTGATTGACGCCGACAGGTAGCGCCCCGGCGGAAAATAGACGGTGCCCCCACCCGCGGCCGCCGCGGCGGCAATGGCAGCATTGACCGCCGGCGAGTCGAGCGTGCGCCCATCGCCCTTGGCGCCGAAGCGCTTGACGTGGAACAGCGAGCTCGTTGGTATGGGCGGCGCCGCCAGCGCGCACGCCGGCAGGGTGGCAGCGAGCGCAACGGCCCGTGCCAGGAAATGTCTGCGCGCAGGCAGCAAGGTAAATTTCTGGAACGCCATGGAGTCCTTCTTCTCAAGAAATTTTTAAGGCGCAGGCGTAAGCCAGAGCGGGCATGTTGGGCGGCAGCGTGACCTGCAAGCCCTGTGCGGTTTGTTCGAACGCCAGCGCACGCTCGGTACCGAGCAGCTCGACGCGCTGGACGGGGCCCGACAGGTGCGCACTGGCGCTGCCCATGGCCTCGATCGACACCTTGCCCGTTTCCGGCCAGCCCATGACGAAGGCGAACACGGTGTTGCCCTTGGCGGTAAAGCGCACATCGGCCGCCGAGAACGGTTTGCCCTTACCCTCGTTGAAGCTGGCGCCCGACATCGGCGTGGCGGCCCCCGCCAGCGCCACCGGCCCTTCCCCATACACGGCCCAGGGCCGGGTGTCGTAGATGGCTTCACCGTTGACCGCCATCCAGCGCCCGATTTCCTCGACGATGGCGCGCTCCTGCTCGTCGATGCTGCCGTTGCCGCGCACCGGTACGCTCAGCAGCAGATTGCCGTTCTTGCTGACCACGTCGATCAGCGTATGCACCACCGTCTGCGCGCTCTTGTAGGTTTTGTTGTTGTAGACACTGCGGTCGTAGTGCCAACTGCCGATGCAGGTGCAGGTCTGCCATGGCAACGGCTCGATCTGGTGGCTCTGGCCGCGCTCGATGTCCCACACCATGCTGCGGCGCTGCTGCTCATTGAGGATCTTGCCGTTGACCACGGCCTCGTTCCTGCCCTTCTTGGCGATGCTGCGGTTATACAGGTGGGCGGTCAGGCGCAAGCCAGCGTCGCTAAACGGGAACAACGGCAGCACGGCATCGTCGAAATACACCATGTCCGGATCGTAGTGGTCGATCAGGTCGCGCGTGCGGTTGAAGAATTTATCGCAGTAAGCCTTGTCTGGAATGGCGACGCCCAGGGAATGGCTTTGCGCGTACAGCGCCTGCGGATCCATCCCTTCCCACCAGGTTCCCTTGCCGTCGGCGCGGGTCAAATTGCCGTCGTAGGGCACGCCGGCGTAGGGACCGCTCTTGTCGGCGCGCTGCGCCGCCTCGAACCACGTCCAGGCACGCGCCGCATGCACGCTCACGCCGAAACGCATGCCGTTGGCGCGCGCGGCCCGGCTCCAGCCGCCGACCAAGTCCTTGCCCGGGCCGACCCTGGTGGAATTCCATTCCGGCTGGTAGCGGCTGTTGTACAGGTCGAGGTTGTCATGATGGTTCGCCAGCGCCATGAAGTACTTGGCCCCTGCCTTCTTGTACAAGGCCAGCAGCGCCTCCGGATCCCAACGCTCGGCCTTCCACTGATGGATCACATCCTTGAAGCCGAACTTGGACGGGTGGCCGTACTTCTCCACATGGTAGCGGTAGTGAGCGCTGCCTTCCTCATACATGCCGCGCGCATACCAGTCGCCATGTTCCGGTTCGCACTGCGGCCCCCAGTGCGCCCAAATGCCGAACTTGGCGTTGCGGAACCAGTCCGGCGTCTGGTATTTCGCCAGCGAATCCCAGGTCGGCGCGAACGGGCCGGCCGCGATCGTCCCCGTGCCAGTTTGCGTCAGCGCGTCGGCGGCGCGCGCATAAGGCGACAGGGCGACGGCTGGAATCGCCGCGCCCAATTGCCTCAGTAATTGTCGTCGTTTCAAAATCACTCCTATGGGGACAGTACCAGCACTCATTGGAAGCATAGGCAGTTCGTCATGGGCAACGATATCGCCAGGAAGCGAATTTCTTGAAGACCGCAGAAATTGCAGGCAATGTTTGCTAGAGTGAAAATCCTCCGTGGCAGTCGGCGGAAGGTCGAGTGAGCGGGCTGGAAGAAATGGCTGCCATGCCACGATGCCATCCCGGATCACGTTGCGTGGAATGAGCCGGATCAGATTGAGTGGTTGGGATGAGGCGGGTCTTCAATGGAATGGACGCATCCTTCCTGGAACGGCATCGACGTGCCAGAGTGGATGTGTCAGCGATCCGCGCCAGAAAGCAGCGTCCAACATGACGTAAGAACTCCGCTTCCCAGCGATGTGGTAAGCATCATCTGGCTTCCTGCCAACCGGCTCAAGACGGTGCGGGGACGACGCTTACCCATCGGATACCGTCCAGTGTTCAGCAATGGGGTGGGAGCGGTGAACGGCTTAATCTACACTCGAAGGTCGACGCCTTAAGGGTGGGCATTTGAGGCCGGGGCCTTGAATGAAACGTGCCCGCCAGAACGAAAAACGCCCGGTGCGCGAGCACCGGGCGTTTCGTTTGCTACGAGCGGTTCAGCTTAGAACGTGTAGCTCGCACGCGCGTAGAAGGTACGGCCCAGCGGATCCGTGTAACGCGGATCGTAGCCAGCCTGGAACGTGTAGTCCTGGTACGACAGCGGCGGCGCCTTGTCGAACAGGTTACGCACGCCCACGGTCAGGCCCAGGCCCTTCTTCTGCTGCCACGCGCCATACAGGTCGAACGTGGTGTAGGAAGCGACGTGGTTGGTCGGATCCTGGTCGATGTAGCCGCTCTTGTAGCGGGCGGTCAGGCCGGCCGACAGGGCGTCGCGGCTCCACACCAGGTTGTTGGTCGACTGCCAGCGGAACACCGGACCGGTACCCGAGTACACGCCGACGTTCTGGTGCCATTCGCCGCCTTCTGTGTTCTGGTACTCGTACTTGTGGACGTAGGTCGTGTTCGACGCGAACGTGAACGAGCCGTAGCCGGCGGTGCGCAGGCGGTAGTTGGCCGACAGGTCGACACCGTTGGTGATGATCCCGCCCAGGTTCTCGTTCAGGCGCGAGATGTAGCCGCAGGTCGCCGGGTTCGGGCACTGCGAACCGTCCACCGACAGTTCGCCGGCCGGGTTGCGGTGATACAGGGACGCGTACTTGGTCGAGTCGGCGAAGATGTCGTCCAGGCTCAGCACGCCGATCTGGTGGTCCAGCTTCAGGGCCCAGATGTCGAAGCCGACACTCAGGTTCTTCAGCGGCTCGATCACGATGCCGAGCGTGGCGTTCTTCGACTTCTCCGGCTGCAGCGCGGGGTTGCCGCCACCCAGCACCTGGAACTGCTGGCTGCAGTTCGCGGCGCGCGAGTGGCCCGGCAGCGGGTTGCCGCCCGGGCAGTTGACCGGATCGTCATACGTGCCGGCCGTGTTGGTGTAGGTCTGGGCCGAGTGGATATCGTACAGCGACGGGGCGCGGAAGCCGGTCGAGTACGAAGCGCGCACCAGCACGGACTGCGCCGGTTGCCAGCGGAGCGACACTTTCGGGTTGGTCGTGTTGCCGAAGTCGCTGTATTTGTCGTAGCGGACCGAACCCGTCACGTCCAGGGTCTTGAGGATCGGGACGTTCAGTTCGCCGTAGACGGCGTACGTATGACGCGAGCCCGAGTTGAGCGTGTTCGGGTCGATACCGGTCGAGGCGACGACCTTCTCGGCGAACTCGGTATTCGCGGCGCTCGTGAATTTTTCGTACGACGTTTGCGCACCCAGCGCCAGGGCGGCGCCGCGGCCGGCGTTCAGCCAGTCGCCCAGCTCGCGGCTGGCGTGGAAGTCGAGGCCCGTGGTCTGGCCGCGCGCGGTCTGGATGGTGCCCGACAGTGCGGCCGAGTTCAGCAGCGCGGTGCCGGCGGCGGACTGGTCGCCGAACGGATTGATGATGCCGTCCCGGACGCCCTGGGTGATGAGGCCGCCGTCGCTGTAGCCGAACAGTTGTTCCTGCACGCGGTTCTCGTTCCAGGTGGCGGCGCCGTCGTAATCCCAGCCCGCGACGTTGCCGCTGAGCGAGACGATCAGGCGCTGCTGGCGGTTCGTGTTCTTGTCCTGGCGCACGCCGTTCGGCATGTCGCGCCATTTCACGTGCGTGAAGCCCGGCTGCACGCCGGCCGGCATGAAGGTTTCGGTGTAGGTCGGATCCAGGCCGGCCGGGTAGTACGGGTTGGCCGTGCCGTCCGGACGCAGGCGGTTCATGTACAGGCCGCCGTACGGGACCGGGGCGATGGTGGTGGCCACGACGCTCTGGCTCGTCAGGTATTCGACGCCCAGTTCGTGCTGGCCCAGCTTCAGGGTGCCGCGGATCAGGCCGGAGTCGCGGATGTTGCGCGGGATGTAGTCGACGAACGACGAGGTCGTCATCAGGCAGCCGGTGCCGCCGTCCGGGATCAGGTGCACGCCGGTGGTGCAGCCCGGGCCGGCCGGGTTCACGCTGTCGCCGCCCTGGTAGTAGTTGGCCGGGAAGGTCGAGGACGACAGGCCGCCCGGATAACGGGTGTTGTAGTTGCGGTCGGTACCGTTCAGCGGGTACTGTTCCTGGTGGTCGATCACGGCCGAGATATTCCAGCCCTGGGTGTCGAGGTCACCCCAGCCCAACGCGACGTTCGCGTTGATCGAACGGCCGCCGCCGTGCGACGGGACGTCTTCGCCGAACGTGGCGACGCCGCCCTGGTAATTCTTCTTCGTGATGAAGTTGATCACGCCGCCCACGGCGTCGGAGCCGTACAGCGACGATGCGCCGTCGCGCAGCACTTCGACGCGCTCGAGCGCGGCGAACGGGATCATGTTCAGGTCGGGCGCCGAGCTGTCGTAGGCATTGTTCGCCAGGCGACGGCCGTTCAGCAGCACCAGCGTCTTGTTCTGGCCGATGCCGCGCAGGTTGGCGAACGAGGCGCCGCCCGTGCTGGAACCGACCGACTGGCTGGTGCCTTGCTGCGCCTGCGAAACGCTCAGGTTGGCCATCACCTGTTCGATGGTGGTCAGGCCTTCCTTCTTGAGGTCTTCGAGACGGAGCACGGTGACGGGCACGGACGTTTCAGCGTCGATACGCTTGATCGCCGAGCCGGTGATTTCGACGCGCGCCATCGGCGCCTGCTGGACGTCCTGGGTTTGCGCCAGGGCGTTGCCGGCCAAACCGAAGCCGGCTGCCAGCGTCGTGCCGGAGAATACGAGGCGCAGGGTCCGCGCCATGGTTTTTTCTGTGAGCATCTTGGTCCTGTTTTTGTAGGTTACAAGTTGAAATAGCGGATAGCCAATATTTCAAGAACAGTAAAGATACACCACAGAAACTAAAATTCACGCAAATTTGTGGTGTAATTACGTCAAAAACAGACAGATTTGCATTAGCGCTTGTAAGAATTTGAAACAATATTTCTTTGTGAAATCAAGAGTGTATGTACGGCATGTGATGTACATATGTCTGGATTGAGGAAACAGCCTGTTTCAGCCATGAGGACAGCGCCGGCACGAGACCGGCGCCGTGGGATGAGGAAGGCGCTCAGCCGATCATGGCCAGTGCGACGGCTTCCGCGACACGGATGCCGTCGATGGCCGCCGACATGATGCCGCCCGCGTAGCCGGCGCCTTCGCCGGCCGGGTACAGGCCCACCGTGTTCAGGCTCTGCAGGTTGTTGTCGTGGCGCTTGATGCGGATCGGCGACGACGTGCGGGTCTCGACGCCGGTCAGCACGGCGTCTTCCTTGTAATAACCCTTGATCTGCTTGTCGAACGCGACAAAGGCTTCGCGCATGGCGACGATGGCGTAGTCGGGCAGGGACGGCGCGAGGTCGGTCAGGTGCACGGCCGGCTTGAACGATGGCGTCACGCTGCCGAATTCGGTCGACGGCACGCCGCGCACGAAGTCGCCCATCAGCTGGCCCGGCGCATCGTAATTGCTGCCGCCCAGCACGAAGGCGCGCGATTCCAGTTCGCGCTGGAACGCGATGCCGGCCAGCGGGTGGCCCGGGTAGTCGGACGGGGTGATGCCGACGACGATCGCGCTGTTGGCATTGCGCTCGGCGCGCGAATACTGGCTCATGCCGTTCGTGACGACGCGGCCTTCCTCGGACGAGGCGGCCACGACCGTGCCGCCCGGGCACATGCAGAAGCTGTACACGCTGCGGCCGTTGGACGCATGGTGGACGATCTTGTAGTCGGCCGCGCCGAGGATCTTGTTGCCGGCGTTCGGGCCGAAGCGGCATACGTCGATCAGCGATTGCGGATGCTCCACGCGGAAGCCGATCGAGAACGGCTTCGCCTCGACGTACACGCCGCGCTCGTACAGCATCTCGAACGTGTCGCGCGCGCTGTGGCCGACGGCCACCACGAGGTGGCGGGTCGGGATCGTCTCGCCCGTGTGCAGCTTGACGCCGACCACTTGCCTCGCATTGCCTTCGCCCTCGATCAGCACGTCGTCCAGGCGCGTCTGGAAGCGGATTTCGCCGCCCAGCGCGAGGATCTCCGCGCGCATCTGTTCCACCATCTTGACGAGACGGAACGTGCCGATGTGCGGCTTGCTGACGTACAGGATCTCTTCCGGCGCGCCCGACTTCACGAACTCGCTCAAGACCTTGCGGCCGTAGTGTTTCGGATCCTTGACCTGGCTGTACAGCTTGCCGTCCGAGAAGGTGCCGGCGCCGCCTTCGCCGAACTGCACGTTCGATTCCGTGTTCAGCTTGCGCTTGCGCCAGAAGCCGAAGGTGTCGACCGTGCGCTCGCGCACGATCTTGCCGCGCTCCAGCACGAGCGGCTTGAAGCCCATCTGGGCCAGGATCAGCGCCACGAACAGCCCGCACGGCCCCATGCCCACGACCACCGGACGCGGGGTGACCGGCGCCGGCGTGGCGCTGGTCACGAACTTGTAGCCCGTGTCGGGCGCCGGGACGACGTGCGGATCGCGCGGCAGCCGGGCCAGCACGGCCGCCTCGTCGCGGACCTCGACGTCGAGCGCGTAGATCAGGACGATGGCGCTCTTCTTGCGCGCGTCGTAGCTGCGCTTGTAAACCGAGAAATCGATCAGGTCTGTGCTGTCGATGCCAAGCCGGCCGACGATGGCGTCGCGCAGGGCCTGGTCGGGGTGATTCAGGGGGAGTTTGAGTTCGTTAATTCGCAGCATGATGAGTGGTAGGACGGTGCAGGCGCCAGTATAAGCCATCGGCCACCCGGGCCGGCAGGGAGGCGTTCCCCTATTTTTGTTGTAGGCAAGCAACCGACGTTGGGTTCCCCCATGCATGGTGGCAACCTGAACATCATGCGTTTGGCGTAGGAACTTCAGCCCGATATACGTGGTCTTAGGAAATTTCCTGCTGCAGTGCGTCGAGGTTGTTCCGAATCGAATCCGCCGGTTAATTCCGATAAATGATCCGACTCACTGCAATAGTGCAATATTTGCCTAAAAGAAAACCCTTTGTGGTGCTGCATTGCACCAGCGAAAAGCATTCATTCTTTCATGTTTTAAATGTGTTGTTTCTACACCTTTCGGCAATTGTGTTTTATTGACACTTTCGCTTTTGCTATGGTTTTATCGACAAATCAGTAACGTTTGATATCGATGAAACGTTAATTGAGAGGGTTCGTCCTACAGGACGAACGATGAAAAAACACAGCAATTTAGTGTGTAGTCACCAGTAGTTTAAACGCACCAGGCCAAAAGCCTTTGCAGGCAACGCCAAACGGGGGCGGCGCGGTATGGCCGCCCCCGCGCGTAAGCACCGAGCCTGCATGGGGTGAACGTATAAAACCACTTTGAGAGATTCGAGAAGGAGAAGTATTCATGACGTTTAAATTGAAGTCGATGCCATTGGCCATTTCGTGCGTTCTTGCCGGCGGTGCCATGCTGGCAGCACCGGCAATGGCGCAGACGCAAGATGCAGTCAGTGCCCCGACCCCGCAACGCGTGGTGGTCACCGGTTCGCTGATCAGCCGTACCGACACCGAAACCCCCACCCCCGTGCAGGTGCTGACGGCCCAGGACATCCAGAAAAGCGGCAAGACCTCCGTCGCCGAACTGCTGAACGACCTCGCCGCGAACGGCCAGGGCACGCTCGGCACCGGCTTCTCCGGCGCATTCGCGAACGGCGCCTCGGGCGTGTCGCTGCGCGGCCTGACGGTCGGCGCGACCCTTGTGCTGGTCGACGGCCACCGCCTCGCCCCGTACCCGCTGTCCGACGACTCGCAACGCTCCTTCGTCGACGTGTCGTCGATCCCGTTCGACGCCATCGACTCCATCGAAGTGCTGAAGAGCGGCGCCTCGTCGCTGTACGGCTCGGACGCCATCGCCGGCGTCGTCAACATCAAGCTGAAGAAGAATCTGAACGGCACGCGCCTCGCGGCCGAAACCGGCAACACGCAGCATGGCGGCGGCAAGACGCACCGCGGCTCGATCAGCTCCGGTATCGGCGACCTGGACAACGACGGCTACAACGCCTTCGTGACGGCCGAATGGCGCCGCCAGGGCAACATCAAGGTCAAGGACCGTTCGCAGTTCGAATGGGACAACGCGGACTGGCGTTCGCGCGGCGGTAACAACCTGAACCTGGGCGTCCCGACCGCGGTCAACAGCTTCCTCACGCCGACCAATACGCCGTTCCTGTACAACCCGTCGGGCACCGGCGGCGTCAACAATGCAGCAAACTTCACGTTCCTCGACCCGTCCAAGTGTAACTACCAGAAATACAAGGCGGGCCAGTGCGCGGTCACCAACAACAACGGCTACATCCAGCCGGAAACCGAGAACATCAACCTGATGGTCGGCCTGACCAAGAAGCTGAACCAGGATTGGGAACTGGCGTTCAAGGGTTCGATGTTCCAGCGCAAGAGCCTGAACAACCGCGGCACGCCGTACCTGGCCTACAGCGCTACGGCCTTCAACGGTAACACGGTCGTCGCCCAGGGCTCGGCGACGCCGGGCGTCAACGCCTTCGGCTCGACCCTGTTCGCGCCGGGCGCCACGGTCGGCCAGGGCTTCGTCAACCCGTATGCGAACAATGCGCGCCTGTACGGCTACATTCCGGACGTCGATCCGGACCGCACGCTGGACAACACGGCCACGACGACCCGCTTCGCCCTCGACCTGCACGGCAGCGCCTACGGCTGGGACATCAACGCCGCCGGCGGCGTCACCAAGGTCAAGACCGACATCGACTACAGCGGCTACGTGAACCGTTTCGCCTTGTACACGGCACTGCGCAACGGCACCTGGAACCCGATCGGCGGCAACGACCCGTCCCTGGTCGCACAGATCTCGCCGCGGTTCTCGAACTCGCTGGAATCGAAGCTGAACTACCTGGACCTGGTCGGTTCGCGCGAACTGATGCAGCTGGGCGCGGGCCCGCTGGCCCTGGCGGCCGGCGTGCACTGGCACAAGCGTGAGCAGAACGCGCCGCCGGCCTCACTCACCGCGAACGGCAGCGTCGCCAGCACGACCGCGTTCGTGATCGGCGACGAGACCAACTCGGCGATCTTCGGCGAGCTGCAGGCGACCCCGATCAAGGGCCTTGAACTGCACGTCTCGAGCCGTTACGACCACTACGACACGTACGGCAATTCGTT
Organism: Massilia sp.; assembly: GCA_045810485.1. GTDB lineage: Bacteria > Pseudomonadota > Gammaproteobacteria > Burkholderiales > Burkholderiaceae_D > Telluria. The sequence goes on along the minus strand of JBJMVU010000013.1, from coordinate 34,228 downwards.
CACGCCGGCTGCCAGCTTCAAGTGGACCCCGGTCCAGTCGTTCGCCGTCCGCGGTACGTTCTCCCGCGGCTTCCGCGCGCCGAACCCGGCCGAGGTGGGCAACGCCGGTTCGATCTTCACGTTCAACACGATCAGCGACCCGATCCTGTGCCCGGACGGCAAGCGTACGACGGCCGGCAACGTGCCGTCGGCCTGCGGCATCTCGCCGATCTACGTGCAGTCGACCAGCAAGGACCTGTCGCCCGAGAAGTCGAAGTCGTTCACGCTGGGTATCGTCGCCGAGCCGGTCCGCGGCCTGAACGCGACCCTGGACTACTACAACATCAAGGTCAACAACCAGGTCGTGACGTCGGCCGGCAACGACCCGTCGTACGTGCCGCTCTGGGTGCGCGCACCGGCCCTCCCGGTCGACATCGCCACGGGCGTCGGTACCGGCACCGTCGTGGGAACCCCGTCGGTCGGCCCGATCCAGTACGCGCTGTCCCCGTACATCAACGCCGGCTCCACCAAGACCAGCGGTATCGAAGCGGACGTCGGCTATCGCTGGCGCCTGCCGAGCGACTTCGGTGTCGTGCGTGCGAACCTGAGCGCCGCCCATACGTTCAGCTACATCACCGAAGTGGCCGGCTCGTCGTTCCAGTTGGCCGGCACGCATGGTCCGTCGGTCGTGTCCGGTGCAACGGGCAGCCCGAAAGACCGTGCCCAGTTCACCCTCGGCTATGCCCGCGGGCCGCTGGACATCACGGCGACGGTCAACTACACGAGCGACTTCACGACCCTGGACCCGTCGATCCCGGCGAACGACTGCGCCACGACCGCAGGCGACGTCGGCGGCCGCCTGTACTTCGACGGCCTGGATCAGCCGCAGTACTACTGCCACGTTGCGTCGTTCACGACGACCAACCTGAACCTGCAGTACAAGCTGAGCCCGAACCTGACGCTGAAGGGTTCGATCCTGAACCTGTTCGACCGCCAGCCGCCGATCGACGTTGCCACCTACGGCAACTCGGGCACGCAGACCGCGTACAACGCGTCGCTGCACCAGGCCGGCGCCGTGGGCCGCTTCTACAGCCTCGGCCTGTCCTACACGTTCTGATAACGGCGTCCTGAGCCCGGCGACGCCGGGCCCTCGACCACCCCGCGCTGGACATCGTCCACCGCGGGGTGTTTTTTTGGGGTCGTGCACGTACCGGCCGGAACATTGCTGATATGATGACCGTCATGCGAAATAAACCGAACAAGTCATCCGTCCAGGAACGCAAGGACGCCACCCACGAGCGCATCGTCGACGTCGCGGCGCGCGCCATCCGGCGCAGCGGCTACGGCGGTACGGGCGTGGCCGACATCATGAAGGAAGCGGGTCTGACGCACGGCGGCTTTTACGCGCACTTCGCGTCGCGCGACGCGTTGCTGGCGGAAGCGGGCGACCGCGCCGGCGCCGAGTCCGTGGCCCTGGCGGCCGGCATCGCGGCGGCGGCGCCGGCGGGAGAGGCCTTGCAGCGCATCATGGAGGCGTACTTGTCCGATGAACACCTAGTCGCCATCGAGGCGGGTTGCCCGATCGCCGCGCTCGGTTCGGAAATGCCGCGCCAGGCGCCGGAAGTGCGGCGCGTGGCGACGATCCGTATCAAGGAAATGATCGATCTGCTGGCCCGGCAGATGCCGGACTGGGGGCGGCCGGAGGCGCACGAGCGGGCGATGATGCTCGTGTGCGGACTGGTCGGCACGACCATGATTGCCCGGGCCGTGGACGACCCGACGCTGTCGAAGGCATTGCGGCTGGCGGCGATGAAAGGGCTGATGCCCGCCGGCGGCTCCAGCTGAGCCGTTTTTTTTTGCGCTCAAATATGATGATCGCCATATGGATTGGCCACTCAGGAGAACTAACATGGAAAGAAAAATCGCATTGGTCACGGGCGCATCGTCCGGCATCGGGGCCGCCGTCGCGCAGCAATTGGCCGTCGCCGGCTACAAGGTCTACGGCACGAGTCGCCGCGGTGCGCCGGACGGGCGCCGCGCCTTCGAGATGATCGCGCTGGACGTCACCAGCGACGCGTCGGTGCAACAAGCGGTCGCCACCGTCGTGCACAGGGAAGGGCGCATCGACCTGCTGGTCAATAACGCTGGTGTCGGGGTGGCCCCGGCCGGTGCCGAAGAAAGTTCCATGGAGCAGGCGCAGGCGATCTTCGACACCAATTTCTTCGGCGTCGTGCGCATGACCCGTGCGGTGCTGCCGCATATGCGCAGCCGGGGTGCGGGCCGCATCATCCACATGGGCTCCGTCCTCGGCTTCCTGCCCATGCCATATGGCGCGCTGTACGCCGCCACCAAGCACGCGATCGAAGGCTATTCGGAATCGCTGGATCACGAATTGCGCAACTGGGGCATCCGTTCCATCGTCGTCGAGCCGGCCTACACGAAGACACCGTTCGACGCCAATCTGCTTGCGCCGGACGCGATGCTCGACACTTATCGCGACATCCGCGTCGCCGTCGCCGCGCGCGTGAAAGACTTGATGGCCAACGCCGAAGGGCCGGACGTGGTGGCCCACACCGTGCTCAAGGCCGCGCAGGCGCCGCGCCCGAAACTGCGCTACACGGCCGGCACGCTGGCGAAGCGCTTGCGCCTGCTGCGCACCCTGGCGCCGGCCGCGATGATGGATGCGGGCTTGCGCAAGGACCTGCGCCTGGCCTGACGCCGATATGAAAAACACCATGAAAGCACTGATACTCAAGCGCTACGGCGGCGCCGACGCGCTGGAATTCGCCGAGGTCGCCCACCCGACGATCCGGCCGGACGAGATCCTGGTCCAGGTCCACGCCGCCGGCCTCAACCCGATCGACCACATGATCCCCAAGGGCATGTTCAAGCCCATCCTCAAGTTCGACCTGCCTGCCATCATGGGCAGCGACCTCGCCGGCACGGTGGTGGAAGTGGGCGGCCGCGTGAGCCGGTTCAAGGTCGGCGACGCCGTGTACGCCAGCGTCTTCGACCTGGGCACCGGCAGTTTTGCCGAGTTCGTCGCCGTGCCCGAGTACGCGGCGGCCCGCAAGCCGGCGAACCTCAGCTTCGCCGAGGCGGCGTCGCTGCCCATGGTGGGCTTGACGGCGTGGCAGGCGTTCAAGGAACGGATGCGGCTCGAACCGGGCCGGAAAGTCTTCATTCCCGCCGGTTCGGGCGGCATCGGCACCTTTGCGATCCAGCTGGCGAAGCAGCTCGGTGCGACGGTCGGCACCACGACGAGCACGGGCAACGTCGACCTGGTGCGCGCGCTCGGGGCAGATGAAGTCGTCGATTACAAGCGCCAGGCGTTCGAGGACGTCATGCAAGGCTATGACGCCGTGCTGGGTACGGTCAGGGGCGACGGGCTGGAACAGGCCCTGCGCATCGTCCGCCCCGGTGCCAGGGTGGTCTCGCTGATCGGCCCGCCCGATGCGGCATTTGCCGTGGCGCGCGGCATGAACGTCGTGATGCAACTCGTGTTCGGCCTGCTGAGCGGCAAGATCCGGCGCCTGGCCAGGCGGCGCGGCGCCAGCTACGCGTTCATGTTCGTGCGCCCCGATGGCGCCCAGCTCGCCGCGATCGGCGAGATGCTGGAAGCCGGACGCATCCGGCCCGTGATCGACTCGGTATTCCCGTTCGCCGACGCCAGGGCGGGGCTGGCGTACCTCGCACGGGGGCGCGCGAAGGGCAAGGTCGTGCTGCAGATGATCGCGGACTGACGTCCCCTCAGATCCCGCCCCAGCCCGCCGCGAGGATCGCGAGCGCGGCCAGCCCCGCCGTCTCCGTGCGCAGCACGCGCGGCCCCATCGACAGCGCCAGCGCGCCGGCGGCCAGCGCCGCCTCTTCTTCCTGGTCCGTAAAGCCGCCTTCCGGGCCGACGAGCACGGTGACGTCGTGCGCCGGCGTCGCGCGCGTCCACGCCGCGAGCGATGCGTCCGCGCGCGGGGAGAGCAGGATGCGCGTGGCGGCGCCCGCGCCGGTCCCCGATTCGGCAAGCCAGCGGTTCACGTCCTGCACGGGCGCGACGTGTGCCAGCCGGTTGCGCCCGCACTGCTCGGACGCGCTGATGACGACGGCCTGCCAGTGCGCCAGGCGCTTGTCGGCGCGGTCGCCGCTCAAGCGCACGACGGACCGCTGCGCCGCCAGCGGCACGACGCCGGCCACGCCCAGTTCGACGGCCTTTTCGACGATCCAGTCCATCTTGCTGCCCTCCGGCAAACCCTGGGCCAGCGTGACGCGGAAGGGGAGTTCCACGTCGACCGCGTCCAGCGCGAGGACCTCGGCGCTGGCGCGGCGCTTGCCGATGTCGGCGAGCCGCGCCCGCACCTGGCCGCCTTCGCCATTGAACAGCACGAGCTCGTCGCCGCTCTGCTGGCGCACAACGTGCAGGTGGTGGGCGACCGCTTCCGGCAGGTCGACGACGCTGCCGGGAAGGAGCGGCTGGGGGCAGTAAAAACGTGGCATGGATGGCAATCGGAACCGTGGACAAGCCGGCATTTTAAAGCGACGCCGTCATGCTCTGGTAAAATACCCGGTTAAGGCCAGCTCGTGCCACCGCTTCCCTATCCTCAGACCACACATCCATGAAATCTTTGCAAACCACCACCCTGATGGCCAACGCAATCCGCGCGCTGGCGATGGACGCCGTCCAGAAGGCGAATTCCGGCCACCCCGGCATGCCGATGGGCATGGCCGAGATCGCCGTTGCGCTGTGGGACGGCCACTACCGCCACAACCCGGCCAATCCGGGCTGGATGAATCGCGACCGTTTCCTGTTGTCGAACGGCCACGGTTCGATGCTGCACTACGCGCTGCTGCACCTGTCGGGCTACGACCTGTCGATGGACGACATCCGTAACTTCCGCCAGATGCATTCGAAAACCCCGGGCCATCCGGAAGTGGGTATCACCCCTGGCGTCGAAACGACCACCGGCCCGCTGGGCCAGGGCATCGCCAACGCCGTCGGCATGGCGCTGGCCGAGTGGCTGCTGGCGAAGGAATTCAACCGTCCGGGCTTCGACATCGTCGACCACTACACGTACGCGTTCCTGGGTGACGGCTGCCTGATGGAAGGCATCTCGCACGAAGTCGCGTCGCTGGCCGGCACGCTGCGCCTGAACAAGATGATCTGGCTGTACGACGACAACGGTATCTCGATCGACGGCAAGGTGGAAGGCTGGTTCACCGACGACACGCCGAAGCGCTTCGAAGCGTACGGCTGGAACGTGATCCCGCACGTGGACGGCCACGACGTCGCCGCCGTGGACGCGGCCATCGCGCAGGCCAAGCAGTCGGACCGTCCGACCTTGATCTGCTGCAAGACGATCATCGGCAAGGGCTCGCCGAACCTGCAGGGCGGCGACAAGGTGCACGGCGCCGCGCTGGGCGAGAAGGAAGTCGCCGCGGTGCGCGAGCACCTGATCTGGGACGCGATCCCGTTCGACATCCCGGCCCCGATCTATGACGCATGGGACCAGAAGCAGAAGGGCGCCGCCGTCGAAGGCGCATGGAACGAGCTGTTCGCCGGCTACCGCGCGCAATACCCGGAACTGGCCGCCGAGTTCGAGCGCCGCATGAAGGGCGACCTGCCGGGCCAGTTCGAAGAGACGCTGGCCGCCGCCATCGCGCAGACCATCGACAAGAAAGAAACCATCGCGACCCGCAAGGCGAGCCAGAACGCGATCCAGGCGCTGGCCCCGGTGCTGCCGGAATTCCTGGGCGGCTCGGCCGACCTGACCGGCTCGAACCTGACCAACTGGAAGGAATCGGTCGCCGTCCGTTCGGGCACCCCGGGCAACCACATCAACTACGGCGTGCGCGAATTCGGCATGGCCGCCATGATGAACGGCGTCGCCCTGCACGGCGGCTTCATCCCGTTCGGCGCCACGTTCCTGACGTTCTCGGACTACAGCCGCAACGCCCTGCGCATGGCCGCGCTGATGAAGATCCGTTCGCTGTTCGTGTTCACGCACGATTCGATCGGCCTGGGCGAAGACGGCCCGACGCACCAGTCGGTGGAACACGTCTCGTCGCTGCGCCTGATCCCGAACCTGGACAACTGGCGTCCGTGCGACACGACGGAATCGACCGTCGCCTGGGGCGAGGCCGTCAAGCGCAAGGACGGTCCGTCGACCCTGATCTTCTCGCGCCAGAACCTGCCGTTCATGGAGCGTGACGCGGCGACTGTCGCGAACGTCGCCAGGGGCGGCTACGTGCTGCGCGATGTGGCGAATCCGTCCGCGGTCCTGATCGCGACGGGTTCGGAAGTGGAACTGGCGGTGAAAGCCGCCGACACCCTGGCTGGCCAGGGTATCCAGGTGCGTGTGGTGTCGATGCCGTCGACCGACGTGTTCGAGCGCCAGGACGCGGCCTACAAGGCTGCCGTGCTGGGCCGCGGCATCCCGCGCGTGGCCGTCGAGGCTGGTGTGACGGACTTCTGGTACAAGTACGTCGGCCTGGAAGGTGCCGTGGTGGGCATCGATACTTTCGGCGAATCGGCTCCGGCGCCGGTGCTGTTCAAGCACTTCGGCTTCACGGTCGAGAATGTCGTCGCCAAGGTTAAATCGGTCCTCCCGGCCTGATGGATTGCGCCCGCCGCCGGAGACTGTCCGGCGAGCGGGTTTCACGCTATGCTTCGGTGTTACGATTTTTTTAATCAGGAGTGAATAAATGACGATCAAAGTAGCAATCAACGGTTATGGCCGTATCGGACGCAATGTGCTGCGCGCTTTCTACGAAGGCGGCAAGAAGCAGGACATCCAGATCGTGGCGCTGAACGACCTCGGCAACGTCGAGCACAACGCCCACCTGACCCGTTACGACACGACCCACGGCAAGTTCCCGGGCACCGTCGAAGTGGACGGCGACTACATGATCGTCAACGGCGACCGCATCCGCGTGTATGCGCAGCGCAACCCGGCCGAACTGCCGTGGGGCGAGCTGGGCGTGGACGTCGTGCTGGAATGCACCGGCTTCTTCACCACCAAGGAAAAGGCATCGGCCCACCTGAAAGGCGGCGCCAAGAAGGTCATCATCTCGGCGCCGGGCGGCAAGGATGTCGACGCCACCATCGTGTTCGGCGTGAACCAGGACGTGCTGAAGTCGACGGACACCGTCATCTCGAACGCATCGTGCACCACCAACTGCCTGGCCCCGCTGGTCAAGCCGCTGAACGACGCCATCGGCCTGGAAAACGGCCTGATGACCACCGTGCACGCCTACACCAACGACCAGGTGCTGACCGACGTGATGCACGAAGACCTGCGCCGCGCCCGTTCGGCCACGCAGTCGATGATCCCGACCAAGACCGGCGCCGCCGCCGCCGTCGGCCTCGTGCTGCCGGAACTGAACGGCAAGCTGGACGGCTACGCGATCCGCGTGCCGACCATCAACGTGTCGATCGTCGACCTGTCGTTCATCGCCAAGCGCGACACGACCGTGGAAGAGATCAACAAGCTGATGAAGGACGCATCGGAAGGCGCGCTGAAAGGCATCCTGACGTACAACACCGAGCCGCTGGTGTCGGTCGACTTCAACCACAACCCGGCCTCGTCGAACTTCGACGCGACGCTGACCAAGGTGTCGGGTCGCCTGGTGAAGGTCTCGTCGTGGTACGACAACGAGTGGGGCTTCAGCAACCGCATGCTGGACACCACCGTGGCGCTGATGAACGCCAAGTAATCCGGCGCAGCACCATGAAAAACGCTCCCTCGGGAGCGTTTTTTTTCGTCTTGCGATGCCGTATGTGCATGGTGGGCTCGGGGAGCCCACCCTACGGCTATTGTACGTAGGGTGGGCACGCCGTGCCCACGCGGACGTTCGCGTCTTCGGTCATTTCGTTTTTGGCCAGGGCGTAAGAATCTCGAACCCGTTCTTCGTCACCGCGATCATGTGTTCCCACTGCGCGGACAGCGACCGGTCGCGCGTCACGACGGTCCAGCCGTCGTCGAGCTGCTCGACGTCGGCGTCGCCCAGGTTGATCATGGGTTCGACCGTGAAGGTCATGCCCTCCTTGATGAGCATGCCCGTGTTCGGACGGCCGTAGTGCAGCACCTGCGGGTCTTCGTGATAAACCTTGCCGATGCCGTGGCCGCAGTATTCGCGCACGACGGAATAGCCCTGGGCTTCCGCCAGCTTCTGGATCGCATGGCCCACGTCGCCCAGGCGCGCGCCCGGGCGCACGGCGCGGATGCCGGCCATCATCGCGTCGTACGTCGTGTCGACGAGCTTCTTCGCTTCCGGACTCGGCGTGCCGACGAAATACATGCGGCTCGTGTCGCCGTGCCAGCCCTCCTTGATCACGGTGACGTCGATGTTGACGATGTCGCCATCCCGCAGGATGTCGGCGGGGGAGGGGATGCCGTGGCAGACGACGCTGTTCACGGACGTGCACAGCGTCTTCGGAAAGCCGTGGTAGCCGACGTTGGCCGGCGTCGCCTTCTGCACCTTGCGGATATATTCGTTGCAGCGCCGGTCGAGTTCTTCGGTGGAGACGCCGGGAACGACGAATTCCGCGATCATTTCCAGCACTTCGGCCGCGAGGCGGCCCGAAACGCGCATCTTGGCGATATCTTTATCGGTCTTGAGTTTGATTGGCATGGTTCGTTGTTGTTGCATCGACCGTTCATGATAGCCGCTCGGATGAAAAAATGCCCGCCAGGCGAACCTGGCGGGCATTGTTCAGGCGGTCACTTGCGTGATCAGAACGCCTGGTTGTAGCGCACGTAGATGAAGCGGTCCAGCGGCAGGTTGGCGTCCACGGCCGACGAGGACGACGCACCCAGGACGGTGGTGCGCGGTGCCTTGTCGAACACATTGTTGGCGCCGACCATGATCTGGCCTTTCCACGAGGTCTTGTACGCGACGCTGACGTCGTTGTAGACCATCGCGCCCTTCAGGTTGTAGCCGGTACCCCAGTTGGCGTGACCTTGCGGGGTCGAGCATTCCACGGTGCTGCTGTAGCACTTGTCGCGCATGCTGCCGAAGTAGCGGGCCGTCCAGGTGGCGCTCCAGTTGCCCAGGCTCCAGTCCAGCGCGACGTTCGACTTGACGCGGTAGTAGGCGATGCCGCCGCTGCCGTCGTATTCGCCCAGCGAGCTTTCCCAGTCGGCCGTGTTGTCGGCCTTGGTGCGGTACTTGGTCACGAAGGTCGAGTCCGAACGCACGCCGAACGAACCGTAGGCGCTGCGCGGGAAGCGGTAGGCGAACGACAGGTCGTAGCCTTCGGTTTCCAGTGCGCCCAGGTTGGCGTTGCCGCGCGACAGGTTGGTGATCTGGCCGGTGATCGGGTCACGCTTGATCGCGTTGCAGAACGAAGCCACACCCTGCACGTAGCAGTACTCGGCGACCTGGGTGGCCGAGATGCCGGTGATCAGGTTGTCGACACGGATGTTGTACCAGTCCAGCGAGCCCGACAGACCCGGCACGAAGGCCGGGCTGTAGACGAAGCCGAAGGTCTTCGTCTTGGCGCGTTCCGGCTGCAGCGAGGCGTTGCCGGCGCCCGACATGAACGGGTTGGCGCTCTGTGCGCCGCCCGCGTCGCTGATCGGGGTGTTGGTCTGGTCGGTCTGGCGGAAGCCCGGACGTGCGCCGGCTGTCGTGCAGCGTGCATCGACGCCCGGCGTGCCGCGCTGGCCGTACGCGCTGTCGCACGGGTCCATGTACGTGTCGTAGGTCTGCTGGCCGCCGCCGAACGTGTCACCCACGGTCGGTGCGCGGAAGCCCTGGGCCCACGTGCCGCGGACCAGCAGGTCCTTGAGCGGCTTCCACATGAAGCTGGCTTTGCTGTTGTGGGTGTTGCCGAAGTTGCTGTAGTCCGAGTAGCGGGTTGCCAGGTCGACGCTCAGCAGTTCCGCGAAACGCACACCCTTCAGGATCGGGATGTTCGTCTCGAGGTAGGCTTCACGCACCGAGTACTTGCCGATGGTCGAGTTGCCGGCCAGGTCGGTCGAGTAGCCCGATTGCTCGAACTGGCCCGGGATGTCGTAGCCGCGCACTTCGCGGTGTTCCACACCGCCTGCCACGCCCAGCATGCCTGCCGGCAGCTGCAGCAGTTCGCCGCTGATGTTGGCGGTCGCGCTGTTGATGGTCGAGCCGTAGGTGGCCTGGCCGGTCGACATGACGTAGTCCAGGGTTTCCTTGTCGGTTGCGCCCGGACCGGCGATGATGTTGAACGGCTTGCACTCCGCCAGCGGGACCGGCGAAGCCGCGGTGCCGCACTGGACGACGCCGTTGGCGTTCAGGAACGACGGACCCAGCGCCTTTTTCAGGTTCAGCAGGTTGACGTTGCCGGTGCCCATGGTCGAGCCGCGGACGGCGCTGTGGTTGTAGCCCACGTCCCAGTTCCAGGCCTTGCCCTTCCAGTCGAACGTGCCCGACAGGGTGGTGTCGACGTGGAATGTGTTGTTGGTGTTTTCCGTCACGCGCGGCACTTCGACGGTGCGGCGGATGAAGTACAGGTCTTCACCGAACGGGTTGTAGTAGTTGTCCTTGTCGATGTAGACCGGGTAGCTCGGCTGTGCATCGCTGCGCAGCGGATAGCCTGCGACCTGCGCCGACGACTGGCGCTGCGAGTACATCGCGGTCGTGCTCAGCTGCATGTTGTACGGCAGTTCCAGCGTGCCCTTGGTGAACAGGGTGTCCAGGCGGTTCGGCATCTGGAACATCATCTGCGAGGCGCTGTTGAACTTGTCCTCGACGATGCTGCTCTTCCAGTCGTGATAGTTGGCCGTGTTGCGCGGATCCGAGCCCGTGCCCATGCCGTTGCCGCCGGCGCCGCCGGTGTGGTTCAGCACGTAGTCGAAGGCGTCGCCGTTGGCCGGCAGGACTTCAGCCCACGGGCCGGCGCCCAGGCCGGAGGTCGCGTGCGCCGGGCCCTTCGGGTATTTGGTGATGTCGCGGTCGCGGGCCCACACGGTGCCCTGTTCGGTGTGCGACAGGCCGACCATCAGCGACGCCTTGTCGGAGCTGGCGCCGTAGGTCAGCGAGAAGTCCTTGGACCGGCCGTCGGCCTTGTCGTTGGCGCCGCTGTAGAGGCTCAGCTGGCCGCCATCCATGCGCTTCTTCAGGATGATGTTGACCACGCCCGAGATCGCGTCCGAACCGTAGATCGACGAGGCGCCGTCCTTCAGGACTTCGATGCGCTCGATCATGGCCGACGGGATGGTCGACATGTCGGTGTAGCCGTCGACGGACTGGGTCCAGCGCTTGCCGTCCACCAGGACCAGCAGGCGGTTCGAGCCCAGGTTGCGCAGGCTGATGTACTGGCCGCCGTTTTCACGGTTCGACGTCAGCGAACCGCCGCGGTCGAAGTCCGGCGTACCGGCCGACGACAGCTGGTTCAGGATGTCGCCGACGGTCACGAGACCCGACTTTTGGATTTGTTCCTGGGTCATCACCTGGATCGGTTGTGCCGTTTCCAGATCGACCTGGCGGATGCGCGAGCCGGTCACTTCGACACGCTGCAGGGGCGCCGGTTGCGTCTCTTGTGCGTAAGCCGCATGCATCCCGAATGCGACGCCGCCGAAGCAGATCAGGCGGATCGAGCGGGACAAGACTTTTTCCATCATGTTTGCAAAACTCCTAGGTTAGGGCACGGCGGACTGGGTATAGCAGCCGTGAGAAGCCGTCGCTGCGATGCGACTGTCTTGAAATCAATGTGGTTAACATTTTTTTTCAAGCTGGCAATGGAATCATCCGGCGTGCCGGCCTGTCAATGTTCAGAGATGCATATTTGTGGATGTTGCGCTCATGCGTAATTACAGGCAGATCGCCGAAGTTGTATGTATATGTCGCATCAAATGTTGTGTAAAGACACAAATATATGCAGAAAGCTTGGATTTGCCCGTAAAACCCCCTACGGATCGCCCGATTCGGTGCAACATTCTTTCATGACCGGCATGCACCATTTCAGAACAGGGGAAGAAACCTGTCTTTTGGAGTGTTACATTTGTACAACAGGCAAAATTCCTTGATGGTAAATATATTGCCCGGCGGTAGGCCGGGCGGGTGTCAGAACGACTGGCTGTACCGGACGTAGAACAGGCGGTCGACCGGCATCTGCGGATCGACTGCCGACGATGCCGACGTGCCGTTCACGAAGGACGTGCCGGCGTCGTAGACGATGCGCGGCTTGCGGTCGAACACGTTGTTGGCGCCGGCCAGCAGCTTCGCCTTCCACGGCAGCGCGTAGCCCAGCGACAGGTCGCTGTAGACCATCGCGCCCAGCGTCGTGTAGCCCGTGCCCCAGCTGGCCGGGCCGGTCGGGTTGCCGCACTCTTCGTTATTGGCCGCGCTCCAGCAGTGGACCTTCACGCCGCTGTAGTAGCGCGACGCCAGCGTGGCGCTCCAGTTGCCGAGGTTCCAGTCCAGCGTGAGGTTGGCCTTCAGGCGGTTGTACGTAAATTCGCCGGCATCGTTTTCCCAGGCCGACGTCGCCGCGCTCTTGATGCGGAAGGTGTCCGTATACGTCGATTCCGACCGCACATTGAACTGGCCGGCGGCCGTGCGCGGGAAGCGGTAGGCGAAGGTCAGGTCGATGCCTTTCGTCTGCAGCTCGCCCAGGTTGGCGTTGCCGCGCGACAGGGTGGCAATCATGCCGGTGGCCGGATCGCGCCTGATCCTGTCGCAGAACGCCTGCTCGCCGCCGATGTAGCACTGGTTGATCTCGTAGGTGGCCGTCACGCCCGTGATGCGGTTCCTGACTTGGATGTCGAACCAGTCCAGCGCGATCGAGGCGCCGTTCAGCCAGTCTGGACTGTAGACGAGGCCGAACGTCTTCGTCGTCGCCGTTTCCGGTTGCAGCGCGGCGTTGCCGGCGCCGACGTTGAACGGGACCGGGGTCTGGGCGCCGCCGGCCGGGACGGGTGTGCCGGCCTGGTTGACCTGGCGGAACCCGGCCGGGACGCCGGCGGCCGCGCAGCGGGCCGCCACAACGGGGTTCTTCGCCGCTTCGCCGTACTTGCTGTCGCAGGCATCCAGGTAGGAATCGTAGGCCTGCTGGCCGCCGCCGAACGTGTCGTTCAGGGCCGGGGCGCGGAAGCCCTGGGCGTACGTGCCGCGCACCAGCAGGTCGCGCACCGGCTTCCACATCACGCTGGCCTTGCTGTTCGTGGTGTTGCCGAAGTTGCTGTAGTCGGCGTAGCGCGACGCGATGTCCACGCCCAGCAGTTGCGCGAACGGCCGGTTTTTCAGCAGCGGGATGTTGAATTCCAGGTACGCTTCGCGCACCGTGTACCTGCCGACCGTGGCGTTGCCGGCCAGGTCGGTCGAATAGCCGGACTGCTCGAACTGGCCCGGACGGTCGTCGCCGCGGACGGCGCGGTGCTCGAGGCCGGCCGCGACGCCGACGGCGCCCGCCGGCAGGCTGAACAGTTCGCCGGTGATGTCGGCGGTGGCGCTGTTGACGGTCGAACCGTACGTGGCCTGGCCGGTCGACATCACGTACCGCAGCGCGGCGTCCGTCGCGGCGGACGGGCCGCCGAGGATGTCGAACGGCACGCATTCGGCCGGCGGGATCGGGCTGGCCGCGGCGCCGCACTGCACGACGCCCGCCGCGTTCAGGAACGACGGTCCGAGCGCCTTCTTCAGGTTCAGCAGGTTCAGGTTGCCGCGCGACTGCACGGTGCCCGTGACGGCGCTGTGGTTGTAGCCGACGCTCCAGTTCCAGGCCTTGCCCAGCAGGCGGACATCGCCTTCCAGGCTCGCATCGATATGGCGCGTCCGGTTGCCGTTGTCCGTCACGCGCGGCACCTCGATCGTGCGGCGGTAAAAGAACAGGTCCTGGCCCGGGTAGGGGTTGAACCAGTTGTTCTTGTCGATATAGACGGGGTACTTGCCCTGGGTGAGCGAGCTCAGCGGGTAGCCGCCGTTCTGGCGCGACGATTCACGGTCCGCGACCATCGCCGTGGTCGTCAGGCGCATGTCGTTCGGCAGGGCGAGGGTGCCTTTCGTGAAGATCGAGGTCAGCCGCGTCGGCGACAGGTACATCATCTGGTCCGACGCGTTGAACGTGTCCGCATCGGCCGCGGCATAGTTGTGGTAATTGTTCGGATCGCGCGAGCTGGCGCCGGCGCCGTCGCCGAGGTAGGAACCGGTATGGTTCAGGATCTTGTTGAAGCCGGTCGCACCGCCGCCGGCGCTCACCTGGCGGATGCGGCCCCACGGGCTCGTGCCGAGGCCGGCGCCCAGGTGGTCCGGGCCGTAGAGGAAGGCGGTGACGTCGCGGTCCTTCGCCCAGACGACGCCGTCCTCGGTGTACGTCAGGCCGAACATCAGGTTCGTCCTCTCGTCGCCCGCGCCGTAGGAGAGCGCGTAGTCCTTCTTCCTGCCGTCGCCTTTCCCGTTCTGCCCGTGGTACACGCTGACGAGGCCGCCCTGCATGGTCTTCTTGAGGATGACGTTGACGACGCCGGCGATCGCATCCGACCCGTAGATCGACGAGGCGCCGTCCTTCAGGACGTCGATGCGCTCGATCATCGACGCCGGGATGGTCGACATGTCGGTGTAGCCGGCGACCGTCTGCGTCCAGCGCTTGCCGTTCACCAGCACCAGCAGCCGGTTCGCGCCCAGGTTGCGCATATTGATGTACTGGCCGCCCTGCTCGCGGTTCGACGTCAGGGTCTGCCCTTTCGAAAAGGCCGGCGTGCCGGCGGCGGACAGGTTGTTGAGGATGTCGCCGACGGTGACGAGGCCCGTCTTCTGGATCTGGTCCTGGGTCAGCACCTGGACTGGTTGCGCCGTTTCCAGGTCGACCTGGCGGATGCGGGATCCCGTCACTTCGACGCGCTGCAGTTGTTCTTGTGCAGGCGCCGACATCGCATGCACGGCGAGGGCCATGGCCAATGCGATTCTTGTACGCTGTTGCATGAAGTCTCCGGTAATAGGCATTGACGTAGATCACTACGTTGGCCCTACCGGCGTCTTCTGTATTGACGAAAATCAATTCGTAAATACTTTCCAGCGGAAAATGTTTAGACTTGGAAGCAGGCGTGCCACAGCCGCATGACGACGTCTGCATGTTTCGCGACGAGGCTGCGCTCCACGCGCGCATTTTCCTGGCCCTGCAGGCGCACCTGGTGCTGCAGCTTGCGCATGGCGCGGTACGCGGCGGCGGCGCCGTCGGCGAGGCCGGTATCGATGAGGCCCAGCCCGCCGCACAGTTTCAGCAGCGCGATGTTGCCGACGTTGGCCGTCAGCTGCGGATACGCGGCCGCGTGGCGCAGCACGAGGTATTGCACGATGAATTCGATGTCGATCATGCCGCCTTCGTCGTGCTTCAGGTCGAATCGATCGTCGCGCGGCGGATGGGCGTCGCGCATGCGCTGGCGCATCTTGACGACTTCACTGCGCAGCTCGGCCTCGCGGCCGGAGCGGTCCTGGCGCAGCACCTGTTCGCGGATCGCCTCGAACCGGGTGCCGATGCCGGCGTCGCCCGAGCAGAAGCGGGCGCGCGTGAGGGCCTGGTGCTCCCACAGCCACGCCGACGACAGCTGGTAGCGTTCGAACGCGGCCACGGACGACACGAGCATGCCGGAGGCGCCGTCCGGCCGCAGCGCCGTGTCGATGTCGAACAGGATGCCGGCCGGCGTGTGCGTCGTCATCCACGTGATGAAGCGCTGGGCCAGCTTGGCGTAGTTCGAGGGCGCCATGTCGTCGTCGTCGTCGAACAGGAAGATCACGTCCAGGTCGGACACGTAGCCCAGCTCCTTGCCGCCCAGCTTGCCGTACGCGATGACGGCGAACTGCGGCACCTCGCGGTGGCGCGACGCGATGGTGCGCCAGGCGCGGCGCACCACCTCGCACACGATCAGGTCGGCCAGTGCGGACAGATGGTCGGCCAGGCGTTCGACGGACAATTCTCCCGCCAGGTCCAGCGCGAGCAGGCGGAACATCTGGGCGTGGTGGGCTTCGCGCAGGATGTCGAGCTGGCGCTCGGTGTCGCCGGTGGCCGCATCGAGCTGGGCCGCGAGACTCGCCGCCAGCGCGGGCAGGTCATCGGCGGCGTTGCCGCGGTCGTCCAGCAACTCGTCCAGCAGGATCGGGTGCTGCGTGAGGAAGGTCGCGGCCCAGCCGGACGCATTGATCATGCGCAGCACCCGCTCCAGCGTGTGCGGATATTCCGTCAGCAGCGACAGGTACGCGGAGCGGCGCGCGATGGCTTCGAAGAAGTCGAGCAGGCGGCCGAGCAGGGCGGCATGGCTGCCGAGCCCGGCGTCGGCGATGACGACCGGGATCTGCGCCAGCGCCGTGTTGACGAGGGCGACGAGGCGGTGCCGGCTCGCTTCCGGCAGGGTCTGCAGCCTGGGCGCCTGCCAGGTCGCGACGAGACGGTTCGCGCCGGCCTGCGGATCGTCGAAGCCGAGGCTCGCGAGGCGGTCGGCGATGGCGTCGCGGTTGTCCGGATCGGACAGCAGCGCATCCGGATCGACGGACTCGGCGCCGGCCGCCTTGTCGGCGAAGATCGCGTCGAACTGGGCGGCGACGAAGACGCGCCAGGCGTCCAGCCGGGCCAGCAGTTCGGCCTCGTCGGCCATGCCCATCATCCGCGCGACGGTGTTCCTGTCTTCCGGCGACACGGGCATCGTGTGTGTCTGGGCATCTTCCAGGTATTGCAGGCGGTGCTCCAGGTCGCGCAGGAATTCATAGGCTTCAAGCAATTGCTCGACGGTGTCGGCGGCCAGCAGTTCGCGCTCGGCCAGCAGGCGCAGGGTCTTGCGCGTGGAGCGCTCGCGCAGCGCCGGGTCGCGGCCGCCGCGGATCAGCTGGAACACTTGCGCGAGGAATTCGATCTCGCGGATCCCGCCGCGCCCCAGCTTGACGTTCTGGTTGCGCTCCGGATGCAGGCGCTCCTGGCGGTTGACCTCGGCACGGATCTGCGCGTGCATGGTGCGGATCGCGTCGATCACGCCGAAGTCGAGATAGCGCCGGAACACGAATGGCCGCACGATGGCGTCGAGGGCCGCGATGTCGGCCGGATCGCCGGTGACGGCGCGCGCCTTGACCCAGGCATACCGTTCCCATTCGCGCCCCTGTACGATCAGGTAGTCCTCGACCATGTTCAGGCTCGCCACGAGCGGGCCCGACTTGCCGTTTGGACGCAGCGCCATATCCACGCGGAACGTAAAACCGTCTTCGGTGACTTCGGACAGCGCGGCGATCAGCTTGCGGCCCAGGCGCGCGAAGAATTCGTGATTCGACAGCGATTTCTGGCCGGGAGCGGCCCTGGTGTCGCCGTCCTCGGGGTAGACGAAGATGAGGTCGATGTCGGACGAGACGTTCAGTTCGCCCCCGCCGTGCTTGCCCATCGCCAGCACCATCATCTGCTGGGGGCGGCCGGAATCGGCGCCGACCGGTTCGCCGTGCAGCGCGGTCATCTCCACCATCAGCTCGGCCAGGTGGGTCTGGACGGCGAAATCGGCGAAGCGGCTCATCGCCGTCACGACTTCGTCCAGGTCGGCCAGGCCGTCGAGGTCGCGCCGGATGATGGCGCAGATGAGCAGGTTGCGCAGGCGGCGCATCGCCCGGGGTGTCGGCAGGACTATGCCGTTGGGACCGAGAGCTGCCTCGGTCTTCAGCGCTGCGCCGACATCGAGGGAGGCCAGCGATAATGCGGACAGGGTATCGACGCGCCCGGCACGGGCCGGGTCGGCGGCGAGCCAGCGTTGGTAAAAGCGCGACATCTGCGCGAGAGACTGCGGCGTAGCTGGGAAAGGGGAAACATGGAGCATGGGGCGATTTCCAGACGAGTTGTGCGTTTCGGGACGCTTGCTATGGGGTAAAATTGCCCGCCATGCTGCCCTGGGTCAGCACGATGGTAAGGTAGACGCCGCGGATGTTGCAAGCGCTCTCTTATTTACAGATTAACAATATTCGGCGACGAGTCTTTGAGCCTTTTGATGCACAACCCGGAACCGCAGGCGCAGCGCGAACCCGACGCGCACGAGCAGGCGCCCCTCCACGCGCATGAGCATGTGCCACTGGGGGAGCGCTGGGCCCGCGCACGCGCCTGCTACCGCTATGCCAACCTGGCGTCGCATCACGTGCTCGGCTTTACGATCAAGGCCGTCCTGCTCGTCTACTTCGCGTTCATGATGCTGTTCCTGGTGCTGCGCTACGCGGTCCTGCCGAACATCGACATCTACAAGCCCGACATCGAACGGGCCGCCAGCCGCGCGCTGGGCAACCAGGTGAGCATCGCCCGCGTCTACGCGTCGTGGCGCGGGCTGCATCCGAACCTGTACCTGGGCGATCTGCGCCTGCGCGACCGCGCCGGGCGCCAGCTGCTGGCGCTGCCGTCCGTGTCGGCCACCCTGTCGTGGTGGTCGGTCGTGGCGGCCGAACCCCGGTTCGAGGCGCTGGAAATCAACCGGCCGGAACTGGATGTGCGGCGCGGTCCCGATGGCGTCATCGCCGTGGCCGGCGTGCGCATCGAGCCGAATAAAAAGGAAGAGGGCGGCGGCGCCGACTGGCTGCTGCGCCAGCACGAGGTCGTCATCCGCGAAGGCCGCCTGTCCTGGACGGACGAGCTGCGCGGCGCGGCCACGCTCGCGCTGTCGGACGTGACCCTCGTGCTGCAGAACCGCTGGACGACGCACCGCTTCGCCCTGAAGGCCGCACCGCCGCCGGGCGCCGGCGACCCGCTCGACCTGCGCGCGCGCTTTACCCATCCCGCGTTCGGCGCCAAGCCGTCCGACGCGAAGCGCTGGAAAGGCCAGGTCTATGCCGACCTGCGCAACACCGACCTTGCCGCGTGGAAGCAGTACGTCGACTACCCGTTCACCCTGCAGGAAGGCCGCGGCTCCGTGCGCGCCTGGCTCGACTTCGACCACGCGCGCCTGGCCGGGTTCACGGCCGACCTGGCGCTGGCCGGCGTCAGCGCGCGCCTCGGGCCGGACACGCCGCCGCTGGCCCTGTCCCGCGTGGCGGGCAGGCTGTCGGCCAGCGAGACCATCGCGCCGAACGTGGACGACGGCAAGCCGACCTTCGGCGCGCTGGGCCACGCCATCGGCCTTGAGAACTTCTCGGTCGTGATGGAAGGCGGCGCCGTGCTGCCGCCCGCCACGCTGACCGAATCGTGGCGCCCGGCCACGCGCACCCAGCCCGAGCGCTTCGAAGTGCGCGCCGAGCAGCTGGACGTGGGCGCGCTGGCCGCGCTGGCCGTGCAACTGCCCATCGCGCCCGCGCACCGCCAACTGCTGACTGAACTGGCGCCGCGTGGCCGCATCAACGACGCCGACGTCGAATGGCAGGGCCGCTTCCCGCACGTCACGGGCTACCGCGTGCGCGGCGACGTCGAGAATCTCGGCATGAATCCGCTGGCGGCGCGCGCCGAGCTGGCCGCGACCGATGGCCAGCCGGCCCAGGCCGCACGGCCGGCGCTGCCGGGTTTCAAGAACCTGTCGGGCCGCATCGATGCGAGCGACCATGGCGGCAGCGTCGACATCGATTCCGACAAGCTCGTGCTGGCACTGCCGGCCTGGTTCGCCGATCCGGAAATGCCGTTCGACCAGCTGGCCATGCATGCGCGCTGGACGCACCTGGCGGACGACCAGCTGGCCATCGACGTCGACAGCCTGAACCTGTCCCAGGGCGCGTTGAAGGCGACCCTGACGGGCCGCCACGTGCTGCCGTTGAAGGCGGGCCACGGCCCGGGCACTGCCGACTTCACGGGCACGGTCGACAATTTCGAGATCGCGAGCATCGGCCGCTGGCTCCCTCTCGCGACGCCGGAGGGCCTGCGCGACTGGCTGACGGGCGCGCTGCAGGGCGGCATGCTGCACGACACGCGCCTGCGCCTGCGCGGCGACCTGGCCCACTTCCCGTTCCGCGCCGAGAATGCCGTCCAGCGCGCCAAGGGCGAGTTCCGCGTCAGCGGCCGCATCGAGGACGGCAAGCTCGAGTACGCGCCCGGCCACAAGACGGCCGACGGCAAGGCGCCGCTGTGGCCGCTGCTGGAAAACATCGACGGGTCCATCGTGTTCGACCGCGCCCGCATGGACATCCATGCCGACACGGCGCGCACGCAGGGCATCGCGCTGTCGAACGTGCGCGCCGTGATCCCCGAGCTGGGCATCCACGAGATGATGCTCGACATCGACGGCGCGGCCGCCGGCCCGCTGCCCGATTTCCTGCACTACGTGGCGGCCAGCCCCGTGCTCGAATGGATCGGCCATTTCACCGAAGACACCAAGGGGACCGGCCCGGCGAAACTGGGCCTGAAATTGCACCTGCCGCTCGCGAACCTGCACGATGCGAAGGTGCAGGGCGCGCTGCAGCTGCAGAACAACGAGGTCGTGCTGTTCCCCGACCTGCCGCCCATCGAGGCCGCACTGGGCCGCATCGAGTTTTCCGAACACGGCGTGAACCTGAACGGCGTGGGCGCCAGCTTCCTGGGCGGGCCGCTGCAATTGTCTGGCGGTACCCAGCGCGACGGCAGCATCCAGATCCGCATGGCCGGCAGCGCGACGGCCGAGGGCATGCGCCAGACGCGCTCCCTGCCGGCGCTGCAACGCCTGGGCGCCAAGCTGTCCGGCGGCGCGCGCTTCGGCGGCACCGTCACGGTGAAGGACCGCCAGGCCCAGATCATCGTCGATTCGAATCTCGCCGGCCTCGGCATCGAACTGCCGGCGCCGCTGAACAAGCCCGCGGCCGACGCGCTGCCGCTGCACTTCGTCCTCACGGGCCAGCCGGCGGGCACGGACGGCGTCGGCCGCGACGACATCCGCATCCTGCTGGGTAACCTCGCCGCCGCGAAATACGTGCGCGAACGCCAGCCGCGCGGACCCTGGATCGTCAAGCGGGGCGGCATCGGCGTCAACGTGCCGGCGCCCGAGCCCGACAGCGGCATGATGATCAACGTGAACATGAAGGCGCTGAACGTCGACCGCTGGCTCGCGGCGGCCCGCGAGATCGCCGGACCGGGCGAGGCCGCGCCTGCCGCGTCCGCATCGGCCGAGAATGGCGGCGGCATGGCCCAGTATGTCGTGCCGGACACGGTCGCCGCGCGTGCCGGCGAACTGGTCGTCGGCGAACGGGCGCTGCGCGACGTCGTCGTCGGCGCCTCGCACCAGAACAATACGTGGCAGGCCAGCATCGATTCGCGCCAGGTGGTCGGCTACGTCACGTGGAACGAATCGGGGCAGGGCCTGGGCAAGGTGACGGCGCGCCTGGCGTCGCTCGTGATCCCGGAATCGTCCGCGAACGAAGTGAAGGACCTGCTCGAATCGAACAAGGGCGCCAGCGCCAACATCCCGGGCCTGGACATCGTGGCTGAACGCTTCGAACTGTTCAACAAGCAGTTCGGCCGCCTGGAACTGGTGGCCAGCAATGCGCAGGCGCTGGCCGGACGCGAATGGCGCATCGAAAAGCTGGCGCTGACGAATCCGGACGGCCAGCTGAAGGCGAACGGCCGCTGGCTCACGCGCGACGGCAAGAGCAATACGGCGCTGAACTTCACGCTCGACATCAGCGACGCCGGCCGCCTGCTCGACCGCCTGGGCTTCCCGGAGACCCTGCGCCACGGCAAGGGCTCGCTGTCCGGCGATATTTCGTGGGCCGGGCTGCCGTATTCGCTCGACATCCCGAGCCTGTCGGGCCAGATCCAGATGAACGTCGAGGACGGGCAATTCCTCAAGCAGGACCCGGGCGCCGCGAAACTGCTGGGCGTGCTGAGCCTGCAGATGCTGCCGCGCATGCTGAAGCTCGACTTCCACGACGTGTTCTCGGAGGGGCTTGCGTTCGACGGCATCACGGCGAACGCGATGATCACGCGCGGCGTCGTGCGCACCGACAACCTCAAGATGCACGGCGTGGCGGCGACGGTGCTGATGGACGGCACGGCCGACATCGCGCATGAGTCGACGAACCTGCACGTCGTCGTGATCCCGGAATTCAACCTCGGCACCAGCTCGCTCGTGTACGGCCTCGCGGTGAACCCCGTGATCGGCCTCGGCAGTTTCCTGGCCCAGCTGTTCCTGCGCGCGCCCGTGATGAAGGCGCTCACGTATCACATGCAGGTAACGGGTCCGTGGAAGTCGCCGCACATCGTGAAGCTGGACAATTCGCCTGCCGTCGCCGCGGCCGCCGCGAACGCGGCCGCGCAGGACCGCAACAAGGACAAGAAGGGTTCGAAATGAAGACGACTGTTGCTGCTGTACAGATGGTGTCCACGCCGAATGTGGACGAGAATCTCGCCACCGCGCGCCGCCTGATCCTGGACGCCGTCGCGCGCGGCGCCACCCTGGTCACCTTGCCGGAATACTGGCCCATCATGGGCATGACGGACACGGACAAGGTCGCCCACGCGGAACAGCCGGGCATCGGCCCCATCCAGGATTTCCTGGCCGGACAGGCGCGCGAGCACGGCATCTGGCTGATCGGCGGTACGTTGCCGCTCGTGTCCGGCGACGCCGGCCGCGTGCTGAACACGACGCTCGTCTACGATCCGGCCGGGCAGCACGTCGGCCGCTACGACAAAATTCACCTGTTCGGCTTCAACAAGGGCAGCGAATCGTACGACGAGGCCCGCACCATCGTCCCCGGCGCGACGGTCGGCAGCTTCCAGGCGCCGTTCGGCAAGGTCGGCATGTCGATCTGCTACGACCTGCGCTTCCCGGAACTGTTCCGTGCGATGGGCGATTGCACGCTGATCGTCGTGCCGGCCGCATTCACGCACACGACGGGCCTGGCGCACTGGGAAGTGCTGCTGCGCGCCCGCGCCATCGAGAACCAGTGCTACGTGCTGGCGTCCGCCCAGGGCGGCGCGCATCCCAACGGCCGCCGCACGTTCGGCCACAGCATGCTCATCGATCCCTGGGGCGATGTGAAGGACGTGTTGCCGGAAGGCGAGGGCGTCGTCAGCGGCGAGATCGATCCCGATTACATCGCGAAGGTGCGCGAGAGTTTGCCGGCGCTGAAACACCGCAAACTTTAAGGTATGGCACAATGCCCCATCCCTATCAGAAAGACCTGACGCAATGACTCCATTCGAACCGAATCTCTCCTCCCTCGCTGTCGCGCGCGACGTCCTGTTGACGCCATTCGGCCTCGACGAAGGCAAGCTGATCACGACGCTGGGGACCATGTTCACGCACAAGGTCGACTATGCCGACCTGTATTTCCAGTTCACCAAGAGCGAAGGCTGGAGCCTGGAAGAGGGCATCGTCAAGAGCGGCAGTTTCTCGATCGACCAGGGCGTCGGCGTGCGCGCCGTGTCGGGCGACAGGACCGCCTTCGCCTACTCCGATGACATCTCGCAGGCAGCCCTGCTCGACGCCGCCGCGGCCACGCGCACGATCGCGCGCGCGGGCGCCGGCCGCGTGAAGGTCGCAACCGGCGTCCAGCCGGCCGGCGGCCGCTCGCTGTACCTGCCGCATGACCCGCTGGCCTCGCTCGACGCCACCGCGAAAGTCGCGCTGCTCGAGCGCGTCGAGAAGATCGCCCGCGCCAAGGACCCGCGCGTCGTGCAGGTGATGGCCGGCCTGGCGGGCGAGTACGACGTCGTGCTCGTCGTGCGCAGCGATGGCGTGCTGGCGGCCGACATCCGTCCGCTCGTGCGCGTGTCCGTCACCGTCATCGCCGAGCAGAACGGCCGGCGCGAGATGGGCTCGTCGGGCGGCGGCGGCCGTTACGATTACGCCTACTTCAGCGACGAGCTGCTGGAAAAATACGCCAGCGAAGCCGTGCAGGCCGCCCTCGTGAACCTGGAAGCGCGTCCGGCCCCGGCCGGTCCGATGACCATCGTGCTCGGCCCGGGCTGGCCCGGCGTGCTGCTGCACGAAGCGGTCGGCCACGGCCTCGAAGGCGACTTCAACCGCAAGGGCTCGTCCGCGTATGCCGGCATGATCGGCCAGCGCGTCGCGGCCAAGGGCGTGACCGTCGTCGACGACGGCACCCTGCAGGACCGCCGCGGATCGCTGAACATGGACGACGAGGGCAACCCGACCCAGTGCACCACGCTGATCGAGGACGGCATCCTGAAGGGCTATATCCAGGACACGATGAACGCGCGCCTGATGAAGATGCCGGTGACGGGCAACGCGCGCCGCGAATCGTTCGCGCACCTGCCGATGCCGCGCATGACGAACACGTACATGCTGGCCGGCGACAAGGACCCGGCCGAGATCCTGGCCTCGGTCAAGAACGGCCTGTATGCGGTGAACTTCGGCGGCGGCCAGGTCGACATCACGAACGGCAAATTCGTGTTCTCCGCCAGCGAGGCCTACATGATCGAGGACGGCAAAGTCACGTACCCGGTGAAGGGCGCGACCCTGATCGGCAACGGGCCGGACACGATGAACCGCATCTCGATGATCGGCAACGACATGCGCCTGGACTCGGGCGTGGGCGTGTGCGGCAAGGAAGGCCAGAGCGTGCCGGTGGGCGTCGGCCAGCCGACGCTGCGCATCGACGGCGTGACCGTCGGCGGCACGGCCTGACGGCTCGCCGCATCGCGATGGCAACCGCCCTCGCCGCGTTCTCCACCATGACGCCCGCCCCGCGCGGGCGTTTGTTCTTGCGGGCTGTTGTCGTGGCGGCCGTCGTAGCGATATCGCCCTGGTGCGCCGCGGCCGACGGGCACGCGAACGTCGCCACCCGCTTCGGGCCGGTCGAGACGCAGGCCGTGCCCGATACCGTGCGCTCGGACATCCGGTTCCGCGGCGCGTCGCTGGGGCAGGTCGACGGCGACGCCGCCCTCGTCAAGCTGTCCGTGCAGGACGATGCCGACTATGTGCTCGTCGATGCGCAACTGCCGGACCCGCAATGCCGGCACCGCTTCACCCTGCTGCAGATCGGGCCGGGCGATGAAGCGACGATGTCGCAGCCGTTCGGCGATTGCCTGGCCGGGTTCGGCGCACGCCGCGCGGGCGACAAGCTTGTCGTCCAGCTCGCGCAGGAGGGCACGGGGCAGGTACACGAGTTCGTCTGGATGCAGGACCGCATGAAGGAACTCACCAACGTGCTGACCCGCTGCGAAGCGGCCCAGCTCACCGCCACGTCGCGCTGGCTGCCGGTCGAGTCCGCACAGGCGGCGCGCGTCGTCGCCGGCACGGGCCGCGCCTGGTTCCACACGGCGCCGCTGGACGAGTGCAAGCTCCCGCAGCTGTTCGTGATCCCGGGCGACGTGCTGACCGTTCTCCACACCTATGGCGATTACGCGGACGTCGCGTACCGCAATCCGCGCACGGGGCGCGAGGCAAGCGGCTGGATCAGGCTCGACCGGGTCGCGTTCGACCGGGTCGCGCTCGACCGGCTCGCGCCGATGCGGACGCCATCGGATGCGCCCTTGTGACACACTGGCTCCGACCGATCTACCATCGCAAGGAGCCCAACATGGCCAACGATCAAGCACAAACCCCGCAGACCGACACGAAGCCGCCTGAAGCGACGGTGCCCCCGCCCCCGAAGCAGCGGCCCGCCGACTTCGACGGTCTCGAAGGCAAGAAACCGGAGGAGCTGACGCCGGAAGAACTCCGTCTCATGGCCGATACGATGCCGGGTGACGGCCCCGGCGACTGACTTCTCCCCGTTACGCATCCCATCGTCGCGCCCTCGTCATCGAGCGGCGCGATCCTGTCGTACAGGCCCGCCCGGGCCGAACTTTTCCCGCCACTGCCGGCGTTCCTGATGCGCTGCACCATTGCGTGCCGTGATCATGGGTAGATTGCGTGATTTTCGCGAACGCGCTGCCTTATTCCTGCTCCTCCATATCGAGAGTTTCTGCGTAAATATAGGAATATTCCTATAAATTCCTATTCCAAATTTGCGCGTAAGTGGATTTTTGTGAGAGTTATCGATTTCATAAATTCCCGTGATATGCCGGATAAATACCTAATTGCAATGTTGAATACTTACATGTAGAATTTTTTTACCGATAGACGCTTTTCAAATAAGTAAATGAGAATTGCGAATACGGTGCTTGACAACTCAAACCAAAGGAAAAGCTATGACCACTTTGAATGCAGTAAGCGGTATTAGCATCATCGATACGACCGAAGGCGAGCACTTCGATATGTACCAGGATGAACTGTCTGGCGCGCTGGCTTTGTGTGATGGCGAGGACGCCTGCTGCTGCTGCTGCTGCTGCTGCTGCTAAAAGGATAAAACCGCAGGGGAAACCCTGCGGTTTCAGGCGATACGAACTTTGGTTGAGATGAATATGGGTGAAGACAAGTACTACGTATCACCAGGTTTGCAGGTCGTTCGCATTGACGAGTCCCGGCTCAGTCTGAATCTGTACGGGCGGCGTTTTACCCTCAAGGATGAAACCGGCCTGATCGAGGCGATTTTTGAATCGGCGGTGCCTGACGGCTTTACGGTGCCGCAATTACTGGAAAACTTCCCGGGGGCCTGGCCGTCGGAAGTCGTCGACACCGTCATGCAGTCGCTCTGCAAATCGAATTTCCTGCATACCAGCGACCGGCGCACACCGCCGCTCGCGACGATGGATTTCCTGGCGCACTCCGCCAACCTGGCCGATAAAGTCGTGTCCGGCTTCGGCAAGAATTTGTCTTTCCAGCAGTGGAGCGTGCTGGTCGCGGGCGAAGGCGATGTCGCCGCAGGGCTGGGCGCCGCACTCGATGACCTGCAAGTCGCATGGGCGCCGATCGGCATGGACGAATCCGTGCCGGAAGAGCGGCGTCATGCAACACTGCTGGTGGTGTGCTCGGATTCGATGGACCATGCGTTGTTTCGGAAATGGAACCGTTTTGCGGTCGCCCAGGACGTCACATCGATCTATGCCAGCGTGGACGCGCATATTGCGCGCTGCGGTCCGGTCGTCGTGCCGAAGGCAAATGCCTGTTATGAGTGTTATTTCCATCGTGTGAGTTCCACGCGTACCCATATCGAGGAATTCGAAGCCGCATCGGACAGCGATAATGTGATTTGCCAGCCCACGCCGAATGTATTGTCGATTCATTGGGGTATTTCCGCTGCATTGACGAAAATACTGGCCATTCTGTCAGGATTGGGAATGGATCTTCATTTGAGTCCGCTCCAGGAAGTGAATGTATTCAGCGGCGAAGTGTCGAACAGCAAATTGCTGAAAATTCCCCGTTGTCCGGTTTGCGGAACAGCGAATGGGAATCGCCCGTTCAGCGCTGTGATTAATACCAAACTGGCGCTGAAGGCAGGTTGATCATGCAAGCTCTTACCGGTACCGAGCGTTTGAAGCTTGTGCATAGCGCCCTGGTCAATAAAAGCCATGGCATCATTACTTCACTGATCGAAGAGAATAACCACCACGACGCGCCCGGCCTGTTCGTGTTTAATGGGCTGACGGTGGAAGCCGCGTATTTTTGCGAAAACAAACACGGCCGCAGGCAGGACGCCCGCAATGGATCGGGCGCCGCGTTCGATCGCGCCAGCGCCATGTGGGCGTCGTTCGGCGAAGCGCTCGAACGGTATGCCGCTTTCGTGCCGGACCGGACCCGTTTCGTTCTCGCATCTGAAATGGAGCTCGGCGCGGACGCCGTTCCGCTGGCCGACTTCATTTTGTTCGGCGCCGGCCAGTACGCGAACAACGAGGTGCCTTTCGCGGCGCCCGCCAGGAATCTGCCGCGCAACTGGGTCCGGGCAGTGGATCTCTGCCGCCAGGTGGAAAAATTCGTCCCGGCAGTGGCGGTGTACCTCGGGGTGCGCCTGGATCACGAGCACGAAAACATCATCCAGAATACGTCGAGCGGCCTCAGTTGCGCCGCGTCGTTCGATGCGGCCGTGCAGGGCGGACTGTGCGAGGTACTGGAGCGGGACGCGTTCGCATCGATGTGGCAACTGATGGCCAGGCCGCCATCCCTGCGGATCGAGGACGAGGCCCTGCCATTGCTCGACCCCGGCGTGCAGCGGGCGCTCCGGAACCGCAGCGTTCCCATTCACCTGTGGTCGATCACGGCCGACACCGGCATTCCGGTGATCATGGCAATGGCCGACAGCGTGCATGACGGACGCATCGCGTTCGGCTCATGCGCCAATCCCGACCTGAAGCGCGCGGTGAACAAGGCGGTCGTCGAAGCGTTGCACGGACTGGTCTGGAGCAACCGCGTGCGCAATCGGGGCAAACCGCCGCCGACGCGCGACGAGATCGTCAATCCCGGCGACCACTTCGCCCATTACCTGGAACCGTCGCGCCGCCACTGCCTCGATTTCCTGTTCGAACCGGGCGTCACGGTGTCATTTTCCGAACTGGCGCAACGGCATCCGACGTCAAACCTGGAGCACATGCTCGAACACCTCGAGGGGCTCGGCAAATCGGTATTCACGGTCGACGTGACGACCGACGACGTCGCGGACCTCGACCTGCGTGTCGTGAGAACGATCGTGCCCGGATTACAGCCCCTGCTGTTCGGCGGCAATTTGATCTCGAGGGATGAGCGTCGTTTGCGGGAACTGTCCCGCCATTGGGGGCTTGCGGCATTTCCTGAACCGAACCCGGCTCCCCATCCGTTCCCGTAAAGGACAACGACAGTATGGATCGACATCTTCAAGACCTGATTCCACCGCAACCCTATGCCGCGAGCTTCGATCCGGATAATGCGATCGAAGTCCTGCACGAAAACACCAAGTGGTTCAGGCGCACGTTCAAGGGGCAGCTCAGATCGATCGTGCGCTACCTGTCCAATCCCGGGTACATCGCGCGCGGTGCGTCGGGCTATCACGAATAACTGAATTGCCCGGTGGTGACGCTGCCGGAACCCGCGCCGGTCGAATCGTCGCTGGGCGAGGCGCTGGCGAATCGCCGCAGCGGCTACGGATTGACGGGCCAATTGACGAGCGAGCAGCTGTCGACGCTGCTGCATCACGCTGTTCGCGTCAACAAGCGTGCGACCAGTACGGTGGCGCCATCGGTGGAAATGACGTTCCGCCCGTACCCCTCGCCGGGCGGCCTGTACCCGACCGAAATCTATTTATACGTCAACAAAGTCGATGGCATCGCGCCGTGCATCGCGCATTACGACGCGCGGACGCATACGCTGCGCGTGCTCGCTGCGCAGGACGGGCGTGCGTTCGAACAGGTCGAGATTCCATCGGGCGGCCAGTTTTCGTCCGCGCCCATCGTCATGGTGTTCACCACCGTACCGCAGCGGGTCACGGCGAAATACGGCGGCAGGGGATACCGGATGGGGCTCCTGGAAGTGGGGCACGCCTCCCAGAATGCCTGCCTCGTCGCGTCGGCCCTGGGCATCGGCGCGCTGGTCTACGGCTCGTATTTCGACGACGAGCTGGCGGCGGCGCTGAATACCGACGGCGTCACGGAAACCGTGGCGAGCGTCATCCTGTTCGGAACCCCCTCCAAATGATGCCGCTCTCCGTCGCTGCGCATCCGGAGCCGGCCGGACCGGACCGGGGCGGGCATCTCCTGGCCGGGCTGGCGGCGTCGTTCGCGGTGCACGCGGCGCGTGCCGATGCCGATGCCGCGCTGGCCTCGCTCGGCCGGATGTTCGACCTGCGCGGCAGGTTTCCTCTTTACGACGGCCTGCGGCATGCCGTCGCAAGGGGCGACACGGTCCGCGCGTTCGGTCCGGTGTATTTCCTCGGAGACGGCGATTGCCCGGAAGCCTTGCAGCGCGATATCGCCGATGCCGTGCATTTCTGCGAATCGCTGCTGGGCATCGAGCGTCCGACGATCATCGTGGAGCTGTCCGGCGAACTGCGGGGCGCACACCTCACCATCACCAGTTTTCCCGGCCTCGCGACGATCAGGCTGGCGACGTCGTCGACCGGTTATCCCGACCGGCTGCGCCACGCCGCCTGCCACGAAGTCGCCCACGCATTCCTCAGCTGCGGCAACCGGTTGCTCGACGAAGGGTGGGCGCATCATGTCGCCCACCGATTCGGCGCGGACCGGGACGACGGCGGCGACGCACCGTGCCCGTTCAGCCTCCGCTCCCTGCTCAGCAAGGCGGCCGGGCGCACGATGCTCTTCGAAGACGCCGGCGCGGACGTCTCGCATGTGCACGCCATTTCCGCGCTTGGCGCGCGGGTGATCGCATCGGTCGTCGACAGGAACGGCGTCGCCGGCGTGCTGGAGGTGTTCGACCGCGTGTCCAGGAGTACGAGTGACGCGGAAAGCTGTGCCATCGTCGAAGCCGCGCTTGGCGTGGCGCTGGATGCGTTTCATCGGGTGCAGGTGTCGGAGGCGGAACTGGCGGCCCTGGCCGACGACGCCCTCGAGGCCGGTTTCCGCGCCTATGCGGACGAAACGCCGGAAGCGTTCGATCCGGTCGTCGACCGCCTGCTCGATGCGGCGCCGAGCCGGCATGCGGCAATCCTGGACAGTCTGCTGTCGGCGCTGATCGCAAAATCCGTCCTGATCCTGAACCTGGGCGGTACGGTCGGCGACGAGGAACTGGCCACGATCGACATGTATTTCAAGGATGCGGGAATCCTGCCGGAATCCAGGCTGTGGGCACTCAGGGGACACCGGGCCGTACTTTCCCTCAAGCTCGAGAAAGCCAACTTCATCAAGGCCGCGACTTATAACAAAAAGGCGATGGCGGCCTACGAGCGCGCGCTTGCACTGAACGGCAATGATCCGGATGCCGTCATCGGCCGCGCACTGCTCTTCATTAACACGCCCGGGCAGTACGGCGGCAATGCCGCAACAGGTTACGACATGCTTCGCGGACTGGCCGGCGACGGCAGGTATGCCCGCCATGCAGGCGTCGTGCTCGGGCGGACAGGCGGCGCGGCGCCGGCGGCGCCGGCCGCGCTGCCGGCCGCGGTCCCTGGACAGCGGGAAACCGCGATCCGCGTGCGCAATCTCCGGCATCGTTGTTCGGCGTCGTTCTCGTTGAACGTCCCGGAACTGCACATCGTCGAACGCCAGCGCGTCGCGATCATCGGCCGGAACGGGTGCGGCAAGACGACGTTGCTGGAAACGATCGCGGGTTTGCGTCCTCACGCCGAGGGTGACATTGTGGTGCTGGGCGAAACGGTCGACGCCGAACATAACCGCGACCTGAACAAGAAGCTCGGGATGGCGCTGCAGCAGGTTGGTTTGTTCAGCTCGATGTACGTGCGTGAAATCGTGCGCGTCCACCGGACGGTGTACCAGACCGTCGATCCGGGCATCTTCGACACGCTGGGCATGAAGGAACTGCTGGGCGTCCAGTACAAGGCGCTGTCGCGCGGACAGGTGCAGCGCGTTCAACTGTATCTGGCGCTGGCGCATGCGCCGGCTCTCGTACTGCTCGACGAGCCGAGTCTCGGGCTGGACGAATGGTTCGCCAATGCATTGCGGACCCATCTCGGCACGATGGACGCGACGATGCTGATGATTTCCCACGCGGCGGCGGATATCGCGCTGGCGGACCGGGTGCTCATCGTCGAGAACGGCGAAGTCGTCGACGACGGCGTGCTGGACGCGTTGATCGAACAATATACGGGCCGGATCAAGCTCAAGGTACACCAGGCATTGCCGGTCGACGTGCAGGGCGAACTCGCCCGGGTGCCCGGCATGATCGCCGTCAGCGGCGCCGCGCACGGTGAATGGAAGGCGTTCGCCACCCAGGACGCCGCGGACGCGTTCCGGGCCATTATCGACAGGAACAGGGTGAAGTCGTTTTCGATCGAGGCAGCGACGATCGAAGACTTTCTTGCGGAAGTGACGAGGCAGCCAGCCGAATGAAAATCTTCTTTGAACTCTTGCGTGCGGATTTCCTGATTCTTTTGCGTGGCCGGGTAGGGATGTTCTGGACGCTCGCCTTTCCCGCCCTGATGATGGTGATGCAAATGACGCTGTTCGGCGGCAGCCCGTCGCTCGGCCCGGTCAACCTGACCATCGTGAATAGCGGGGCGTCGGCCGAAGGGCTGGCCTATGCCGAATACCTCCGTGACAGCCTGGGCAAACAGACGGCGGTGCGTGCCAACGTCAGGATCGCCGGGGCGAACGCTGCGCCTGCGGACGTCGTCCTCGTGATTCCACCGGATTTCGCGGGCCACGTCGGCAAAGGGCTGACGTCCCGGGTCGCCGTCAATGGCACCTTGGGCGACCCGACCACCTGGAATGCGGTCCTGGGCATCCTGCGCGGCATGACGGACGCCTACAACATCGAGGCCTCGGGCAAGCCCAGGCAGGTATCGCTCGACGTCAAGAAAGACGGGTTCGAAAAGAAAGACTACACGCTCTTCATCGTGACCGGCCTGGCCGGGATGATCACGCTGTCGACCAGCCTGATGGGATTCGCGCCCGTGCTGGTCGGCGCCAGGGAAGGCGGCATGTTCAAGATGTACCGCCTGTTTCCAATGTGGCGGGGCACGGTGTTACTGGTCTGGATCGTGTCCCGGCTGTTGCTGACCATGCTGGCCAGCGCATTGATGTTTGCGCTGGCGACGCTGCTCTACAAGATGCGCATCGATGCGCCCGTGGTGC
Organism: Massilia sp.; assembly: GCA_045810485.1. Lineage (GTDB taxonomy): Bacteria > Pseudomonadota > Gammaproteobacteria > Burkholderiales > Burkholderiaceae_D > Telluria. Next base: position 1,857 of record JBJMVU010000013.1, on the reverse strand, counting down.
ACATTGCCGGCGCGTTCGCCTTGCTGGGGGCGGGTGTCTGCGCATTCCTGTCGATCGGCATGATCATCGCAACGTGGTCAACGTCGGTCGCTACCGCGACGATGATCGCCAATCTGCTGTATTTCCCGCTTCTGTTTTCCGGCAACGTGATCATTCCCGTGTCGGGCCTGCCCAGGCAGATCCGCGAGCTGCTGGGCTATCTGCCGCTGAATGCGCTGGTCGAGAACATGCGGGCCATGCTCACCGGCAGAATCAATGCGGGGTACCTCGCGTACACGCTGTTCACCCTGGTTGCCATGTCGATTCTCTGCCTGTCCTACTCGTTCAAGAGTTCGCGCTGGATGGCGCGGGGATAGCTTTTTCCTTATCAATCGTTTTTCAAGGAGTTCGTATGAGAGCTTGTGTGTGGAAGCCTGCGCTGGTGCTGGCGTTGTTTGCTGCCGCGGCGGCCAATGCGGCCAATGCGGCCAACGTCGTGGTCACCGTCAAGAACGTCGCCAGTGCCAGCGGCACGGTCCGTGGCGCCATCTGCGACAAGGAGACCTTCCTGAAAGTCTGCAGTTACCGGACGAGCGAAAAAGCGAAGGACGACAGCGTCGTGCTCACGTTCAAGGACGTGCCGCCGGGACGTTATGCCTTCAACGCCTATCACGACGAGAACGACAACAACAAGATGGACCGTAATCTCATCGGCATCCCGACCGAGGGTTACGCGTTTTCCCGCGACGCCAAGGGCCGCCGCGGACCGCCGCAATTCGACGACGCCGCCTTCGACATCAAGGACGGCGATAACGAGATTGCCGTCACCTTGAACTATTGAGTGCGTTGATGGGTATCCTGCACGTTTCGAATGTCTCCAAGCGGTTCAGGCGAGGCGAAGAGACGATCGCCGCCCTGGATGGCGTCTCGTTTTCCATCGACCGTCCCGAGATCGTGGCGCTGGCCGGGCCGTCGGGAAGCGGGAAGAGCACGTTGCTGAACGTCCTCGCGCGCTTCGACGATATCGACATGGGCAAGATACTCATCGACGACGAGGATATCTCCGGCATCCCCGAGACACGGCTCGATCATTTCCGGAGCAGGAAGCTGGGCTTCGTGTTCCAGGGCTTTAACCTGATCAAGGTGCTGTCGGCGGCGGAGAATGTGGAGCTGGCGCTGGTGCCGCATGGTCATTCGAAGAGCGCGCGGCGCACCATCGCCCGCACGATCCTCACCGAGGTCGGGCTTGCGCAGCGGCTCGATCACCGCCCGGCGCAATTGTCCGGTGGCCAGCAACAGCGCGTCGCGATCGCCCGGGCGCTCGCCGGCAATCCCAGCCTGGTCATCGCGGACGAACCGACGGGAAACCTGGACAGCCATACCGCGCAGGACATCCTCGGGCTCATGCAGCGGCTGAACAAGGACATGGGAACGACGTTTCTGGTGGCGACGCACGATCACCGCGTCATGGATGCGGCCGACCGGGTCATCACGATGAAAGACGGAAAAGTAAGCACATGAGTCAATGGATTTACATGGCCGGCCGTAACGTATGGCGCAACGGCCGGCGCTCGATGTTCCTGGTCGGTACCGTCGCCATCGGGACCATGGCCCTGCTGCTGTTCGTCGCCTACATCGCCGCCACCGCCGAGGGCTTGAAGGAAAGCATCGTCCGGGGCGGTACGGGGCATCTGCAGATCGGCAAGGTCGGCCAGTTCGACGGCTACGAAGAACAACAGCTCCAGTTCGGGCTGAGCCCGGAAGAGCGCGACGGGATCCAGCGCGTCCTGGCGGGAGTCAACCGGGTCAGGCGCTTCGTGCCGCGCCTGGCGTTCGCCGGACTGGTCTCGAGCGGACAGCGCACCCTGACATTCCAGG
>JBJMVU010000012.1:0-3886 GCA_045810485.1 Massilia sp. | reverse complement strand
TACCGACATCAAGGACATCGCGCCCGCGGGTGAGGGCGAGGAAGTCGTGCGCTGCGACCTGGGCGACCGCGCCGCCGTGATGGCGCTGACGGAAGGCGTCGACGCCGTGCTGCACTTCGGCGGGGTCTCCGTCGAGGACACGTTCGAGACGATCATGCATGCCAACATCCTCGGCCTGCATCACCTGTACGAGGCGGTGCACAAGCGCGGCATCAAGCGTGTGATCTACGCAAGTTCCAGCCACGTCGTCGGCTATTACCCGACCACGCAGGTCGTCGACGCCAACGCGCCGCTGCGCCCGGACGGCATCTACGGCGTGTCCAAATGCTTCGGCGAGGCCCTGTCGCGCTACTACTTCGACCGCTTCGGCATCGAGACCGTGTGCCTGCGCATCGGCTCCTCGTTCGGCGAGCCGCGCAACGCGCGCATGCTGGTCACGTTCCTCGCGTACGACGACCTCGTCGAACTGGTGCGCTGCGCCCTGTTCACGCCGCGCGTGGGCCACACGATCACGTACGGCGTGTCGGACAACCCGGTGCGCTGGTGGGACAACCGCGCGGCCGCGCACCTGGGCTTCGAACCGCGCCACAGCGCCCGCGCCTTCGCCGACCGCTTTCCGGCCGGCGGCGCGTGGGCCGACGCGGACGACATCACGGCCGTGTACCAGGGCGGGCCGTTCCTCACGGCGGGGCCGATCTACGAAGATTGAAGCGAGCGCGAAGGCGACATGACGGACCGGCACAGACATGCGCCGGCCCGTTTTGTTTCCAAAAACCGGGCTCTGACCCCAATGCCGGTCCCAATGCCGGTCACGTAAGCCACAAACTCGTCGTTCCCGGGGGCTAGGCGCCCCTTGGCGGGAACCCTATGTCCCGGGCTACGGACGCAGAGCTTGGATCCCCGCCTGGGCGGGGAGTCATTTCCGGCAATGCCGGGAATGACGGTTTTTCACCCTTAACTGACTGGCATTAGGCTCTGACCCCGGTTTTTGGAAATGGCTCCGGATAAAAAAATGCCGCCAGGTCGCCCCGGCGGCACGAGGGAAACGCGGGCCGGGGCCCGCGGAGAAGCTTAGAACTTCAGGTCGAGGCGCACGCTGTAGAAGCGGAACACGTCGCGCGGCGGCACCCAGCTGTTGACCGTGATGCCCGGCGAGGCCGCCGTCGGGCCGGTGCGGTACGACGGGCCGCTGGCGTTGGCGTTGCCGATGTAGAAGCGGTCGAACAGGTTGTTGATGCGGAACGACAGGCGCCACATGTCGTTGTTCTGGCGCAGGCCGAATCCGAGGTCCGAGATCGGGTACGCGTTGTTAACCGAGCGCGGGTCGTTGTTGATGTTGGTCTGGTACGCGCTCTGGTAACGCACGTTCGCGTTCACGAAGGCCCAGTACGGGCGGTCCGCGAAGTGGTAGTCGTAGTTGGTGCCGATGTTGATCTTGTTCTTCGGCGTACCCGGGAAGATCCCGCCCGACAGGTTCTGCACGCCCGTCGTCGAACCGGCGCGGATCGGGAAGCAGGCGCGGTTCCAGCCGCCCAGCGAACCGCCTTCGCCCAGGCCCGTCGTGCCGATGGCGGGGTTCGTGTTGTCCTGGTAGCAGGGGCCGTTCTTCCAGTCGACGATCTCCGGGCGGGTGTACGCGTACGACACGTTCATCGACCAGTTCGACGTCAGCAGGACGTGCGAATCGATTTCGAAGCCGCGCGTGCGGATCTTCGGAATCGAGTTCAGCTGCGTGTAGATGGTCGGGTCGTTCGGCAGCACGAACGAGGTGTTCTGCTGGTAGTTCTTGAAGTCGGTCTTGTAGATCGTGGCCGCGAGCGACATGCGGTTGTGGAACAGGTTCGCCTTGGTCCCGAGCTCGATACTGCGGCTCGTCTCCGGCGACACCGGGAACGCGGCCGCCGCCTTCAGGCCGCTCGTCACGTCGTACGCGAGACCCTTGTAGCCCGTCGCCGTCATCGCATACACCATCCAGTCGCTGTTGATCTGCTTCTGGATCGACAGCTTGCCCGTCGTCGCCCAGTCGCGGTTGCCGCTGCTGGAAAACTGGTCCTGGCCGACGGGGCCCGGCACGAACGTCGAGCGGTCCAGCTGGTCGGTGTAGAAGTTGCGGATGTAGTTGAAGCCCGACGTCTCCACGTTGCGGCGGATGCCCGCCACCAGCGTGTACGTCGGATACAGGTCCCACGTGGCCTGGCCGAACACGGCGCGGTTCACGTTGTAGATGTCGGTGTAGTAGTTCGTCGGGCTCGACGGCGAGCTGGCCGTGCACACGCTCGGATGCACGCAGTAGCCGCGGATGAAGTGGCGGTCGATCTCGTTCTGCGCCCACCACAGGCCGGCCACGTAGCGCAGCTTGCCAATGTCCGGGGACACGTAGCGGAATTCCTGCGTCTTCGAGCGGATGTCGTACGTGCCGAACTGCGCGTTCCCGACGCTGAATTTGGTCTCGCCCGGTTTCGCGATCGTGGGCACGTCGACGAAGTCCTGGTCGCGGTAATCGTTTGCCTTGTAATGCTCGTACGACGAGATCGACATCAAGGTGCCGTCGTTCGGCAGGTTGTACGAGAACTTCAGGCCCGTGCCGAACGTGGTCGAGTTGATCCCGGTCGGGAAGTCGCGCCGCACGTTGCGGTTGTTCGGATCGAACGGGTTGATGCCGGCGAGCGTGAGCGACGCGGGCAGTTGCGGATTGCCGTTCATGTACGCGGTGGCCAGGTCGGCCGGCGTCTGCACGAGGTTGCCCGCTGCCGCCGATCCGGTCGTGCGGTAGAAGCCGTTCACCGCCGTCACGCCGCGGCTGTTGTCCTGCGCGTTGTAATGCGGCGTGAAGTCGATTTCCAGGTCCTTGATCGGGGTCCACTGGAATTTCGTCATGATCGTCTTGCCGCCCGACCCGTTGACCTTCTGGCCGTTCGTCAGGTTCGTGAAGTTGCCGGGCATGTCGCTCTTGTTGACGGCGATGCGCATGCCGAAGTCGTCGCGCAGCTTGCCGCCGACCGACGCGCCCACGCGCCATTCGTGGTCGTTCGTATAGTAGGCGTTGGCGCGGTAGACGATAGCCCCGCTGATGGGTTTCGTCACGATGTTGATGGCGCCGGCCACGGCGGACTTGCCGAACAGCGTCGACTGCGGACCTTTCAGCACCTCGACGCGGGCCACGTCGGCCAGGTCGCGGAACGCCTGGAACTGGCTGGCGACCGGGATGTCGTCGATGATGACGGAGACGTCGGACTCCACGCCGATGCCGACGGAGACGGTGCCGATGCCCCGCATGAAGATGGCGTTGTTGGCGGCCGTCGTGCCCGAGGACAGCGTCAGCGACGGCGTCAGGTTGATGACGTCCTCGATCTCGCGCACGTTGTTGCGCTGGATTTCCGCTTCGGACAGCACGGAGATCGACTCCGGCACGTTTTCCAGCCGCTCCACGCGTTTATTGGCTGTCACCAGCACGGTCTGCAGCTGGTTCGGGCTCACTTGCGCATCTTGCGCCTGCGCCGGCGCTGCCCAGTGGGCGACGGCCATCGCCACGACTGCCGCCACGGGCTTGACCGCGATCCGCGCGCCCGGTGTTCTCTGCTTGCTCACAACGTCTCCTTGGTTTTTCTAATGAAAACTGCCAGTCCCGCTGCGCGCCGCCTTCAGGCCTGCCGCCTTCATGCGCAGCAGCGCCTCCAGAAAGTAGTAGTCCGCGTAATTCAGCGGCACGTCGATTTCCGATCCGGCCGGCTTGTGGCCGGTCGCATGCTTGAGGAGGAAGCCGCCGTTGTCGCCGGGCGTCGCGAGGTATGCGCCGGACGACAGGCTGCGCAACGTCTGTTCGGCGAAGTCGCGGTAGCGCGACGCCGTCTCGCGGTCGGAGAACGTCGCCAGTTCCAGCAGGGCG
>JBJMVU010000011.1:0-31774 GCA_045810485.1 Massilia sp. | reverse complement strand
CGCCGCCGTAGCGCGCCGCCAGGTCGGCCGGACGCCGCATCAGCACGCCGACCGTGCGCGCCACCGCACGCAGGGCGCGGTCGCCGGCCGGGTGGCCGTAATGGTCGTTGTACTGTTTGAAGGCGTCGATGTCGAGCAGCGCCAGCGACAGCGGCCAGCCGTTGCGCTGGGCGCGCTGCCATTCCTGGGCGTACAGTTCGTCGAAGCGGCGCCGGTTCGCGAGTTCCGTCAGGCCGTCCACGTGCGCCAGGCGTTCCAGCATGCGGCGCTGGCGCACGAGTTGCAAATGCAGCGCCACGCGCGCCATCACGACGGTGGCGTTGAACGGCTTGGCGATGTAGTCCGCGGCGCCCATCTTGAGGCCGTTCGCCTCGTCTTCCGGGCGGTCCAGGCCGGAGATGAAGATCACGGCGATCTGGTCGAGCTGCGGATCGGCGCGCAGCCGGCGCAGCACCTCGTAGCCGTCCAGGTCGGGCATCATCACGTCGAGCAGGATCAGGTCCGGCGCGTGGCGCGCGGCGCGTTCCAGCGCCTGCTCGCCGTTCTTCGCCAGCAGCACCGTGTATTCCGGCTTGAGGAGTTCGGCCAGCACCTGGCGGTTGATCGCGTCGTCGTCGGCGACCAGGACTTTTTGCGGTTCCACGTTCACGATGCAGCCTCCGCGCGCGTGTCGACGGCGCGTTCCAGAATGTCGAGATGGACCAGCGCGCGCTCGTATTCGATCTCGTCGACGGCGGCGCGGATGGATGCCAGCGACGCCGCGTGGCGCGGGTCGGTCAGCGCGGCCTGCAGCTCGGCCAGCGCGTCCTCGGCGCGGGCGTCGTCCGTTTCCAGGAAGCCGCGCAGGCGCGCCAGCAGGGCGCCCGCATCGAGGCCGCTGACGACAGGCGCCTGGACGGCGTCGATGCGCGCGAGGCCGGACAGCACGCTGTCCAGCGCCACGATCAGCTCCGGCGCCAGCACGGGAATCCGGTCGGCGCGGCCGGCGCGCAGTTCCTGTTCCAGGTTGCCGGCGAGCGTGGCCAGCGGCGTCGCGCCGATGTAGGCCGCGCCCGATTTCAGGTTGTGCGCGACGGATTGCAGCGGCGCGTAGTCGCCGTGCGCGAGCGCCTCGCGCATCGCGTGCGGCGCCTGCACGTATTCCTGCAGGAAGCTGGCGATGCGGCGGCGCAGGCGCTGCTGCTGGCCGCCGGCGTTGGCCAGCGCGCGGTTCCAGTCGATGCCGCGCACGAGCGGCAGGGCCGTCGCCGGGGACGCGGGCGCCACGGCGTGGGCGGGCGCCGCCAGCGGGACGGTGCGGCCTTCCAGGCGGCGCGGATCGATCCATTTGACGAGGGTGCGCAGCAGCAGGTCCGGATCGATCGGCTTGACGACGTGGTCGTGCATGCCGGCGGCCAGGCTCTTTTCGCGGTCGCCCGCCATCGCGTGCGCCGTCATGGCGACGACCGGCACGCCGGCACAGCCGGGCAGGGCGCGGATCGCGCGCGTGGTCGTGTAGCCGTCCATCTCGTGCATCTGGATGTCCATCAGCACGAGGTCGTAGTCGCCGTCCTTCGCCATGCGCACGGCCTCCTGGCCGCCGGTGGCGACGTCCACCCGCATGCGCGCCACGGCCAGGAAATCGAGCGCGACCTCGCGGTTGTTGGCGTTGTCGTCGACGAGCAGGATGCGCGCGCCGGCCAGGCGCTGCGCGTCCGACTGCCCACCGGATCCCGCCGGCGCCGGGGACGTCCCGTGCGCCGGCGCGGCCAGGTCCGGACGCAGCACCTGCAGCAGGCTGTCGTACAGCAGCGCCGGACCGACGGGCTTGGTGAGGAAACCGGACAGCGGCAGGTCGCCTTCCTGCTGCAGCACGCCTTCGCGCGTGCAGGCGCTGACCATCAGGATCGCGGGCGGCGCCGCGAAGCGCGCGTCGGCGCGGATGCGGCGGATCGTCTCCACGCCATCCCAGCCCGGCATCATGTAATCCATCAGCACGACCTGGTACGGCGCGCCGTCCCGCACGGCCTGCGCCAGCCGCGCCAGCGATTCCTCGCCCGAGGCGACGGCGTCGGCCTGGATGCCGAAGCCGTCCAGCATGTCGACGAGGGCGTCGCGCGCGCCCGCGCTGTCGTCGACGACCATCACGCGCATGCGCTGCAGTTCCGCGCCGGGGGCGGGGGCCGCGGTGGCGCCGGCGTCCGCGATGCCCAGCGTGACCGTGAAGGTGAAGCGGCTGCCCACGCCCGGCGTGCTGGTGACGGCGATCGTGCCGCCCATCAGTTCGACGAGCTGCTTCGAGATCGACAGGCCCAGGCCCGTGCCGCCGTACTTGCGGGTGATGGAGTTGTCGGCCTGGGTGAAGGACTGGAACAGGCGCGCGAGCTGCCCGGCGTCCATGCCGATGCCCGTGTCGCTGACGGAGAAGCGCAGCACCACGCGGTCCGCCTCGCGTTCCACGACGTCGACGGCGACGACGATCTCGCCGTCCTCGGTGAACTTGACGGCGTTGTTGGTCAGGTTGATCAGGACCTGGCCCAGGCGCAGCGGATCGCCCACGAGGCGGCCCGGCACGCCGCGCGGCACGCAGAACACGAGTTCGACGCGGCGCGCATCGGTCTTGATGGCGGCAATGCTGGCCAGGTGTTCGAACATGTCGTCGAGGTCGAACGGCACGCGGTCGAGGGTCATGCGGCCGGCCTCGATCTTGGAAAAGTCGAGGATGTCGTTGATGATGCCCAGCAGGTGCTCGCCCGCGCCGAGGATCTTGCCGAGGTAGTTGCGCTGCTTCGGGTTCGGATCGGCCATCAGCGCGAGGCGGCTCATGCCGATGATCGCGTTCATCGGCGTGCGGATCTCGTGGCTCATATTGGCCAGGAACTCCGATTTCATGCGGGTCGCCGCCTCGGCCCGCAGCATGGCGTCCTGGATGCTCTTGGTGCGCAGGCCCAGGATGCGCATGAACACGAGCATGTCGAACGTGCCGCCGAACTGCGTCGAATTCAGCGTCCAGTAGGTGGCGTCCAGGCCGCCCTTGATGACCTGCGCCTGGATGGCCGAACTGACGAAGCTCGCGGCCCAGCCGATGAGGAAATAAATGCCGACGGTGTCGCCGCGGCGCGCGCGGTTGAACGCGCCGGGGAGGCCCAGCAGCATCGGCATGATGCCCAGCGAGCCGATGATGGCGACCAGCGCATCGTCCGCGATCAGGCCGAGTCCGAAGGCGACGGCGGCGACCACGCACAGCACGGCGCCCGTCCGCATCAGGCGCGGGAAGACGCGGTCGACGCCGGGGCGCGTGAGCGCTTCGCCGACGAACAGGTAGCCGCCGCAGGCCGTCATCAGCGAGACGATGCCGGTGGCGTGCACGGTGGCCCACGTGCTGGCGCCCCACAGGTATTCGGCGCCCAGGCCCCACCATGCGATGTTGTACAGGGCCAGGCCGCCGATCAGCAGCGAGTACTTGGCGAACAGGATCTCGCGCAGGTTGGCCCATTGCGCGAGGCTGTACAGCAGCAGGCACAGGAACAGGCCCGTCAGGATGCCCTGCACGAGGCGGTCGCGCAGCGCCTCCTCGTAGAACACGCCCGGCTTGGCGAAGCTGATCGGCAGGATCTTCGGGCCGTTCGTCTCGACGCGCAGCAGCACGTCGTAGCGTTCGCCCGGCTCCAGGTGCAGGAGGAAGGCCGGCACCGGACCGCCGCGGAAGATCGACGGGCGCGCGCCGGTCCGTTCCGACCCGGCCTGCGCATGGCGTTCGATGCGGCCGCCGCGCACGAGATACAGGTCGACGCGGTTGAGCAGGCCGAAGTCGACCTTGAGCGTCCAGGCGCCGTCGCCCCCCGGCGCCGTCTGCACCGGCACGCGCACCCAGACGACGCCCTGTTCCATGCCCAGCGTCGCGTAGGCGGAGCGCGGGACCGTGAAGCGGTCGGGCGTGGCGATCAGGTTGGCGGCGTCGAGGCGGCCGTCGAAGTCGCGCAGCAGCGTGACGGCCGGCCAGGCTTCGGCGCGGGGAACGGCGTCGTCCAGCACGAGCGGCGCCGGCGCGGCATGGGCCACGTTCAGCGGGAGCAGCAGCAGGAGCATCAGGAGCATCAGCAGCGACGCGAAGGGACGGAATGCAAACATCGTTTATCCTTGTGGGGCGGCGGGCCTGGCGCGCCCGGTGAAGCGGCGCTCGAGGGCATTGACCCAGCGCGGCGCCGCGTCGTCATTGTGCCAGGTACGGACGGCGTCGCCGACTTCGCCGAGCAGGGCGTCCGGCAGTTTCAGCGGGCGGGTCTCGTCCATCAGCAGCTTGACGGTGATGTTATAGCCGAGGATGCGCGTGACGAGGCGCGAGATCGAGAAGCCGGGGACGACGAGGCGCGCGAGCGCGTCGATGCCGCGGATCAGCCCGAACACCAGCACGAACAGGCCGCGCGACAGCAGCGACACGCGCTTGTCCAGGCCCAGGTCGCGCGACGCGTCCTTGCCGATCAGGTGGCGCGTGAGGAGCACCGGGAACGGCTTCAGGATGCGCAGCGGGAAGTAGCGCTGGATCGTCGCCATGAGGGCCGCGGCCAGCGCCGGGCGCGGATCGTCCTTGCGCTGCTGGCCGCGTGCCCGCGCCTGGATGGCGGTGAACGTGCGTTCCGCGTCCGCCATCGAGTCCGTCATCTGCTCGCGCTCGATGCCGAGCACGTGGCCCAGCACGTTCCACGTGTGCATGTAGGCCTGCTCGTCGCCCTGGTCCAGGCGCAGGCCGAGGCGGCGCAGGCCCTGCAGGAACACATAATTAAAGGTCAGCAGCGTGTAGCCCAGTTCTTCCTGGTTGCAGGGCAGGCCGAGACGGTCGATATCCCAGCCGTGCGCATACAGCGCCTGCTGCATCGTGCTGCCGGCCCGCGTGAGCAGCGGCGGCAGGCGGCGCGGCGCCACGAGGGCCTCGGCCACGTCGCCGCGCAGCACGAGGTGGCGGATCATCGCGTGGATCAGGCGCACCTTGATCGCCTGCGCGACACCGCCTCCAGTCGGCGCGGTCAGGCCGCCGCGCATCATGACGGGGAAGATCATGGCGGCGGTTGCGCGCACGCGGTAGTCCGTGTGCTGTTCCAGCTGGCCGGCCGCGTGCAGCACGGCCGCGAGGTCGGGGATCACGTAGCACTGCGGCAGGCTGGCGCAGAACAGCAGCGTGCACGAGGCCATGCTCATTTCCATGAACAGGACTTCGGCCCGCGCGATCTTGCCGGTGTCGGCCCAGTCGGGCAGCACGCGCGCCTTCGCGACGTAGTCTTCGAGCGCGGCGGCCATTTCCGGCGGCAGGCCGGGGCTGGCGCGCCAGCCTATGAGGTCGCCGTTCAGCTGCCAGCGCGCGATCTCCTTGTTCAGCAGGCCGATGGCCGCCATGTCCGGACCGCCGGGCTGGCCGGGGCCGAGGATGCGCGCGATGGCGGCGTCGGCCAGCGGGTCGGCGCGCAGCGCGGGATTGTCGGCCAGGCCGGGTTCGAGGGCGTCGCGTCTCATGCGGCCTCCTTCAGCGCTTCGGCCGGCACGGCGGCCGGCGTCGCTTCATCCGTGGCCGGGCGGGCCAGGATGCCCTGCCAGCGCAGCAGGCCGATCGTGGCCGCGAGCAGCGGGAAGCCCATCGCGAACAGCGCGATCGTGCGGGCCTCGACGGGATGGCCGAGCAGCACCTGGAACACCATCAGGCCGGCGTACACCGCGAGCGGCACGAACACGTGGCGCATCGTGGGCAGTACCGTGCCGATGTCAGCTGCGGCGTCCGCGGACGTCGTGCGCGCGCGCGCGAGGCGGCGGAACGCGAACAGGATCGCGAACGAGACGATCATCCAGCCGGCGAAGCCCTGCACGGTCTCGCCGAACCACCAGCCGTCCGTCCTGGCCATGATCCACGCCTTCAGCACGTACACCATGTACGGGTCGACGCCGAGGTCGTAGCACGTGACGACCATCGCGCCGAGCAGGGACATGACGGCGTCGTGGCCGAGCGAGGCGGTACGGTCGACGGGGTCCTGCCACACGATCAGGTTGGCGATCACGTAGCCGATGTACGCCAGCGCGAACCACATCATCGGGATGACGACGGGGACGTCGCCGAGGCGCGGCCCGAGCACGGGCGTGTACGTGTAGCTGCCGAAGAACCAGCCGTACGAGGATCCGAGCTGTTCGGCCAGCCAGCCGAAGCTCGTGGCGATGGCGACCAGGCGCAGCGCGGCGCCGCCGCCGAGCAGGTGGGCGGCGCTGGCCCAGCAACAGCCGAACATCAGCAGCGAGCTGGCGACGAGCATGGCGGTCGTTTCGCCGCCGATGCGCCTGGCGAGGACGATGAGGAACACCGCCAGCAGGGTGGCGGTGATGACGGGCAGGCGACGGTGCAGAAGCTGGGACACAAGCGGGGTCATAATGGCTCCAGGGGCACGGCGTAACAATCAACATGCGGCCGCCGGCGCGGCGGCCGCGCTCGCAATCAGAAGCGGTAATCGAAGCGGACGTCGGCCGTGCGCGGCCCGGTCGGCACGGCGAGGCCCGATGAACTGATCGTCATCGGCCGCACCTTGTCTTCGACGTTGCGCACGCGCGCCAGCATGCTCCACCGTGCGCCATCCGGTTCCCAGCCGAGGCGCAGGTCGGATTCCGTATGGCCGGGGACGCGGAACTTCAGGCCCGCCTGCGGTACGCCCAGCAGGTAGCCGGCGCTGGCGCGGGTGCTTGCACCTGCCGTCAGCGCGCCGCCCTTGATGCGCACGCGATGTTCCCAGCCGAGCGACAGGGTGCGCGCCGGCGTGCGGTCGAGCTTGACCCCGGCCCACGAATGCACGCCGTCCGGCATGTAGTTGACGTAGTGCGCGTCGAGCAGGGTGAGGGCGTACGTGAAGCGGTCGGCGCTCGTCGCGAGCACCTGGCCGTCCGCTTCGAGGCCGCGGATCGACGCCGCGCCCGCGTTCGTCGTCTCGTAGCGCGGCCGGCCGTTGATGACGACTTCGTTCGACAGCTGCAGGTTGCGGTAGTCGTAGTGGAACACGGCCACGTTCAGGCTCGCGCGGCCGTCCAGGAAGCGGGTCTTGACGCCCGCTTCCCAGGCGCGCACGGTCTCCGGCTGGTACGTGAGGCTGGCGGCCGGCAGCGCGCCGGCGGCGGGGCAGCCGACGCCGTCGCGCGAATCGCCCGCGGCGCAGCCGTCGTTGAAGCCGCCGGCCTTGTAGCCGGTCGCGATCGAGCCGTAGACGAGCGTGGCCGGGGCCAGGTCGTAGTCGAGGCCCAGGCGCCACGTCGTCCTGTCGGTGGAAATGCTGCCGGCGTTCAGTTCGCGCAGGTCGGTGGCCGCGTTGAAGGCGGCCGCGCGCTGGTAGCCGATATGGCCGGTGCGCGACTTGTCGTCTTCCGTGTAGCGGGCGCCGGCCGTCGCGCGAAGGCCGTCGGCCACGCGCACCGTCGCCTGCCCGAACACGGCCTTGCTGCGCGACTCGACCGGATCGTTGCCGAACACGTAGTACGGCGGCAGGCCCACGGCCTGCAGGTCGCGGAAATAATAGGTGTCGCGCGCGCGTTCGCGGAACCAGTACACGCCGCCCTGGGCGCTCACGGAGCCCGCGCCGTTCGTGGCGAGGCGCAGCTCGTGCGAGTCCTGGCGGTACGCGCCGGTAAAGGGCTGGCGCACGCCCAGCGCGATCGTCGGCGCGACGCGGTAATAGAAGTTGTACAGGTAGTCGTGGTCGAAGCCCCGGTGCGCGCCCAGCCACGACAGGGTCGCCGGGCCGAAGTCCCAGCTCAGGTCCGCCGTCAGGCTCGACGTCTTCTTGTGCGAATAGCCCTGTTCGAAGCGCGTGTTCGGCGGGTTGAAGCGGTACGTCAGCCGGCGGCCGGTCGAGTCGCCGTTCCACACCGGCCGGCCGGTCGCGATGCCGTCATAGAAATTCGAGTCGGGCACCGTGCTGTCGTTGTTGCTGTCGTCGCGGCTCGCTTCGTAGCGCACGAGCAGCTTCGCGTTCCGGCCCAGCGCCAGCAGCGCGGACAGGCGCGCGGCGCGGTCGTCGCGGTCCAGGCCCAGGCCGCGCGGCGTGTTCGAGCCGTTCTTCAGGTACGCATCGTGTTCGTTCCAGGTGGCGGCGGCGCGCAGCGCCAGCACGTCGTTCACCGGCACGTTGACCATGGCGCCGACCTTGCGCTCGCCGCGGTTGCCGAAGGCCGCGTTGACGTCGCCCTCGAAGCGGTCGACGGGCGCCTTCGTGATCACGTTGACGACGCCGGCCGTCGTGTTGCGGCCGTACAGCGTGCCCTGCGGACCGCGCAGCACCTCGACGCGCTCGACGTCGTACAGCGCCACGTTCTGGCTCTGCGGCCGCGCGACATACACGCCATCGACCATGAAGGCGGCCGACGGGTCGCCTTTTTCCGTGACGTCCGCGTTCGACACGCCGCGGATCGTGATGCGCAGGCCGTCGTACGAATTTTCCAGGTACGTGTTGGGCAGGCGCGCGGCGAGATCGCCCGGCGTGTCGGCGCCGATGGCGTCGAGCTGTCCGGCCGTGAGCACGCTCATCGCCACCGGCGTCTTCGATGCCGGCGCCGCGATGCGCTGCGCGGTGACGATCACCTCCTGGATGCCGTCGCCCGGTGTCGCCACCTGCGCGCACGCCGGCGCGCTCCATGCGATCGCGGCGATCGACATGGCGAGCAGGTTGGGGGTCAACCGACCCTGCTGATTCTTCATGAACTACCCCAGTTTTATTATGGACTTTGCTTGGTGCGCCGTGTCTTGTGCACTGGCGTCGCCTACCCGCGTGTATTTTCGTGAGAGTTTATTGCAGGCGGGTGAAACGGAGGAGTCTAACAGGTAGTGCGAACGGGCAATAGTGTCCAGTTACCACAAAGTGATGCAATATTGTTTACAAGCCGTCGTTGCGCAGGTTTGGAAGGTGATCTTCCTGAAAACGTTGCCATGTCGGACCGGCGCCCGCGCACGACTGACGTGGCGCAAACGCGTGGGATTGCACCTCCTTATGCTGGTTGCATGCCGACGTCTTCTTCCCAACCCGCGTGAGCGTGCTGGTGCCGACCTTCGAACAGGCGCACTTCATCGCCCGCGCGCTGGCAAGCCTGCAGGCCCGGACGCTGGACGCGTGGGAGGCCGTGATCGTGGACGATGGCTCGCGCGACGCCACGGCGGCCGTCTTTTATGACGACATCGACGCGTTGGCGGCGCAGCTGCGGGACGGACCTCGCATGGACGTACTGCGCGCGCATGTGGGCGCAGCGCGAGCAGTTCTGCTTCGACACGCACGTGCCGGCGCTGGTGGTGTTCTTCCGGCAGGTCGTCGCGAATGCGGGCGGCGGGCCGCGGGTGGTGGGGGGAGGCGTCGCTCATGGCGATGCGCGATCCAGGCGGACGAGATCGTCGGACGCTTCATTGACGCCTTCCTCTGCTGCCTTGCGGAGCCATGTCCTCGCTGCGACGATATTTTTCGGAATGCCATATCCCTCCGCCAGGGCGACGCCATAGTGATAGCGGGCCAGGCTCGGATAGCTGGAACCGTCGTTCACTTGGGCCGCGCGGCGCATCAAGGCGGTGGATTGCGCGGCGTGCTGCCGGATGCCGATGCCGGTTTCATACATCTGCGCAAAAAACAGGCCACAGCGACGGTACGCATTCACGCTGTGCGACCAATCGGCTTCGGGTTAAAACCAATGCCATCAGATTTTTGGAAAGGCCCGACGGGCAGCTTGTCTTCTCAACGTTTGATAGACCGGATGTCACGATTTGACGCATTCGATCATCGGTGCTCGTTCACTCACCCAGATGAGCGATTCTCAGGAGAAAGAGATTGCCGAGTTCGCGAAATAACAATTTATTATTAAATTGAGTTTAATAACAAATGTAGATGGGATGAATTATTCATCTGATTTTACGAGATAGACTATTCGAGCTGATCGGGTCATTCCGCCAGATGAAGCAAACAGTGGAGGCCTGTTACCTATCATAAATTTCCAATACTGGAGGAGACGATGTTTACAATGAACGCGCATTTGGGCGACGATATAGCGCATGACCTTCGCGAGGACATGCCGTCTTCGCAGCGAAGAAGATTTTTAATTGCAGGAGCGACTGCAGCTACAGGAGCGTCGTTGGCTAACAAATCATCTGCGATGGGGATGAAGGTCCCCGGTGGGCGAGGCAATGCTTCGTCCAATGTGCCAGCGCCATTGCTCGACAAGTTGTTTCCCGGCTTTCGACACGAAACAATCACAACCACCGGCACGACGATCAATACGCTCGTCGGCGGACAAGGTCCGGCGCTCCTGCTGCTTCACGGGCACCCGCAAACCATGGCGTGTTGGCACAAGGTTGCGCCCGAACTCGCCAGACACTTCACGGTGGTGCTAACGGACTTGCGCGGTTATGGCGACTCGGGGAAACCGGACGGCGGCGAAGATCACGCTGCGTACTCGAAGCGTTCGATGGCGCTGGACCAGGTCGAGGTAATGCGAAAGCTGGGTTTCCCGACGTTCCAGGCGGCTGCGCATGATCGTGGCGCGCGCGTGCTGCATCGCCTGCTCCTCGACCATCCCGAGGCGGTGCGGCGCGCAGCATTGCTGGACATCGCCCCCACGTCCACAATGTATGGACATGTCGACAAAAATTTTGCTACGCGCTATATGTGGTGGTTCTTTTTGATTCAACCTGCTCCATTACCGGAAACGTTAATCGGTGCAAATCTCGAGTTCTATCTCCGGCACCATATCGGCAAGCAAAACAAGACGCCGGGAGCCATTACCCCGGATGCCTATGCGGAGTACCGCCGTTGCTACACCCAACAGACGCTGCATGCCGTTTGCGAAGACTACCGGGCCGCGGCAAGCATCGACCTCGTGCACGACGAGGCCGACTCCATGAGTCGCATCAAGTGTCCGCTACTGGTGCTATGGGGCGCCAAGGGCGTCGTCGGAAATACGTATGATGTCTTGCAGACGTGGCGCGACAAGTCGGTCGAAGGCGCGGTACAGGGGAACTCGCTGCCATGCGGACATTACCTTCCAGAAGAAGCGCCGAAGCTGGTCTTGGCGGAATTCCTCAACTTCTTCCAGAAGGCATAGACCGGCGATCGCGCAGGTCAGTCCTGGGGGCGCGTCCATGCGCCGTCGCGTTCGAACCATTCGACCAGGAAGTCGATAAAGGCGCCGACCTTGGCCGAGAGGTTGGCGCGTTCGGGGTAGACTGCAAATACGTCCCCACTCGGCAGCGACCATTCTTTCAATACCGGGACAAGCCGCCCCGCAGCGATGTCGGCGTGAATGTCCCATTCCGAGCGCATCAGGATGCCGAAGCCGGCCAGTGCCCAGACCACGCCGGTCTCGCCGTCGTTCGTGCTCATGGTGCCGCGCACTTTCACTGTTTCCTGCTTGCTGCCCCGGCTGAGATGCCACGTGCCGAACGCCGCATCGCTCTCGCGCAGGATGATGCAGCGGTGCGTCTGCAAGTCGCGGGGCGTTGCCGGCACGCCGTGCATTGTCAGGTATTCGGGCGAAGCGCACAGCAGCCGGCGGTTGCGGACGATGCGCCGTGCGACCATGCGTGAATCGGGAATCGTCCCAAACCAGATCCCGATGTCGAAAGCCTGGTCGGCCAGGTTGACCGAGCGGTCGGTCAGTTCGAGTTGCACCTCGACCTCCGGATAGCGGCGCGCGAATTCGACGATGGCCGGGGCGATATGACGTCGCCCGAATCCGAATGTCGCGTTCACGCGCATCAGGCCTTTCGGCACTGCCTTGCTGCTTGATATCGCCTGCTCGAGCTCCTGCAGTTCGGCCAGCAGACGTCCCCCCGTCGCCAGATACATCTCCCCTTCGTGCGTAACGCTGATCCTGCGTGTCGTGCGGTTCAGCAGCCGTACGCCGAGCCGCTTCTCCAGTTGGGCGAGGCGCGTCGTCACCGCCGGCGGCGTCACGCCCAACTCGCGCGCCAGCGCTGCCAGCGAGCCCTGATGCACCAACCGGACAAAAAATTCAAGGTCGGACAGACGGTCCATTATTAATCCAGTGCTTAAGAATAGATAAAGAAACTATTCATTATATGAGAATTTGGAATGACTAGACTTGTCTCACCAGCGGCTCATCACATGCCGCAATCATTGGAGGAACAATGGCCACCACGCTGTACCAGAAACTGGTCGAGACACACACCGTTGCACGGCTCGACGCGCAGAACATCCTTCTGTACGCCGACCTGCACATCATGAACGAATACACCAGTCCCCAGGCGTTCGCGGGACTGCACGAAGCCGGGCGCGGTGTCGCCGTCTCCGGCCAGCAGATGGCGGTCGTCGACCACATCATCCCGACCCACCCGGTGACGTTCCGGATCATCCAGGATCCGCCATCCGCGCTGCAGGCCACGAATCTGGCCAGGAATTGCGGCATGCACGACATCGTGCTGTTCGACACCAACGATGCCCTCCAAGGCATCGAACACGTGATCGCGCCCGAACTCGGCATGATCCGTCCCGGCATGGTGGTCCTGTGCGGCGACAGCCATACGACGACCTACGGCGCGCTCGGCGCGCTGGGCTTCGGCATCGGCACGTCGGAGGTCGAACACGTGCTCGCAACCCAGACGCTCGTCTACCGCCTGGCCAAGGATATGCGTATCCGCGTCGACGGCGAGCTGATGCCGGGCGCCGCCGCCAAGGACCTCATCATGTACATCATCGGCCGTATCGGCGCCCAGGGCGCGCGCGGTTACGCGGTCGAGTTCAGCGGCAGCGCCATCGACGCCCTGTCGGTCGAGGGACGCATGACGCTGTGTAACATGGCCGTGGAAGCCGGCGCGCGTGGCGCACTGATCGCACCCGACGCGAAGGCGGTGCAATACGTGCTGGAGCATGCGCCGGACATCGCCGGCCAGGTCCGCGGCGCCGCACTCGCCGAGTGGTCCGCGCTGCACAGCGATCCCGACGCGCGATTCGACGTCGAACATGTGTTCGATGCACGCGATGTCGCGCCGTATGTCACCTGGGGCACGAGTCCGGACCAGGCGGCGCCGGTGAACGCCCCGATTCCGCTCCCGGCCGATGCGGACGATGCCACCGCCCGCGCGGCCGCCGAACAGGCATTGCGCTATACCGGCCTGGAAGGCGGCGCGCCGATCGAAGGCATTCCCGTGCAGCGCGTCTTCATCGGTTCGTGCACCAATGCGCGCATTGAAGACCTGCGTTCCGTGGCGGGCATCGTCCGCGGCCGCAAGGTCGCGCCGGGCGTACGTGCGATGGTCGTGCCGGGTTCGGGTGCCGTGCGCCGCCAGGCCGAGGAGGAGGGGATTGCCCAGATATTGCTGGAGAGTGGCTTTGAATGGCGCCAGCCGGGTTGCTCGATGTGCCTCGCGATGAACGACGACTTCCTGCAGCCGGGCGAACGCTGCGCTTCGACGACCAACCGCAATTTCGAAGGCCGCCAGGGACGGGGCGGCATCACCCACCTGATGAGTCCCGCGATGGCTGCCGCCGCCGCGGTCACCGGGCGCATCACCGACGTACGACAACTTGGAGCATCCCATGCGTGACCTGAACCCCGACGTGTCCCTCGACGTGACTCGTATTGAAGGCATTGCGGCGCCATTGCCGACGCCAAACCTGGACACCGACCAGATCATGCCCAAGCAGTTCCTGCGCGGGATCGACAAATCGGGTCTGGACCGCGGCCTGCTGTACGACATGCGCTTCGACGGCGAGCATCGCCCGCGCCCGGACTTCATCCTGAACCGTCCGGAATACCGCGATACCGCGATCCTGGTCGGCGGCAGCAACTTCGGCTGCGGATCGAGCAGGGAACACGCCGTCTGGGGCTTGCAGCAGTACGGCATCCGGGCCGTCATCGCGTCGAGCTATGGCGAAATCTTCTACGGCAACGCGATGAACAACCGCCTGCTGCTGGTGATGCTGCCCGAGGAGGACGTCCAGAAAATCATGGCGGACGTGTCCGATCCAGCAACCAGCCAGGTCACGATCGACGTCGAACGCATGGTGGTGAAGAGCCACAGCGTCGACACGACGTTCGACCTGGCGGAGCGCCATCGTCGCATGTTCCTCGAGGGACTGGACATGATCGGCGCAACCCTGGCGATGCGGGAACGGATTCAGGCTTTCCAGCAAGGACACTGGGCCGCCCGGCCCTGGTTGAAGGATATTGCCCGCACGACCAGGGCACGCCTTGCGTCGTCGACGACGCAACAGTAACGCGGCGGTCACCCATCAATAAGGGACCACCGTGTCCCACAAGGAGACAACATGGAAGCAGCAACCAAGGCAGCAAGCGCGCACGCGCCCGTCGTACGTCCGCATGCGTGGCAGGCTCTCATGCGGCGTGAGATCGGCCCTCTACCGTTGCCGGTCTACGTCGCCATCGCGGGCATTACGATCGCCGCGGCGCTGAGCGGCAAACTCCCCAACGACATGATCGGCGGCCTGTCCGTCCTCATGTTGATGGGCTTTTTGCTCGGCGATATCGGCAACCGCATCCCCGTACTCAAGCATATCGGCGGGGCCGCGATCCTGTGCCTGTTCGTGCCCTCGGCCCTGATCGGTTACGGGCTGCTGGACCCCGGCATGCAAAAGGCGCTCACGACCACGATGAAGACGGCCAACGTGCAATACCTGTACATCGCGGGCCTGGTCGCCGGCAGCATCTTGGGAATGCGCCACCGCGTTCTGGTGCAAGGTTTCATGCGCATGTTCGTCCCGCTGCTGGCCGGCACCGCGGCGGCGATCACTGCTGGCGTGCTGGTCGGTCTGTTGTTCGGCTACGACCCGATGCACACCTTCTTCTTCATCGTCATTCCGATCCTCGGCGGGGGCATCGGCGAAGGCATCCTGCCGCTGTCGATCGGGTATGCGGAAATCCTCGGCAAGTCGCAGGCGGAACTGGTCGCGATGATGGTGCCGGCCGCCCTGGTCGGTAACGTGGTCGCAATCGTGGCCAGCGGTATCCTGCGCTGGCTCGGCGACCGCAAACCGGAACTGAACGGCCATGGCATGCTCGTCAAATCGGGCGACGACGCCGAGCTGCTGAACGACACCCAGGGCAGCCAGCCGCTTGACCTGAGCCTGATGGGGGCGGGCCTGCTCATCGCGTGCGCCTTCTTCATCCTGGGTGCGCTGCTCGCCAAGGTAACGGGTATTCCCGGCCCGATCCTGATGATCGTCAGCGCCGCACTCATCAAGGTCTTCAAGGTGCTGCCGGCCAGGATGGAACTCGGCGCCTACCAGATGTACCAATTCTTCTCGAAGAACCTGACGTTCGCGATCCTCGTCGGTCTCGGCGCCCTGTTCGTGTCGTGGAAGGACCTGGTCCATGCGTTCACGCCGGGCTATATCGCGATTTGCGCGGCAAGCGTGGGCGCCATGGTCGTCTGCGGTTTCTTCGTCGGCAAATGGCTGAACATGTACCCGGTCGAGTCGGGCATCGTGACGGCCTGTCACAGCGGCCTCGGCGGTACTGGCGACGTGGCGATCCTGACGGCGTCGAACCGCATGGGCCTGATGCCCTTCGCGCAGATCTCGACCCGCATCGGCGGGGCGGCGATGATCGTGGTCGCGACCTTGCTTTTGAAGCTGTTCCATTGAATCAGGCTTGACTTGACCCACACTATGCACAACCTGCTTCTCACCGCATTGAATGTCGGCCTGGGCGCAGTGCTCGGCGCGGCCGGCGGCCTGCTGGGTATCGGCGGGGGCTTGATCGCGATCCCGATTCTTGGCTACCTGTATGGCATGGACCAGCATCTGGCGCAGGGCACGGCATTGGTCATGATCGTGCCGAATGTCCTGATGAGCCTGTTGCGTTACCACCAGAAGCATCACATCGATTTTCGTTCGGCGGCAGCGATCGTCATGTTCGCGACTGCCAGCAGTTACGTGGCGGCGCGCCTCGCCGCAGGCATCAGCTCCGGTGGCCTGCATACGGCGTTCGCGGTCTTCCTGGTCGTCCTCGCGCTGTATTTCGGATGGCCCAAGCGTTCTCCGGCCGCGGACGACGTCATGCACGCACCGCCGGCGCGGCCGATTCCACGGGCAGCCCTTCCGCTGCTCGGCATTGCGAGTGGCGGCATGTCCGGCATATTCACCGTCGGCGGCTCGCTTGTCGTGGTCCCGGCGCTCGTGAGTCTGTTTGGCATGCAGCAGACCCGAGCCCAAGGCATGGCGCTCGCCGTCGTCGTGCCGGGTGCGCTGGTTGCGCTCGTTGCTTACGCTCAGGGCGGTAACGTCAGCTGGGCCATTGGCCTGCCGATGGCGCTCGGCGGCGTCCTGAGCGTGTCCTGGGGTGTGGCACTGGCTCATACGCTGCCGACCGTGCGCTTGCGGACCCTATTCTGTCTGGTTTTGCTCGGGACAGCCGGCGGTATGCTGTTCGCGCCACGTTGAGGTGGTCGCGCGCCGATCCTGCGGGCGGCGTCATGGCCATAGCAGGTCCGCGCGCGGATAGCCCCAGCCGGGCACGGGACGCGGGCAGGGCGCCGTCGCAAAGCCGGCATAATCGATCGTCGAGAAATTGGCGCTGCCCAGCGGGCTCCAGCGCGCGTCCGTCGCCGTCGTGCCATCGATGGCCGGCGCGCGGGCGAACCGCAACCAGGCATTGAAGTGGCAATTGTGCTGTTGCAGGTCGTGCAGACGCGCGAGGCTGTCGCGCGCGTCGCCTTGCCAAGCGAGTTGCGGATCGTCGCCGCCGGCGCGGCCCGCGATCGGGGCGGGGCAGGACGCGACCGGCGTGATGCCCGGCGCAACGCTGAGCTGGCCGCGCCGCAGGTGATAGCTGCGGTGCGCGGCATCGGTGGCCACCGTCACGAACGACCAGCACAGCGGATTGGCGGGATAGGCGGACAGGGCCGTGTCGAGCAGGCGCTCGCCGGGGTCGAGGCGGGCGATGGCTGCCGCGACGGTGTCGCGGGCCGTGTGCATGGCCAGCGCCTGCAGCGCGACGAAGACGAGGCATGCGGCCAGCCCGGCGGCCAGCGAAGTGCGGCCCCGGTCGCCGCCGACTCGCCGCGCCCGCCAGCGCGCGACCCAGGCCAGGGCGCCGGCCAGGACCAGCAGTCCGGCCAGCGAGCCCCATTGCAGGAACCCGGCAAACGTCACGACGACGGGCACGGCCACCAGCAGGGCCAGCAGCAGGCCGCGCCGGACAGGTCCGCGCACCATGACGGCGAGCGGGATGCCGAACGCGATCCAGAACACGGGTTCGACGATGAAGATGAGGTCGCCGTAATACCAGCGCGCATCGAACGGCCAGAACGGATGCACGCCGTACACGTTGAGGCCGTCCATCGCAATGTGCAGCACCATGCCCACGCAGGCCGTGAGGAGCGCCACGGTCCGGGCACGCGGGCTGGTGCGCAGCAGGTGCCGCGCGGACGGCCACAGCAGCCAGACGAGGCCCAGCAGCAACACGACTTCACCGAGCGCGGCCAGCAAGGTGTGCGTATGGCCGCGGTGGTGCAGCAGATAACCCAGCGGCTTGTCGAGCAGCTTCGTGAGCACGAGGTCCAGGTCGGGGAAATTGCTGGCGAGGCAGCCGATGGCGAGGAGCATGCGCGCGCGCACGCGCTGCGCGGCGGAGGTCGCCTCGGTCGGCACGCTGCGGTCGACCAGCGCGCCGATGCCGAGGCCGACGACGGCGTGGGTAAGATTGTCCATCGTGCAATCTTACCCAAACTGCGGGCAGGTCGACGTTCACTGCCTGTAAAATGGTCCGATGCGAACGTCTTTCACAATACGCGCCGCCACGCCAGCTGACATACCCGTGCTGCAAAAGCTGATCGAGCGTTCCGGTATCGGACTGTCCGCCGGCTTTTATACGCCTGAACAGGCGCACGCGGTAACGCGCGAGGTGTTCGGCGTCGACACCCAGCTCATCCGGGATGGTACCTACTTCGCCATCGAAGACGACACGCGCATCGTCGCTTGCGGCGGCTGGAGCAAGCGCTCGACACCCTACGGCGGCGACCAGCACAAGGCCGCACCGGACCGCCTGCTCGATCCCGCTACCGAACCGGCGAAGATCCGCGCCTTTTTCGTCGATCCCGGCATGGAGCGCCGGGGGCTTGGCTCGCTGCTCATGCGGCACTGTACCGGGCACGCGCTGGCGGCAGGTTTTACGTCACTCGAACTGACGGCAACCATGCCCGGCGTGCCGCTCTACAAGGCGCACGGCTTCGTGCCCGTGCAGGACCTGAGTCTGTCGCTCGGGGGCGGACGGGTGGCGGTGCCGCTTACGCTGATGCGCAAGGCGATCGGGTAACGAGGGGCGCCCACGCCCGGGCTGACGGGGCGCAGCGAATGCAGGTCTGGCTCGAAGCGACTATCATCGGCCGTACCAGGCGCCGCCACATTCATGGCTTCACAAACTTGAGCGTCATCCGATCGCTCTCGCCAATCGCCTGGTACTTGTCGCGATCCTGGTCGCGGTTGGCCAGCGTCGGCGGCAAGGCCCACACGCCGCCCTTGTGGTCGGCCTTGTCGTTGGGGTTGGCGTTGATGTCGGATGTCGCGGCCAGCCTGAAGCCGGCGCTTTCCGCCATCCTGATCACATACGACTCGTGCACATAGCCGGTCGAGGTCTTCGCATCCTGCGTCATCGCTTCCGGCAGGCGATGTTCTTCGATGCCCAGCACGCCGCCTGGCTTCAGGCTGGTGTAGATGGCCTTGAACACGCCCTTGAGCTCGTCGTCGCCGCCATCGTCGATCCAGTTGTGCAGGTTGCGGAACGTGAGCACCATGTCGACGCTGCCG
The DNA here is from genome assembly GCA_045810485.1 of Massilia sp. Classification (GTDB taxonomy): domain Bacteria; phylum Pseudomonadota; class Gammaproteobacteria; order Burkholderiales; family Burkholderiaceae_D; genus Telluria. The sequence continues at coordinate 13,016 of JBJMVU010000011.1, read as the reverse complement.
GGGGCCGCGAACCGATAGGTCGATGGCGGGGAAAACACGCCCTGCACGACCTTGCCGAAGACCGCCGGGTTGGCGTCCAGCTTCTGTTTGAAGGCCACGGTGGAGCGCTTGGCCGGGTCGAAGGCCGGGCCCGCGGCGATCAGCTTGCCGTTGTCGCGCAGGTAGGGCGCCAGGATCTCGGTGTACCAGCCGCCACCCGGCGACAGCTCGACCACGGTCATGGTCGGCTTGATGCCGAAGAACGTCAGGGTGTCGTAGGGATGGCGCCAGTGGTCGCGCGCCGCATTGGTGCTGCTGCGGTGGCTGCCTGCGATGGCCGTGCGCAGCAGGGCGTCGTCGGCCTTGTCCGCGGCCTGCGCGAGGCCGGCCAGGCTGGTTGCCAGCAGACCGGCTGCCAGGATGGATCGTTTCATTATGTCATCTCCAGGGGCGAGGCTCACGGCGCAATGCCGTGCTGCCGGCAATCATCGGGCACGTCCTACTTGTCGTCAAGTCACAAGTGTGCGGCAGCGACGCTACCCACGTAACCGTCCGGCAGCACCAATGACAGGCAAGAGCACGCCGACAGCAACGCTTCATCGCAGGCCCCCCATTCCACCAACGCCAACCCGCGGCATTTCAATGTGGCCTCGCGCCCGCTCCACGCGCGTGCGAACGCGGCGGCGCGCCCGGCCTCGGGCACGCGCGCCAGCGCGTCCGCACACGCGGGGCCAAGATAGTCGCGCGCGACGGCTTGCCAGTCCGGGATGTCGGTCACCTGCATCACGTCGATGCCGACCGCGCTCCCGTCCAGGCGCAGCGCCGTCACGGACAGGTCGCCATCGTGGCTGATCGACAGGGCGATGCGGCGATCATCGCCGAGCAGGGCATACGGCGCTTCACCCGGCGCGCCGCACAGATGGATAGCCGAAGCAGGCAACCCGCTCACCTCCGCCAGCGCGGCCAGCAGGGCCGCACGAATCGTACGCCGTGCCGTGGCGCGGTCGGCCTGCCCGCGCACGCCGACGATATGCACGGGCCCATCGACAGCAGGCGTGTCCGCGAACCCTGCACCGTCCCACCAGCGGACCGGCAAGGCGCGGTCCATCACACCCGCTGCGGCGCCGCCGGCAACCCGTTCCACGCGGTCGCGGCCGGAATGTGTTCGCCCTTCATGACGAGCGTCAGCGGGCCGAGGCGGGCATTGTCCCCGACCTTCGCGCTGTACAGCACGGCGCTGCGCGGGCCCAGGTACACCTTGCTGCCGATGTCGACATGGTCGATCTTCATCACGCGGTCTTCGAACAGGTGCGTCTGCGGGCAGGACAGGGCGTTCAGTTCGCTGTGGTCGCCGATCGTCACGCAGTCGAATTCCGTGATGTCCGTCGTATCCATATAGACGCCGCGGCCGATGCGGCAGCCCAGCAGGTTGAACGCGATGGGCAGCCACGGCGTGCCGCGCAGGTAGCGCATGAAGTTGGGGACGGCGATGCCTTCGTACATGTTCGTCACGCCTTCGGACAGCCACACGAACGGCGTCCACATCGGCTCCGCCCGCTTCTTGTAGCGGCCCAGCAGCAGCCATTTGAACGCGAGCACGAACAGGTAGTTGCCGATGCCGTAGGCGAGGCCGACGAGGGCCAGGTCCCAGATCGTTTCGCCCCAGCGTCCCGCGCCCGCGATCGGCATCAGGTCGAGCACGACCGTGTAGCCGACGGCGATGACGACGGCGTGCGGCGCCACGATGCGGAAGGCTTCCACGAGCGCGCGGCCGAGGCGGCGCGTCGCCGACGGGCGGTAGGTCAGGTGTTCCGGATAGCCGCTGACCTGTTCGCGCGCGGGCAGGTGGATCGGCGGCGAGCCGAGCCACGTGTCGCCGCCCGTCATGCGCTCGTTCGCGGGCGCATGCGTGTGCACGCCGACGAGGACGCCTTCCGGCAGCACGGTGCCGTCCGGGATGTAGCTGCCATTGCCGACGAAGCTGCGGTTCGAGACGACCGTCGCTTCCATCGTCATCCAGCCGCCGTCGATCTGCTCGTCGCCCAGCATGACGGCGTCGGCGATGAAGGTTTCGTCGCCCAGCGTCAGCATGTCGGGGACGACGCCCAGCGCCGTCGAGATCTCGGCGTCGCGGCCGACCTTCGCGCCCAGCAGGCGGTACCAGAACGGCGCGAACACCGTCGCGTAGATGCCGTGCAGGACGTTCAAACTCGATTCCTGGATATGGCTCACGAGCCATTTCTTGCAGTACGCGTTGCTGTGCACGGCCGAGCGGCCCGGCATCATGCGCGGCAGGAAGCCCCAGCGGATGGCGGCCGACACGAGCATCGTCAGCGCGATCAGCACGGCGGACGCCGGCAGCGCCAGCACGAAGTAGCGCAGCAACTGGCCCTGGATGGAATTCTGCGCGAGGATCGGCAGGGTGCCGCGTTCGTCGAACCAGTCGATCAGCACGAAGCTGGGGAAGACGGGCATGAAGAACAGCGTGGCGACGAGCAGCATGCCGAACACGAAGAACAGCGCTTCGCCGGCAAGGCGGGCGCGGCTGACGGCGGGACGCGGCGGCAGGGTCGACGGGTCGAACGCGCCGGTGTCGCGGGCGAGCGAGCCACCCCAGACGCGGCCGGCGGGCACGTTCGCGCCGTCCTGCAGCGCGGACTGGCCTTCCAGGTGGCCGCGCCGGCCGACCTGCGTATTGCCTTCCAGGATCGCGTACGACGACACGCAGGCGTCGTCGTCGAGCGCGATGCGGCCGAGGATCAGCCGGCCCCGTTCCACGCGCGCGTTCTCGAAGTTGACGGCATTGCCGATGCTGACGTTGTCGCCGATGTCGAGCAGGTCCGGCGCGCGGATCGTCAGCGAGCCGATCACGACGTCGTGCCCGACCTTCGCGCCCAGCAGGCGCAGATACCACCCGTACAGCGACGAGCCGGCCAGCAGGTAGGTCGGCGCGGCGTCGACGAGGCGGTCGGCCAGCCACCAGCGGAAATAAGTCGCGCCCCACAGCGGATACGAGCCCGGCCGCAGCCTGCCGGCGACGAGCCATTTCCCGCCGATGGCGAACACGAACTCCAGCAACGTCGTCAGCAGGAACACGCCGATGGACGCGGCGATGGCGCGGCGCACCGAGTCGCCCGGATCGCCCGTGAAGAAGTGGTACGTGAAGAACGGCGCCAGCCACTGGGCCATGCGCAGCGTGATCAGCACGGGGACGGTCGCCAGCTGGGCCACGCCGCACAGCCAGCGGCGCGCGGCGGGCGGCGGCGTCCAGTCCGGTTCGACGGCGGCCGTGCCGGCGGCCTGGTCCAGGCTGGATGCGATGGCGCCGATCTGGCGCTGCGAATAAATGTCGCGCACCGTGACATGGGCGAAGCGCGGATTGGCGCGCAGCGCAGTGGCGAGGCGGGCGGCAAAGAACGAGTGGCCGCCGAGGTCGCTGAAGAAATCCAGTTCGCGCCGGATCGGCTGGCCCGGGAACAATTTTTCCAAAGCGGCGAACAGTGCTTCTTCGCCCGCAGTCTCGGGAACGTCCGATTCGGCCGGATCGCTAGTTAGCGGGGCCGACAGCGCCATCGCCTTCAGCGCCTTGCGGTCGATCTTGCCGGACGTCAGGCGCGGCATCACGGACAAGTGCTCGAAGCGGCTGGGCACCATGTACGGCGGCAGTTTCTCCGACAGGGCGCGGCGCAAGGTCGCGGGCGCCAGTTGTTCGGTCGTCGCGCCGGCGGCCGGCACGAGGTAGGCGACGAGGCGGTCGATGCCGTCGTCCTTGCGGAGCAGCACGGCCGTCGTGCCGATGCCGTTCTGCTGCGCGAGCAGGGCTTCGATCTCGCCCAGCTCCACGCGAAAGCCCCGGATCTTGACCTGGTCGTCCGTGCGGCCGAGGCACACGACCTGGCCGTCCGGCTCGATGCGCGCGAGGTCGCCCGTGCGGTACAGGCGCGGATCGTCCGGGCCCGCGCTCCACGGGTTCGCGAGGAATTTTTCGGCCGTCAGGTCGGGGCGGCCGAGGTAGCCGGCCGACAGCCCCGGGCCGACGATGCACAGTTCGCCCGTGTCGCCGCGCGGCAGCAGTTGCAGGCCCTTGTCCGTGTCGGTAGAGATGACCAGCAGGCCATAGTTCGGCAGCGGCGTGCCGATCGTGATCAGCCGGCCCGGCTCCAGGCGCGCGAGGCTGGCCGACACGGTCGCTTCCGTCGGGCCATACGTGTTGAACATCTGGCGGCCCGGCTTCGAAAAGCGCTCGACCACCGTTTCCGGGCACATTTCTCCGCCCAGGTTGATGATGCGCAGCCCGGGCACGTCGTCCGCGAACAGCGCGAGCAGCGTGGGCACGGCGTGCAGCACGGTGACGCGATTCTCGGACAGCAGGCGCGGCAGCGCTTCCGGGTCGCCGGCCGTCTCCTTCGGACCGATCCACAACGTGGCGCCGACGAGGTAGGAAATCCAGATTTCCTCGAACGACATGTCGAACGCGACCGAAAAGCCCTGGTAGACGCGGTCGGTGGCCTTCACGCCCAGCACGTCGTTCTCGCTGCGCAGGAAGTGGCAGATGCTGCGCTGGTCGATGAGGATGCCTTTCGGCTTGCCCGTCGAGCCGGATGTGTAGATGACGTAGGCCGGGGCGTCGCCGTCGACTTTCCCGCGGCGGCGCAACGGATAGTCGGAAGGCGCCGGCGCCAGCAGCGCTTCGGCCGTGTGGATCGGCTGCGTGACGGCGCCGAGGCGGTCGCGCATGCGCTCGCTGCTCACGAGGGCGGGGGAGCCGGCGTCGTCCATGCACACGAGCAGGCGCTCGACGGGTGTGTCTTCGTCGACCGGCAGCCAGGCGGCGCCCGCCTTCGCGATCGCCGCCTGCATGACGAGCAGGTCGATGCCGCGCGGCATCCACAGGCCGACGATGTGGCCGGGCCCGACGCCCGCGTCGATCAGGCGCGACGCGGCGAGGCTGGCGAGGGCGTCGAGCTCGCGATACGTGAGGCGGCGGTCGCCGGCGATGAGGGCCGGCTGGTCCGGCGCGCGTATGGCGCTGGCTTCCAGCAGGTCGGCCAGGATTTCGTCGCGCAACAGCTCGGGCCGGTGCGGACCGTAGAGGACATCGGGATGCCGTGTCAGAGGAGAAATGTCGTTCATCTACGGCTACATTTGGGGTTGGTGTTGAAAATCATCAAGGCAAAAAACACAATCCTGGCAACCACATCCGCGCAGGGTACTCCATTCTAACGGCCGGGCGGCGCGAGTGTTTCGCGACGCCACGGTCTGCCGGTCATTCGGCCATTTTTGATCTGGATCAAGGATTCAACCGGACCAGATTTCATAAAATTTCCCAAAATCAATATTCCCTTGTCAAAGAACAGGAGTCACGCTTGCGTACCAATCTGCCCGTCACGGGCATCGAATATCCGTTACAGGACGGCCAGTCCATCGTCTCGAAGACGGACACGAAAGGCCGGATCACCTACGTCAACCCGACCTTCATCGACGTCAGCGGTTTTACCGAAGAGGAGCTGATCGGCAAGGCCCACAACATCGTCCGCCACCCGGACATGCCGCCCGCGGCGTTCTCCGACCTGTGGCAAACGCTGCAGGCGGGTGAACCGTGGACAGGACTCGTGAAAAATCGTCGAAAAAACGGCGATTTCTACTGGGTGGTGGCCAATGTCGTGCCCATCAAGGAGGAGGGGACCACGGTCGGCTATATGTCGGTGCGCACCCGCCCGACGCGCGACCAGGTCGAACGGGCCGAAGCGATCTACAAACGCCTGCGCGACGGCCGGGCGGATGGCCTGGCGATCCGCCGGGGCGCCGTCGTCCGCACGGCGTGGTGGGCGCGCCTGCTGGAGCTGCGCACGTTGCCGCTGGGCCGGCGCCTGGGTGTCATGATGAGCGCGCAGGCGCTGCTGATGCTGGTGCTGGCCGGCGCCACCCAGACATGGGGCTGGCGCCTGCTGGCGCTGGCCGGCGCGGTGCTGACCCTGCTGGCCTGGGCCGAGCTGCACCGGTCGATCGTGGCGCCCATGCGCCGGGCGCTGGACGCCGTGTATGCACTGGCCGGGGGCGACCTGTCGCGGCCGCCCGCGCGCGGCCGCGACGACGAGATGGGCCGCCTGCTGCTGGCGCTGCGCCAGCTGAACGTCAACCTGACGGCGATCGTGGGCGACGTGCGCACGAACGTCGGGGCGATCCATGCGTCCACGCGCGACATCGCGTCGGGCAACCACGACCTGGCGCGGCGCACGGAAGCGCAGGCCGCCAGCCTGGAACAGACGGCCGCGAGCCTCGCGCACATCGCGGCCAAGGCCGGCCAGAACACCGACAGCGCCGAGCGCGCCGATGGCCTGGTGGGCGAGGCGTCGCGGGTGGCGGGGCGCGGCGGCGCGGCGGTGCTGGAAGTCGGCACGACGATGGGCCAGATCAGCGGATCGGCCACCCGCATCGTCGACATCATCGGCCTGATCGACGGCATCGCGTTCCAGACGAACATCCTGGCGCTGAATGCGGCGGTGGAAGCGGCGCGCGCGGGCGAGCAGGGGCGTGGTTTCGCCGTCGTGGCGGGCGAGGTGCGCAGCCTGGCCCAGCGGTCGGCGGGCGCGGCGAAGGAAATCAAGACGCTGATCGAGGCTTCCGTGCAGCAGGTCGGGCAGGGCAACGAGCTCGTCGACGCGGCGGGCCGGACGATGCGCCAGGTCGTGGGCGCCGTGCAGGATGCCGCCGCCATCATGGGCGACATCACGGTGGCGTCGCGGGCGCAGAACGAGGGCATCGCGGAAGTGAATGCGGCGATGGCCGAACTCGACGGCATCACGCGCGAGAACGCGGGCCTCGTCGAGGAATCGGCCGCGGCGTCCACCAGCGTGGCGGAACAGGTGGCGCATCTGGAGCAGGTGCTGTCGGTCTTTAAGCTCGGAAGGTAAGCATGACGCGTGGCACGTTTCATTTGAGGCCTCCGGCCTCAAATGCCCACCCCACTGGTGCCAACGTCACGCGTGGGCACGTTTTATTGGATTGATGCCCCCGGCATCAATCCCCCCCGGCATCAATCCCCCCCGGCCTCAAATGCCCACCCTACTGCGAGGCAACGTAGGGTGGGCGGCCCTCCGCCCACGCGTAACGCGACGTAACACGCTGGGTTCGGCGATTTTTGATGCAAGTCAAGGATTTTGCGGACCCGCCTCAATAGACTCATCCTGTATGTTCCACGCCGCCGGCCAGGAGTTCTCCAGATGTTCGATGCAGTCCCCGCAACCAGCGCCCCTCGGGCGCACCCCGCGTTCCAGCCCGTCGTCGAGTTCGACGCCGGCCTGATCGCCCGGCTCAGCCGCAACGGCCCCCGCTACACGTCGTACCCGACGGCGGACCGCTTCACGGAATCGTTCGGCTACCGCGATTTCCTCCATGCGGTCGCCGACCTGCGCACGCGCGGCGGCGGCAAGCCGCTGTCGCTGTACCTGCATATTCCGTTCTGCGACACCGTCTGCTACTACTGCGCCTGCAACAAGATCGTCACGAAGAACCGCGACAAGGCCGCGACCTACCTCGGCTACCTGAAGCGCGAAGCCGAGATGCAGGGACGGCTGTTCGCCGGCATCAACGAGGTCTCGCAGCTGCACCTCGGCGGCGGCACGCCGACTTACCTGTCCGATGCGCAGATGGAAGACCTGATGGCGCACCTGCGCCGCTGCTTCCGCTTCGCGCCGGACGCCATCGGCGAATATTCCATCGAGATCGACCCGCGCACCGTGTCGGCCGAGCGCGTGCACAGCCTGCGGCGCCAGGGTTTCAACCGCATCAGCCTCGGCGTGCAGGACTTCGATCCGGACGTGCAGCGCGCCGTCAACCGCATCCAGCCCGAGGCCGGGACGCGCGCCATCATCGCCGCCGCGCGGGAGGCCGGCTTCCGCTCCGTCAGCATCGACCTGATCTACGGCCTGCCGAAGCAGACGCCGGACACGATGCGCGTCACGCTCGATAAAGTGATAGCCGCGGCGCCGGACCGCATCGCCGTGTACCACTACGCGCACCTGCCGCACCTGTTCAAGCCGCAGCGCCGCATCGATGAAGCGGACATGCCGGACAGCGACGCGAAGCTGCGCATGCTCCAGCTGTGCATCGAGCGCCTGACGGCCGCGGGCTATGTTTACATCGGCATGGACCATTTCGCGAAGCCGGACGACGACCTCGCCGTCGCGCAGCGGCAGGGCCGCTTGCACCGCAACTTCCAGGGCTATTCGACGCATGCCGATACGGACCTCGTTGCATGCGGCGTGTCGGCGATCGGCGCGGTCGGCGCCACGTACAGCCAGAACGTCAAGACGCTGGACGCCTATTACGATGCGCTCGACCGCAACGAACTGCCGGTGGCGCGCGGCGCGCGGCTGTCGCTGGACGACGCGCTGCGCCGCAGCGTGATCCAGAAGCTGATGTGCCAGTTCGAGCTGTCCATCGCCGCCATCGAACTCGCGTTCCCGATCGTGTTCGACACCTACTTCGCGCGCGAGATGGCGCAGCTGGCGGAGCTGGAACGCGACGGCCTCGTCGAACTCGCGCCGGACTGGATCAGCGTCACCCTGAAGGGCCGCCTGCTGATCCGCAACGTGTGCATGGTGTTCGACCGCTACCTGGCCGCGCGCGGACCGGCCACGCATTCGAAGACCTTGTGACGGCAATGAACGTTGCGCTGATCCCTGTATTTGTCGTCGGTTTGCTGGGCAGCGTCCACTGCGCCGGCATGTGTGGCGGGATCGTGGGCGCGCTGTCGGTGGCGCCTTCCGTCGGTCGGGTCGTGCCCGTGCGTGTGGTCGCCAGGCGGGCGCCGGTCGCCAACGTCTTCGCCTACAACACGGGACGCATCGGCAGTTATATGGTGGCCGGCGCATTGGCCGGCGGACTGGCGCAAGGCGCGCAGGCGCTCGCGCAGCTTCCCGCGCTGCAGGCAGGCGCGTACTGGCTCGCGAACCTGATGCTGGCCGCGCTTGGCCTGTACCTGATGGATGCGTGGCGCGGCCTCGCGCGGCTGGAGCAGGGCGGCCGCTTCGTGTGGCGCGGCGTGCAGCCGCTCCTGAAAAAAGTCGGCCCGCTGGACCGGCCCGCGCGCATGTTCGTCGCGGGCGGTCTGTGGGGCTGGCTGCCGTGCGGGATGGTCTACAGCGTCCTCGTCACGGCGATGCTGAGCGGTTCCGCGCTGCACGGCGCGCTCGTGATGCTGGCGTTCGGCCTCGGCACGTTGCCGATGCTGGTCGGCCTGGGCCTGCTGGGTACGCGCCTGCGCGGCTGGATCGCGCGCCCGCCCGTGCGGCGCGCGTGCGGCGTCCTCGTGCTGGGCTTCGGCCTGCTGGGCCTCGCGCGCGCGGCCGGCGGCCTGCCGCATGGCTGGATACAGCAGATCTGCGTCGCGCCGGGAGCCGGCGCATGAGCGCGGCCGTACTCGACGCCGCCGCATGCTGGCACTGCGGCCAGCCGGCGACGGCCGCGAGCCCATGGTCGGCCGTCGTCGACGGGGCAACCCGTACCATGTGCTGCCCCGGCTGCGCCGCGGCAGCGCAAGCCATCGCCGACGCCGGCCTGGCGGACTATTACGGCAACCGCACCGCATTCGCCGCGCGCATCGAGGATGGCGTCGACCTGGCCACCCTGCGCGCGTACGACGCCGCGCTGGATGCCGGCGACGCCGTGTTCACGGTGGAGGGCATCCGCTGCGCCGCGTGCGTGTGGCTGATCGAACGCCGCGTGGGCGCGCTGCCCGGCGTGGCGGACGCGCTGCTGAACGTGGCCACGGAGCGCCTGCGCGTGCGCCGCGACCCGGCCGTGGCGAAGGCCAGCGACATCATCGCGGCACTGCGCGCGATCGGCTACACCGCGTATCCGCTGGATGCGCAGCGCCAGGCGGCCCGCCTCGAACGGGAGCGCAAGACGCTGTTCCGCCGCCTGTTCGTGGCGGGCCTGGCGATGATGCAGGTGATGATGTATGCGGTGCCCGTCTATCTCGCCACCGACGGCACGATGGACGCCGACATGCGCGCGCTGATGCATTGGGCGGCGCTGCTGCTGACCGTGCCGGCCGTTACCTACTCGTCGTGGCCCTTCCTGCGCGGCGCGTGGATGGACTTGCGGCGCGGCGTGGCCGGCATGGACGTGCCGGTGGCGCTGGGCATCGTGGCCGCCTCCGCCGCCAGCGTGGGGGCGGTCGTGCGCGGCCATGGCGACGTGTACTTCGATTCGATCACGATGTTCGTGTTCCTGCTGCTGGGCAGCCGCTACCTGGAGCTGGACGCGCGCCGGCGCGCCGCGCGCGCGCTCGACGGCCTGCGGGGCGCCGCGCCCGCGACGGCGCTGCGGTTCGATCGCTATCCGGATGCGCGCGCGACGGAAACCGTCGCCGCCGGGGTGCTCGCGCCGGGCGACGTCGTGCTGGTGCCGCCGGGCCAGGCCGTGCCGGCCGACGGCGTCATCGTGGAAGGCGAGACGGAAGTCGACCTCGCGCTGCTGACGGGCGAAAGCCGCACGCGCGCGCTGGGGCCGGGCGCGCAACTGCCCGGCGGCGCCGTCAACGTGGCGCAGGCGATCGTCGTGCGCGTGACGAGCAGTGCGCGCGACAGCACGCTGGCGCTGCTGGTCCGCCTCGTCGAGCGCGCCGGCCAGGACAAGCCCGCGCTGGCGCTGTGGGCCGACCGCGTGGGCGCGTGGTTCGTGGTGGCGCTGCTGGTGCTGACCGTCGTCGTGTGCGCGGGCTGGTACCTCGTCGATCCGGCGCGGGCGTGGCCGGCGGCGATCGCGGTGCTCGTCGTGTCGTGCCCGTGCGCGCTCTCGCTGGCGACGCCGACGGCGCTGGCCGCCGCCACCGACCGCCTGCTGCGGCGCGGGGCGCTGGCCGTCAAGCCGCACGTACTGGAAACGCTGGGGCGCGCGACGCACGTCGTGTTCGACAAGACCGGCACGCTGACCTACGGCCACCCCGTGCTGCGCCAGACGGTGACGTTCGGCGGCACGAGCCGGCGCATGGCGCTGCAGCTGGCCGTCGCGCTGGAAGCGGGCAGCGCGCACCCGCTGGCGCAGGCGATCCGCGACGCGGCCGGGCCGGCCGCGCTGGTGGCCGGCATGGTGAACCAGGTCGTGGGCAAGGGTGTGGAAGGCGAGATCGGCGGTCGCCGCTACCGGCTCGGCAACGCCGCGTTCGTGGCGGGCGTCGGGTGCGGCGCCGTGCCGGGCGGCCAGCCCGGTGGGGTTACGGCCGTGTGGCTCGGCACCACGTCCGGCTGGGTCGCGCGCTTCGAACTCGTCGACGACATACGGCCGGAGGCGCGCGACGTCGTCGCCGGCTTGCGTACAGCCGGCAAGACGGTCGTGCTGCTGTCCGGCGACGACGACGAGGCCGCGCAGGACGTCGCCATGCAGCTCGGCATTGCGCACGCGCTGGGGCGCCAGCTGCCCGAAGATAAACTGTCCGTCGTGCGCGGCCTGCAGCGCGAGGGCGCCGTCGTGGCAATGGTCGGCGACGGCATCAACGACGCGGCCGTGCTCTCGGGCGCCGATGTGTCGTTCGCGATGGGCCAGGGCGCGCAACTGGCGCAACTGCACGCCGACTGCGTGCTGCTGGGCGAAGGCCTGCGCCCGCTGGCGGCCGCGCTGGACACGGCAACGGCCACCCTGCGCGTGATCCGCCAGAACCTGGGCTGGGCGATGCTGTACAACGTGGCGGCGATTCCCGCGGCCGCGAGCGGCCTGCTGAATCCGTGGCTGTCGGGCGTGGGCATGGCCGCGAGTTCGGCGCTGGTGGTGCTCAACGCGGCGCGGTTGAGGAGAGAATGAAGATGGAAGCCCTGTACCTGCTGGTGCCGCTCAGCGTGATGCTCGTCGCGTTCGCGGTATGGATCTTTTTCGGCGCGGCGGACAGCGGGCAGTTCGACGATCTCGAAGGGCCGGCGCTCCGCATTCTCAACGACGACGATTGACTCGTGCCGTCGTTCCCGCGAAAGGGAACCCATGCTGACGAACAGAAATCGGTACGTTCGATGCGGGGCACTTTGGAGCCTGGCTTCGGAGGCTCGGTATGGGCCCCCGCTTTCGCGGGGGCGACGGTATTTCGCGGGGTCGACGGTATTTCGCGGGGGCGACGGTATTTCGCGGGGTCGACGGTGTTTCGCGGGGGCGACGGTATTTCGCGGGGTCGACGGTGTTTCGCGGGGGCGACGGTGATTACATGGTCGGTCCACGTCCCGTGCGCTGTTCCTTCTCGATCCGCTCCTGGCACGCGATGCACGTGTGCACGGTCGGCGTCGCGAGCAGCCGCGCTTCCGCAATCTCGCGCCCGCACGATTCGCAGACGCCGATCGCGCCCGATTCCAGGCGGCCGAGCGCGGCGTCGATCTCGTGCAGCAGATTCGTTTCGTGCTCGGCCAGGTGCTCCTCGTTATGGCTGAGCATTTCGCCGGCGGGCGCGTCGTCGTTCTGCCCCATGTGGGCATTCGGCGAAATGGCCGGCCGGTCGTCCGTATCGCCATCCGTGCGCGCATGCACGGCGGCCAGCGCATCTGCGCGGGCCTTGCGCAGGCGCTGGCCGAGTTCCTCGTGTAGTTCAGCTGAAATTGGCGGCATGGTCATCGTCCTCTTCGTTGTCAACAGCTTCGGTCAGTGTGGCGGACCATCGCGCGTCATGTGACGCACCTCATATCGTCCTTTCGTAACGCCAGTCCGCTTTCAGCAACATCGAGGAAGAGGCAGGCTTCTTCCTTTGACCCAATCTGGACTTTTTGATTCACATCAAGGATTTTTAAGGTGCGGAAATCTACTCTGCTGAAAGTGATCAATGAATCCTTTCAGGAGAGCATCTTGGACAGCAGTCTAAACTATAACTACAAGATCGTGCGCCAGTTTGCCATCGCAACTGTCGCCTGGGGCGTGATCGGCATGCTCGCGGGCGTGTGGATTGCCGCGCAGCTCGCCTGGCCGGCATTGAACTTCGATATCCCGTGGCTCACGTACGGCCGCCTGCGGCCGCTGCACACGAACGCGGTGATCTTCGCGTTCGGCGGCTGCGCGCT
>JBJMVU010000010.1:0-8376 GCA_045810485.1 Massilia sp. | reverse complement strand
TTCCTCGAGAACGATGTCGCGTTCCTTGTCGATGTTGGCGTCCGTCAGCGTGAGACCGTGGGCCCAGTCCTCCAGCACGAGGAAGGCCTTGTCGAGGTCGTCCTTGCGGTCGGACGGCACAGGCAGGATGTAGACGGTCTCGTCGAACGACGTGTAGGCGTTCAGGTCGGCGCCGAACTTCACGCCGATCGATTGCAGGTACGAGACGAGCTCGTGCTTCTTGAAATGGCGCGAGCCGTTGAACGCCATGTGCTCGGTGAAGTGGGCCAGGCCCTGCTGGTCCGCGTCCTCGAGGATCGAGCCGGCCTTGACGACGAGGCGCAGTTCCAGCTTGTGCTCGGGCATGCGGTTGCGCTGGATGTAGTAGGTCAGGCCATTGTCGAGCTTGCCGACCTTGACCTGGGCCCCCACCGGCAGCGGATCGTCGAGCTTCAGCGACGCGCCCGGCGCCAGGCCCTGCACGAGCAGGGCGGCGACGAGGAAAGAGATGCGGGCGATACGGATGAGCATGCGACGACGTCCTCAGCACGGAAAAAATCATTCTACCTTGCCCGACTTAAGCCTCACTTGTAAATGAGCATGATGTAACGCAGGCGGGACAACGCGGGTCGTTGTCATTATGCAACGAAACGATGGGGCATCAGTGGTAGCGGGACTCTAGAGTGCGCGGCGGCCGGCGGGGATACGGTCGAGGACCGGCAAATCCTTTAAAATAGCGGATTTCCGCACCAGCCGGTCCGTAATTCGAGGAATTCACATGCCCATCTCCACCACCCAGGAAATCGTTGACGAACTGCGCGCCGGGCGCATGGTCATTTTGGTCGACGAGGAAGACCGCGAGAACGAAGGCGACCTGGTGCTCGCCGCCGAGTTCGTCACCCCCGAAGCCATCAACTTCATGATCCGCCACGCGCGCGGCCTCGTCTGCCTGACCCTGTCCGAGGAGATCTGCGACCGCCTCGAACTGCCGATGATGACGACCCGTAACGGCACGTCGTTCGGCACCAACTTCACCGTCTCGATCGAGGCGGCCGAGGGCGTCACGACCGGCATTTCGGCGGCCGACCGCGCCCGCACCATCCAGGTGGCGGTGGCGAAGGATGCGAAGCCGGAAGACCTCGTCCAGCCGGGCCACATCTTCCCGCTGCGCGCCGTCAAGGGCGGCGTGCTGATGCGCGCCGGCCACACGGAGGCCGGCTGCGACCTGACGGAAATGGCGGGCCTGACCCCGGCGTCCGTCATCTGCGAGATCATCAAGGAAGACGGCACGATGGCGCGCCTGCCGGACCTGCTCGAATTCGCGCAGGAGCACAACCTCAAGATCGGCACCATCGCCGACCTGATCCATTACCGCAGCCAGAACGAAACGCTCGTCGAGCGCGTGGCGGAGCGCTCGCTGGCCACCGTGCACGGCGAGTTCAAGCTCGTCGCCTTCCGCGACAAGCCGAGCGGCTCGGCGCACCTGGCGCTCGTTCGCGGCAACCCGGAGGAAGACCGCGAGACGCTCGTGCGCGTGCACCAGCCGGTCTCCATCATCGACGTGCTGGACAGCGCCTCGACGTCGCACTCGTGGAATCTCGCGACCGCGATGCAGGCCGTGCAGCAGGCGGAAGCCGGCGTCATCGTCCTGCTCGACTGCGCGGAGACGGCCGGCGAACTGTTCGCCCAGTTCGAGGACAAGCCGGTACGTCCGGTCGGCCGCGCGGCCAACCTGGACCTGCGCACGTACGGTATCGGCGCGCAGATCCTGCGCCAGCTCGGCGTGCGCAAGATGAAGCTGCTGGCCAATCCGCGCAAGATGCCGTCGATGGTCGGTTTCGACCTCGAGGTCACCGGCTACCTGGCCAAGCCCGGCTGCGAGGTGAACGCGTAATTGGTCGGCATAACGCGGTACCATTGACTTATTAATTTACGAAACAAGAGAAGGCACAGCCATGACGGTAGGAACTTTTGAAAGCAATCTGGCAGGTGAAGGCCTGCGCATCGGTATCGTGCAGGCACGTTTCAATGCCGATGTCGGCCATGGCCTGCTGTCGGCTTGCCTGGCAGAACTGAAACATCTCGGCGTGGCCGACGAGGACATCCTGCACGTGACCGTCCCGGGCGCGCTGGAAATCCCGCTGGCCCTGCAAAAGATGGCCGAGACGCAGCAGTTCGACTCGCTGATCGCGCTGGGCGCCGTCATCCGCGGCGAAACCTACCACTTCGAGCTGGTGTCGAACGAGTCGGGCGCCGGCATCACCCGCATCGGCCTGGACTACGGCATGCCGATCGCCAACGCCGTGCTGACCACCGAGAACGACGAGCAGGCGGAAGCCCGCATGGCCGAGAAGGGCACGGACGCGGCGCGTGTCGCGGTCGAGATGGCCAATCTGCTGCTGGGCCTGGAAGAACTGCAGGCCGAAGAAGAGTAAATCGAGTACAACCATGACTGACAAGACATCGCACGCCAACCCCATCAAGAACCGCACCCCGCGCCACCGCGCGCGCGAGTTCGCGCTTCAAGGGCTGTATCAATGGCTGCTGAACAATGAGCCGGCCGCCACGGTCGTGACCAACATCCGCACTGCGCACGGCTTCGACAAGGCCGACAGCGAGTATTTCACGGAACTGCTGCACGGCGCGATCGCCCAGTCGGTCGAGCTGCGCGAGGTGATCGCCCCGACCGTCGACCGTCCGATCGCGGAACTGTCGCCGATCGAACACGCCGTGCTGCTGCTCGGCGCGTACGAGCTGAAGAACCAGATCGAGATTCCGTACCGCGTCGTGATCAACGAAGCCGTGGAACTGGCCAAGTCGTTCGGCGGTATCGACGGCCACAAGTATGTAAACGGCGTGCTCGACCGCCTGGCCGGCGAGCTGCGCGCGGATGAGGTGACGGCGGACGCGCGACGCTGATCGTTACCTGCTACATATATACAGAGAGAAAGCCGCCTGGGAAACCAGGCGGCTTTTTTATTGTGTGCGCCCGGCAGGGCGCACGTACTTGGAGGTGAAAGTCCTCTACTCGCCCGACAAGCAAATTCGGGGTCAGAGCACATTATGGATAAATGTTTCGATGGCAAACCAGTCGCCAAGGTTAGCGCAAGGCGTTAACCAGGCGCGAAGATCGCGGCGTAAGGGATATGCTGGCCGGTGCGCATATCTTGCTTCAAGGATCGTGCTCTAAAAAGTGCTCTGCCCCCGAATTTGACGTCGAATTTGGCGTGGAAAAATGAAAGCCACCGCAGCTCGCGCCGACGGTGGCTTTCGACCAGGAAAGGAGTGTAGGGGCGTGGACTCAGAGTCCGGCGACGGTCTCGCCGGTCTGGTTGCCGCCGTGGGCCGTGTCGACCGACGCGGTGTCGGGCTTGGCGGGCGCGGCGGCCGATTTCTGGGCCAGCGTGGTGGCCGGGACCGGCGCCGACGCCGGCGGGAAATAAATCGGGACGTTCTTGCCGCTCGCGACCTGTTTCAGGCGCTTGTATTCGGTCAGGACCTTGGAGCCGTAGCCGGAGTCGTCGTCGGCCGCGCCGGCGCCGACGTAGCTCTTGAGGCCGCCTTCGACGGAGCCCGTGCGGTTCACGTAATCCTTCAGGATCAGGGCGCCGACACGGATGTTGGCCACCGGATTCAGGGCGGCCTGCGAGCCGCCGACTTCCTCGAACTTGTCGCTGTGGACCTTGGACATCACCTGCATCAGGCCCTGCGCGCCCATCGGGCTTTCCGCGAACGGATTCAGGCCCGATTCGATGGCCATTACGGCCAGGATCAGCAGCGGGTCCAGCTTGATCTCGTGCGCCGTGCTGTAGGCGGTCGAGACGAGCATGTTGGCGGCGTCGCCGGCCACGCGGTAACGGCGCGACAGCCAGTCCGTCACGTACTTCTGCTGACGGGTGGGGCGGCTCGCCTTGTCGTCGCTGTTGGCGATCTCGACGGCTTCAGCGCCGCGTGCCGCGACGCGCTGGACCGCGGGATTGGCGGTGGCGAGCTGCGCCGGCACGGCGTGTTGCGGGCTCAGGAAATCCGACACCCGTTTTGCAAAGTCGGGGCGGCTGTACAGCAGGGCAATCATTGCTACTGCGGAAAGACCGAAAACGGTCAGGGTATGTTGTGCGGTGGTCAATACACCACGTGCCGCTTTGATCACGGAAGACCACGTGACTGGCTGGCTGGCCATGTGTTGGACGAGCCTTGCGCTCGTGCCGATGAAGCGATGGATCATCGTCTCTCCTTTGTCGCGGAAAAAGCCATCCCGTCACCGCGCATGGGCGCAGCGTTCGAGCGTACTAATGCCGTGCATCAGAAAACCGTCCGTCGCCGCCTGTAGCGGTCGAGGAACGCCGTCATTGCTTGCTTCAGCTGGGCAGCGCTGCAGTGGAGGTGCCCAGTAGCTAACAACTGTCTCGGGGTTGGTTGGGCAGACGCCCAGTGAAAACACTCCTAAAATGTCGCTGGGGCCCCGACCCCGTGAAAGAATGAGACCGGCTAGAATCACGTCTTGGACGGGCCTGCCTCACTTGATACGGCGGATTGTAGAAGCTCGTTTATATCAAGTCAATACTAGCACTCAATCGTTCTATTACTTTTAGATCTAAAGAACGTACAGGCGCTCATCAATTCTTTGGCAAATCAACCACTTGCCGGCGATTGTTAGCACACCTCAAAAGATGTAAAAAAGAATTAAAAATTCAATGAACTATTCTGATCTGCGGGATTTTATTGCTAAGTTGCAAGAAAAAGGTGACTTCAAGCGCGTATCCGCGCCTATTTCACCAAATCTTGAAATGACGGAGGTGTGCGACCGGATTTTACGCGCCGGCGGGCCCGCGCTGCTGTTCGACAACCCGGTGGATGCGGCCGGCAAGCGCTATCCGATCCCCGTGCTGGCCAACCTGTTCGGCACGCCGCAGCGCGTGGCGCTGGGCATGGGGGCGGACGATGTCGGCGAGTTGCGCAAGATCGGTCACGTGCTGGCGCGCCTGAAGGAACCGGAGCCGCCCAGGGGTTTCAGGGACATCATGGACCTCGGTTCGCTCGTCAAGGCCGTGTGGGACATGGCGCCGAAGGAAGTGAAGGGCGCCCCATGCCAGGAAATCGTATGGGAAGGCGCCGACGTCGACCTGGCCCGCCTGCCGATCCAGCATTGCTGGCCGGGCGACATCGCGCCGCTGATCACGTGGGGTCTCGTGATCACGAAGGGGCCGAACAAGAAGCGCCAGAACCTGGGCATCTATCGCCAGCAGGTGTTGGGGCCGAACAAGGTCATCATGCGCTGGCTCGCACACCGCGGCGGGGCGCTTGATTTCCGCGAACACTGCATCGCGAATCCGGGCAAGCCGTATCCGGTGGCGGTGGCGCTGGGCGCCGACCCGGCCACGATCCTGGGCGCGGTGACGCCCGTGCCGGACACGCTGTCCGAATACCAGTTCGCCGGCCTGCTGCGCGGCCAGCGGACCGTACTGACGAAGGCGATCGGCAGCGAGCTGCGCGTGCCGGCGTCGGCCGAGATCGTGCTCGAAGGCCATATCTATCCGGACGAGAGCCACCCGTCCGGCTTCGAGCATGCGCTCGAGGGGCCGTACGGCGACCACACCGGCTATTACAACGAGCAGGACTGGTTCCCCGTGTTCACGATCGACCGCATCACGATGCGGCGCGACCCGATCTACCACTCGACCTACACGGGCAAGCCGCCCGACGAGCCGGCCGTGCTGGGCGTGGCGCTGAACGAAGTGTTCGTGCCCCTGCTGCAGAAACAGTTTACGGAGATCACGGATTTCTATCTGCCGCCGGAGGGCTGCAGCTACCGCATGGCCGTCGTGCAGATAAAGAAGCAGTATGCCGGCCATGCCAAGCGCGTGATGTTCGGCGTGTGGAGCTTCCTGCGCCAGTTCATGTATACGAAGTTCATCGTCGTCGTGGACGAGGACGTCGACGTGCGCGACTGGAAGGAAGTGATCTGGGCCATCACGACCCGCGTGGACCCGACCCGCGACACGGTCCTGGTCGACAATACGCCGATCGACTACCTCGACTTCGCGTCGCCGATCAGCGGCCTGGGTAGCAAGATGGGTATCGATGCCACAAATAAATGGCCGGGTGAGACGAACCGGGAGTGGGGCACGCCCATCGTCATGACGCCGGAAGTGAAGGCGCGCGTGGACGGGATCTGGCAGCAGCTCGGGTTGTGACGCTCGCTTGATGCAGATGGATGCGCGCGCACTCTATATAGGTATGCGCAGCGCATCCAAGTCATGGTTTGCCGGCATCTGCCGAAACGGTTATAATGCGAGCTGGCGGGCCCCTGCGCATTGTGGCATGGTTTACCTGGTCAGGTCGGGAACGAAGCAGCCAAAGCCGTTCACCGCAAGTGCCGCAGATCAGGCTCGCCTACTATTTTCATTCATCGCTCATTCATCGATCTCCGCTTCGAGCGGGCGCATCGACACCTCCACCAGCGGGTTTTCCTTCAGCATGTCCTCGTCGAGCTTGAGCCTGACATGGTTCTTCGCGTCGCTGGCATAGCGCTTGTCGCCGCCGGCCGTCTTGATGGTCAGCTGGGCCGGCTTGTCGAACTTGAAGATCACCGATTTCATCGTGGGCACGAACAGGCTCAGCGCGCCGGCCACCTTGCCGATCGCGGCATTGGTCTGCGGAATCGCGCCCATCACCGTTGCGTAGCGCCACTGCGTCGTCTCGGGCAGGACGGCGCCGAGGTCGAACCCCATGCGCATCTTTTCGCCCTTGGGCAGGCTCGTCCAGATCTGCGCATCGTGCGCCATCCACTGCGGGTTCAGCGCCATGCGCGCGCGTCCGCCGGCATCGAGCGGCAGCGGGGTGCGGCTGGCGCCGTCCACGACGACGAGGCCCGCATCCGCCGGCGAGAGCGCCTTGTTCACCGGCACCAGCTTGGCGTACAGGATGACCTTGTCGCGTTCGGCCGGGGGCAGGGCGTCGAACTTGTCCAGTTTGATGACGTCGACGAGCTTGCGGTACGGAAGCCATTCGCGTTCGGCGGCATGGCCAGGCAGGGCGAGCAGCAGGGAAGTGAGCAGGGAAGTAATAAGCAGCGGTATGCGCAGTGAGTTTTTCATTTTTCCTAATTGAAAGAAAAATATCAGTGTAGGGGAATTCCCGACGAGCGTCTAATGTTGCCGCGCCCGGCCCGGTCTACGGTAAAATCCCGGTATGTCCTATCAAGTCCTCGCCCGCAAATACCGTCCCCGGAACTTCGAAACGCTGGTCGGCCAGGAGCACGTCGTCCGTGCCCTGACGCACGCCCTGCGCACGGGACGGCTGCACCACGCCTATCTGTTCACCGGCACGCGCGGGGTGGGCAAGACCACGCTGTCGCGCATCCTGGCCAAGTCGCTCAACTGCGTCGGGCCGGACGGCAATGGCTCGATCACGGCCGAGCCGTGCGGCCAGTGCGAACCGTGCCGCGCGATCGATGCCGGCCGCTTCGTAGACTACGTCGAGATGGACGCGGCGTCGAACCGCGGCGTCGACGAGATGGCCCAGCTGCTGGAGCAGGCGGTCTACGCGCCGAGCAATGCGCGCTTCAAGGTCTATATGATCGACGAGGTGCACATGCTCACGAACCACGCCTTCAACGCCATGCTGAAGACGCTGGAAGAGCCGCCCGAGCACGTGAAATTCATCCTCGCGACGACGGACCCGCAAAAGATTCCCGTGACCGTGCTGTCGCGCTGCCTGCAGTTCAACCTGAAGCAGATGCCGCCCGGTCATATCGTGGGCCACCTGGAGAATATCCTCGGCCAGGAAGGCGTGACCTTCGAGCAGCCCGCGCTGCGCCTGCTCGCGCAGGGCGCGCACGGTTCGATGCGCGACGCGCTGTCGCTGACCGACCAGGCCATCGCCTATGCGGCCGGCTCCGTCACGCTCGACGCCGTGCAGGGCATGCTGGGCGCGCTCGACCAGTCCTACCTGGTCCGCCTGCTCGATGCGCTCGCCAACGAGGACGGCGCCGACCTGATGGCCGTCGCGGACGAGATGGCCAGCCGCAGCCTGTCGTACAACGGCGCGCTGCAGGACCTCGGCACCTTGCTGCACCGGATCGCGCTGGCGCAGACCGTGCCGGCCGCGCTGCCGGACGACCTGCCGGAACTGGCCGACATCCAGCGCCTCGCGACGCAATTCGATCCGCAGGAAGTGCAGCTGTATTACCAGATCGCCGTGATCGGCCGCAACGAGATCGGCCTCGCGCCGGACGAGTACGCGGGCTTCACGATGACCCTGCTGCGCATGCTGGCGTTCCGCCCCGGACAGGGCGGCGCCGAGCAGGCCGCGTCGCCGGCACCCGCCGCGCTGGCGCGCACGATGCCGCAGGCGGCGCCGGCGCGTCCCGCTGCTGCAGCCGCACCTGCCCCGGCC
>JBJMVU010000009.1:0-14479 GCA_045810485.1 Massilia sp. | reverse complement strand
GGATCAGCGGCACGCCGCCCGGCTTGCCGAAGCGGCGGTACGCCAGCCGTGCGCCATCGACGTCGATGTAGCGTGTCGGCGCGCTGACATGGGTGTACTTGGCGTCGGTGCCGCGCGCCGCGCCGGCAGCGAGCGCCGGCGGCGGAGCCGATGCCGCGAACCAGCCGGCAGCGGCGAGGAAGACGGCGGCGCCGATCGAACGGCGCCCTGAGAGAAGAATGCTTGCTTGCATGATGCTGTAACCTTTGCTCGGATGTTGATCAGGATGTACGGGCATCAGAAGCCCATGCGCTTCAGATCTTCGGGCAGGAAGTCCTGGCCGCCGCGGTGCTTCACGCTCGGCAGCGCCGACACGCGCGCCTGCCATGCCTTTAGCGCCGCCAGCTCTTCCGGCACGACCAGACCGGCTGCGCCGGCGAACCACAGGCCCGCCAGCAGCGTGATGTCGGCCATCGAGAAGGTCGGACCGGCGACGAACGACGTCCGGCCCAGCACCTCATCGAAGTAGCGCATGCCAGCCAGCGCGCGCCGGCCCTCACGCTCGCCCCATTCCCTGCGGCCGGCCCAGTCCGGACTCTTGAACGCCTGCAGCACGGGGCCGAGACCTCCTGTCGCATGGTGGAAGTAGTGGCCGACCGCATCCAGCACTTCGCTTTCGGCACGGCGCTGCATCATGTGGATCACGCCCTTGTCGCGCGCCGTGCGGCCGGTCAGCACGGGATTGCCGTCGAGGTTGTCGAGGTATTCGGTGATCGCGGTCGATTCGGCCAGCACCGTGCCGTCGTCCAGTTCCAGCGCCGGAAGCACGCCGAGAGGATTCCTGGACAGGTAAGGCAGCGCCTTGTGTTCGGCGCCGATCAGGTCGACATTCACGTACTCGATATCCTGGTCGAGCTTCTTTTCGGCGAGCACGATGCGGATGCGGGCGGGATTGGGAAAGCCGGGACGTTCATACAGTTTCATGGAAAACTCCTTGTTTATCTATCGGTAGATAGACAATATCCGGCGGGGATTGCCGCTGTCAACGAAAAGTCGCCGCGGGGCCGCACGGCCCGCAAATCGGGGCAATCTGCCCGAAACCCGTACAAGACGCTCCGCAGGCATGGGCCTAGGATCGGCTTTCATCATTGAAAAAGGATCACCATGACCAGGATCGTTTACTCGCCGGATCGGTCAGCCGTGCCGCTCGATCGTTCCCATCGGCCGAAGCCTGCGGCGACGAGACTGACTACTGGGAGCCGGCGGCAAGGCAAACGATCGGGAGCCGCTGTTGCGCTTCCTGGCAAAACGCTTTCCGGGAAATGTCGATGCGTGAGGGACGGGGAATCATGACGCGCAAGGCGGCGGATACGCCGGCGGTCGTCCATGAGCTGGTGGGGGCACGCACCGGAAACTGCGTGCGTGCCGCAATCGCCCTGGAAGCGGCTGGCATTCCCTACACGGTGCGCCGGATCGACCTGGCAGCCGGCCAGCAGCGCAGCGAACGCCACCTGGCGCTCAACCCGTCGGGCAAGGTGCCGGTACTGACCGGCGGCGCCACCGCGCCCGCGTTCGTGCTGACGCAGTCGAATGCGATCATGCTGTTCGCCGCCGAGCGCGCGCCGCAGGCGCTCCTGCCAGGAGATGCAACGGCGCGCGCACGCGCGTATGAGCGCTATTTTCAGGTCGTTACCGACATCATCGGCCCGAGCCATGCTGCCTTCCGCCTCGGCACCGCGGAAGGTCGCGCCCTCCTGGAGCGCTTAGCCATCGATGGCGTTGTCGCACTCGAGCAGGTACTGACGCACGCTCCCTATCTCGCCGGCCCGAATTTTTCGATTGCGGACATTGCTGGTTTCACCATCACGGAGGCGCTCGCACGACGCCTGGACATCGCGACACTGCCCCACATTGCAGCGTGGCTCGCGCGGGTCGGCGCCTTGCCCGAGGTGCGCCGCGGCCTAGCGGCTTTCGGCTGAATCGGCCGCACCTCGACACAGACGGTCGCCGTCGACGGCGCATAGCGTCGCCAGCCAGTCGACGACGGCGCGAATACGCCGTGTCCCTACCGCGTCGCGGTGACTCGCCAGCCAGAGTTCGCGCCGCACTTCGACCCTGGCGTCCAGCCTCACCAATCCGGGCTCGCCGTCGAGGATGCAGGGCAGCAGTGCCAAGCCCAGTCCCGCACGGCATGCCTGCACCATCGTGCTCAAGCTGCCGGTGCGTACGCGCCGGGAAGCCATCGGGACTTCACGCGCGATCCAACACATTTCAGGCAGATGCGACAAGGTCGCGTCATACACGACCCACGGCCGGGATGCCCAGTCGGCACGGGCCAGTCCAGCGATGGCGCGATCGTCATCGACGTGGACCGCTGGCTCGGCGCGGCGCCGGACGACGCGGCCTGGACGATCCGCAGCGTCGCCCTCGTGCAGGGAAGCCGCCGCTATGCCGGCAAGGCGAGCGTGGCGGCGATCGACAGGAAGACGCCGACCTTGCGGCTCGACGGTTTCACGCGCGCGGCCGACACCGTCGAGGTGCCGGCTCGCGACGACCTAGCGACGCTGGCGGCGCTGGCCGACGTCGATCTCGAGCTGAACCTGACCTGCGCCGGCGACGGCCTCACGCGACAGGTGCGCTTTCACCTGTACGCCGGCGCGGCCCACGGCGCGGGGGGCGAGAAGCCGCTGTTCTTCCGCTTCGAGGATCCTGAATTCAACGACCGCCTGGGCGGGATCGCCAAGCTGAAACGGACCGCGTCGACATTGGCGCCGGCCGACGAATTCGTACTGGCGGCGGACGTGTCCGAGATGCAGCCCTCGCAGCGCATCGACGTCGCGCTCGCACTGCACGCCAGGCTCCCCGGCGCGGCGCCCAAGCCGTTCGACGTCAAGGACGGCAAGCTCCAATACGGCGAAAAATTCGTTCACCTCCTGCTCGAGCGCCTGCGCACGCAGGAGCCGGTGGCGCCTCTCATGGCGGGCGATGCCGACACCGTGAGCAACACCACACCCGACGGCGGCAACGGCTTCTTCCTCGACGCGCTCGCAGGCGTCGCGATGCCGGTCTTCCACGCGCTGGCGATCGATTGCGGCAGCCTGCGCGCCGGCGCCGGGCAGACTGCCTCGCTTCGGCCCGGCGACCAGCTCCGGCTGACGATGATCGCCTACGACACGCCGGCGCCGGACCCGCAGAAGGACACGGCACTGGTGTCGCTGCTGCTGGACGTCGTGGCGCATCCGAACCTGCCCGCCAATGCGTCCGCCTTCGCGCTGGTGCACGTGGAAGCGGGCACGCCCGCCCGAACCGGCGTGCACCTGTCCGCGAACGCGCCGGAGCCCGACGGCATCGAGATTGTCGACCCGCGCGACCTGATCGACGGCGTGGTGCGGCGACGCGCCGTCTACCGCTGGCGCTCCTTCCAATATTTGTCGCCGGCGCCGCAGCACTATTTCGCGCTGCAGAAGATCAACGCCGTCGGCGGTAGCTGGTTGCCGGACAAGCTGAGCGGGGGCTGGCAGTCGCTGCCGGACGCTTGACCACGTCCTTTCAACAGGGGCACATAATGAAGATCCTCCACGACGTCGCGCCGGTCAAGCAGCCCTCGACAATGTCCTGCTGGGCAGCGACCACCACGATGCTGGTCAACTGGAAGCTGGGCATACACCGGTCGATCGACGCGGTCGTCGCCCAGGCCGGGCCCCGCTTCACCGCGATCTACCAGTCCAGCTTCGCAGTGCCGCCACAAGGCATCGGCGCGGCGGACGAGCAGGAGCTTTACAAGGCATTGGGACTGAAAGTCTTCCAGGGTACGAACTACACAATCGATGGATGGTTCGATCCCCTTGCCAAGCACGGGCCGTTGTCGATCACGGTCGATGCCGATCCCGGCAAGAACCACATTCATGCACTGGTCTTGATCGGCCTGGATGGCGATGGAACTTCGGGCGCGACGATCACGTCTTACATCGATCCAGCCCACGCTGCGCGGCATGATGTCTTCTTCGGCGATTTCATCAAACTGTATGAGGGATCGGCAAACTGGCCCTTGCAGGTCGTTTGCAACCCGTAACGGAGGCCCGAATGCATACCGCCCTGTACTACCCGCATACCGAAGTCCGGAATGAAAACCTGATTGCGCATGCCCTGCTGACATGGGATGCCCTCGAATACATCGTTCCCTACCAGAATTACGAGATCCGTTACGGCAACGACCTGCTGCAGGAAGCGATGGAAATCATCGGGCGTCCGCGCACCGTGACCAGCGACGAGCAGAGCAAGGTGCAAGCCCCGTACCTCGGCATCAAGGAACAGGCGCAGCCCTGTGAGTCCGGCAGTCGGGTTATCGCATCTCTTTTGAAATAGTTCTTCCACCAGCCGCTTCAAAATGTATGCTAAAACCGATCTGATTAATAACGGAAATTTTATTTAATCGACCGCAATTTCCAATATTCAGCCTCCATCATTGGCATTTGAATTTCATCTCGGAAATCAAACTGATCCACAAACGAACTGAATATCAGCGGCGACAATTGGACTAATCTACGCTGCTGTCGACAATCGAAATCCTATCGATTGTGCTAGGTGACCGTTTATCGCGAATAATGCGACGATGTTTTTCGACTTGGGCCTCTCCGCCATCATTTCGAAATAAGGGCACCCTCGCCTGAAGAGATATCTGCAGTTCGTATGAACAGGAGCATGACATGCCGAGCGCCTCCGACATCGAATGGTTCAAAAATGAATTTCACGCGGATATCGCCAAAGCCACAGCGGAAACGCCCATCAGTCTGGACGTGCTGGCTGCGTTGGCGTGTCAGGAAACCGGCGAAGTCTGGCCGGCGTTGCGTGCGGCTGGTCTGCCTGCAACCGAGATACTCAGATTGTGCGTTGGCGACACCTTGGACGCGGATCGTGGCCGGAAAGCGTTTCCTAAAAACAAAAGCGAACTGATAAGCGCGCCTCGCGGGCAGGAAATGTTCAACATTGCCCGATCCGCACTGGTTGAATTGGCCGCATATATCCCGGCTTACGCCGGTGCCGCATCCAAGCCGGATAAATTCTGTCATGGGTTCGGCATGTTCCAGCGAGACCTTCAGTTCTTCAAATCCATCCCGAATTACTTTCTTCAAAAACGGTATGAGACGTTTACGAATACCTTGGAAGCATGCCTAGAAGAATTAAAAGCCGCACTAATACGCTTGAACCTGCAAGGCAAGGCACAATTGACCGATATGGAAGCGGCGGCGGTCGCGATTTTTTATAACACTGGCAAATACGTGCCGGCAAAAGGTTTGAAGCAGGGCTATTTCGACGGCAGAAAATACTACGGAGAGAATTATTACGACTACTTGCGGCTGGCCCACACGGTCCCTTTGCGCAGAGAAGTGCCACTGATACCGAACCCTCTGAACGTAGAGGCCGCCATCCCGGCTGTCCCCCTGCTCCGGGACGCCGACAGGCGACAGGGACTTTAATATCCCAGCTTGCACACTATTCATCGATCTAATCAGGGTGTTGGGATAAAAGGAGATGGCGATGAGTGCTATTTTTGGTGAACTATTGAATTTCCCGCAGGCGCAGGGTCCGGACGTTCAGTTGCGCGTATTCGGTGACGAACATTACGCCCGGTACGAAAACCGCGAGGGCTTTACGGCGCTGTACGACGAGCAGGCCGGGCATTACTGCTACGCTGACCTGGCGGGCAACCGCTTCGTTTCGACAGGTGTTCCGATCGAACAGCCGGCGCCTGCCGGGATCGTACGCCACCTGCAGGAGTCGGCCACCGTGAAAAGGGCCAAGAGCGAAGAGCGCAAGATCAGCCACCGCGATCCGAACGGCATGGCGTTTGAACGGATCGTACGCACCTTCGGGCCCAACCAGGGATTACTGGAAGGGCGGCAGTTGTCGATTGGCACCGTGCGCGGACTGACCATCCTCGTCGAGTTCAACGACGTATCCAGCCCGATCGCCGCGGCCGAAGTCGACCTGATGCTCAACAGCGCCGGCTACACCGCCAATAAGAACATTTGTTCAGTACGCGACTATTTTCTGCAAGTGTCCAGCCGCAAGCTGGACTATACGAATACGGTCGTCGGCCCGTTCAAGCTGAGTCAGGATCGCAAATATTACCTGCAGCACCTCCTGGTCGAGGAAGCGCTGCAGTTGGCCGTTGCCAGTGGCGTCGACCTCACGCAGTTCGATTCGCGCAACGAAGGCATCGTCGACGCGCTCAACATCCTCTACGCCGGGCAGAGCCTGTACCAGGGCGAGCTGTGGCCGCACAATTCCTATATCGACCTGAGTTTCGGCAGCATGCGCACCAATCTGTACCTGCTGACGGGCCTGGGCCGGAACTCGTCCGAGCTGACCATCGGCACGTTCTGCCATGAGAACGGGCACCTGCTGTGCCGCTTTCCCGACATGTACGACTATGGCAAGCGCGATAACGACGCGCTCGACAGCGCCGGCATCGGCTATTACTGCCTGATGGGCGCCGGCAACCATCTGGACAACGGTCGCAGCCCGGCTCCAGTGTGCGCCTACCTGCGCGATCTGGCTGGCTGGTGCGACACGGCCGTGGACCTGAACCAGCCCGGCGACTACCAAGCCGTGCAGGGCGGCTACGACGTGGTGTTGAAATATCGCACAAGCCGCCCGGGGGAATACTTCATCGTCGAGAACCGAACCCGCATGGGACTCGACCGCGCACTGCCGGCCAGCGGCCTGGCTGTGTACCACTGCGACATCCTCGGTTCGAACGAACTGCAACAGGGAACCGCGACCAGCCATTACCAATGCGCGCTGCTGCAGGCCGACGGCCGGCGCGACCTCGAAGACAATGCCAATCAGGGTGATGGAGCGGACCTGTTCGGCGCAGTCGATGGCGTCGCCCTGTCGAGCACCTCGCGTCCGCATACGCGCGAATGGGACGGCAGGGACTCCGGCCTGGTCATCTCGAATATCGTCCTCGCCGACGACACGATCAAGTTCACCGGGGGGCAGAGCCAGGCATCGCAAACCGCCGTCGGCGAGGCGTCGCCGAATCTGACCATTCCGGATGCAGCGGCGGCAGGTGTGTCCAGCGCGATCAACATCCAGGCGTCGGGGATCGTGCGTCGCATCACTGCCGTCATCCAGATCAAACACCCTTACATCGGCGACCTGCACGTGGAGCTTGTTTCCCCGACCGGACGACGCGCGGTCATCCACGACAGGCTCGGCGGGTCGACTGATAACCTGTCGCTCTCGCTGGATTCGAACCGGCCTGGCGAACTCGCGAACATGGTGGGCTTGCCGATGCAGGGGAACTGGGTCTTGCGGGTTGCCGATGTCGCCAGCCAGGATGTCGGTACGTTGACCAGATGGCGAATCGAGCTCGAGAGCGCTTCAACGTAGGCGTTGGACGGCTTTGCAGGCCAATGCGTGCTTGGTTCGGACGGCGAACGTGTCCAATTATCAAGCTTGGGTGACCTCAACGAGAGCAGCAAAGTGCGGAGACAAAGGATGTCAGCGATCACAACGGCGCCGAATGCGCTCTATACTTGCGAACAACTGATGCGTGGCTATCTGCCCGACGAGCCGGCTTCGATTGCCGCCACGTTTACCTTCGAACAGTATCTCGCATTCGAGCCATACACCTTGCCAGGACGGCTAGACGAAACTGGATTAGCGGCGATCGGCAGTCACGATGCCGCCATCAATGCGCTGTTACTTGACTATCTGTATGGCGACGGCGCCCCACAGAAGATCGTTGGTGTCATGGGTGGTCATTCGGTCCCCCGTTCCGGCATCGCATACCGCGACATCGCCGATCTCGCGCGCTTCTTGACCAACGAGGGTTACCTGATCGTCACCGGGGGCGGCCCCGGGTTGATGGAAGCGGCGCACGTCGGCGCCTATTTCAGCGGCTTGAGCCCACTGGCGTGGGAAGGCCTCCTTGCGCGTCTCGCAACAATCAACCCGGGAAGTGCCGCAGACGTTATTCCCTACGTGGAGCTACTGCCCGCCGGTTCTGGCGAGCGCTTGTCCCCGCGCGACCAGGAAGGCCTGCATGCTTGGTACAGGTATGCAGCCGAATTGCGCGCCGAGCTCGACTCCAGTCCTGGTACCAGCTTGGCGATCTCTACTTGGCAATATGGACGTGAACCAGTCATGCCCTTCGCCACCGCTTACGCCTGCTATTTCCAAAACAGCATCCGGGAATCCCAACTGGTGCGGGAGTCCCGTGCCGGCATGATTTACGGCAAGGGCGGGGGCGGCACACTGCGCGAAATCTGGCAGGACGTCGAAGAAAATTATTACGCCGACAGCCGTAGCAAACTGACGCCTATGATTTTCTTCGATCGGGCCGGCGCTTGGGGCGACCTGCAGTCCAATGGCACAAAACCACTGGACATTTACGGTACTGTGCTACGAGTAATGAATACCGCCCACGCCATCCATCACTTCTCGTGGGAGGACAAAATCGTTGCCACCACAAACCACCAGAAAATACTGCAATTGCTCGATGGCCACGTCAGTATGGCGCAACGAAAAATGAGCAACCTCGTTTCCGCTATACGCGCGGAGGAGTGAACCGCGCTGCAGTGGTACCCAGGCGGAAAGCACGACACCAGGAGACGTCACGGGTAGTGGATGGTCCGCCATTTCCGAGTAGGGTATCTACAACAAGGAGCAATGCCATGCGAGTTCGTATTGCCAGCTTCAATATGGAAAACTTGTTTCAACGCCCTCTCGCACTTTCCGATAAAGCAAGCAATTCTGGAAAATCGGCCCTCGAGCACCATGAGGAGCTTAACAACATCGTTGCCCGGAATCTCTACACCGCCACCGACAAAGCGCGACTGATTGAACTCGACGAGATTTACCACTTCAGCAATCTGAACGCCCCATCCAATACGTACATTGTGTTGAACCGGATTCGAGGCAGCCTCTTCTCGCGCTCGCAGACCGGCGTGGTCAGCATCGTCGCCAATGGCAGGTCAGAATGGACCGGTTGGTTCGAACTGCGCATGGGCGAGGTCACTTGGGCTGCCACCTACAATACCGGACGCGTCGTCGCCGAAACCAACGCGGATATCTTGGTTTGCGTCGAAGTCGAATCGCGACCTACTCTTGGCCGCTTCAACGAACAAGTATTGGCGGCACAATTTGGTATCGGCTACCCGCACTACATTGTCATCGATGGAAACGACGAGCGCGGCATCGATGTCGGCATTCTCAGCCGGTTCAAGATCCGCACGATTACTAGCCACGTCGACGATATGCGGGACGGAGGCACGCGCGTATTTTCCCGCGACTGCCCTGAATATCTTGTGGAATTACCTGACGGGCGAACCATCCTGGTGTTGCCCAATCACTTCAAATCCAAGCGCGGTGGAGACACCGATGCGATGAAAGCCAAGCGCGCGGCCCAGGCAGATCGAGCCCATGCAATCGCCGTCGCCGGGCTCGAAAGAACACCATTCGTGATCATTGGCGGCGATTTGAACGATACGCCAGATCAGCCGCTTTTCGCCAGTCTATGGCAGCATGGGTTCACCGATGTCCAAAACCACCCGTCTTATCCCACCGGCCGCCCCGGGACCTATGCTACCGGGCTGGCCGGAGCCAAAATCGACTACCTTATCATGTCGCCGAAGTTACGCGCAGCGCTCGTTGCGACGGGTATTGAAAGGCGCGGCAGTTTTCACCCCAACTCATGGCCTCCCTTTGACACAGTTACGAAAACAAGTGATGAAGCCTCGGACCATCACCTGGTGTGGGCGGACTTTGACCTGTAGGGGTTTTCCAAAGCGAACCTGATTTGGCCACAGGTCAACGTCAAGGCGCCGCGCAAAATGAAATGGCGCGCTTGCCCTTGCCATGGCGCCTCCTATCCAATGCGAGGCGCCAACCTATTGATCCACGGCTGGTGAGCGGCCCGATCCCTGCGCCAGCATCACGTCGGCGATATCCAGCATCGCTCGCAGGCGGTCCATATGCCGCAGGTCATGGTGGTAGCCAACCCAGACGTCCCTGCCTGGCGGCTGGTCCGGCGTGTCGATACGCTGCAATCCGGCCGTTGCGTCGCCCAGCGGCCTTGGCAACACCGCAATGCCCATTCCGCGCAGGCACATCTGTGCCTGGACGGCCCGGCTCGTGCTTGTGAAGACGCGCCGCGACTGCGGGAACCTGTCAAGCAACCAGGCGACATCGGGAAAGTGGGATTGTGCGGTATTCATCAGAATCAGTCCCACCGAAGCCGGATCGTTCCGCATCGCCGACGCGGTTTCGGCTGAGCCGTACAGACCGTAGGAAACCGTCATCAGGCGGCGCTGGACGATGTCCGGCTCGCTGAACGGAACGATGCGAAATGCCACATCGGCCTCACGGCGCGACAGGTTCAACAAGCGGTAGCTTGCGATCACCTCCGGCACCACGGCCGGATGGCGGTCCGTCAGTTCGGCCAGGACGGGTGCGAGGACATAGCCGGCAAACCATTCTGACGCAGATATCCGCAAGATGCCTTCAAGGCGCTCGTGGTTGCCCGCCAGGCGCCTCTCCATGGCCAGCGCGGCATCTTCCATCGATTCGGCCAAGGTCAGCACGGCATCCCCGGCGTCCGTGAGGACCAGTCCATCCCTGGTTCTGCGGAAGAGCGCCTGCTCCGCCTCATCCTCGAGCGCTTTTATCCGGCGGCCCACCGTCGGATGGCTCACAGCAAGGGTCCGCGCCGCCTCACCGAACGATCCGCTACGCACCACCGCCAGAAAAATCCTAACGTCGCTCCACTCCATCGAATAGCCCCGTACAAAAATGTACGTAAAATGTACATGAATGGAAGTTCACAATCAATACTGTACGGAGCACCATGGCGTTTTCAACGCGCTGATTTGGAGCCGCCAGGTTCCTCAAGGAGGTTTCATGTCACAGCATCTTCCCGCCCCGCCCGAGCCGCGCCGCTGGGCGATGTTCGCCGTCCTGCTGGTCGGCTCCTTCCTGCCGCCGCTCGACTTCTTCATCGTCAACGTGGCGCTGCCCTCCATCCAGGGTGACTTGGGCACCTCGTCCTCGGCCGAGCAGATGGTCATTTCCTCGTATGCCGCGCTCTATGCGGTGACCCTGATCACCGGCGGGCGCCTGGGCGACCTGTTCGGCCGCAGCCGGGTGTTCTTCCTCGGCCTGATCGGATTCACCGCCGCGTCGCTTCTGTGCGGCTTTGCCTGGTCGCCCTGGGCCCTCATCGCCGGGCGCGCCTTGCAGGGCATCACCGCCGCGGTCATGGCGCCGCAGGCGCTCGCCTCCGTCCAGGCCGTCTTCCCGGAATCCGAAAAGCCGCTGGCGCTCAGCCTGTATGGCGCGGTGTTCGGCTTGGCCTCTGTCGTCGGGCAGGCGCTGGGCGGGGTCCTGATTGCGCTGAACCTGTTCGGCACGGGATGGCGCCCGGTCTTCCTTGTCAACCTGCCGGTGGCCGCCCTGGTGATCATGTTCGGCATCCCTCTCTTGAAACGGACGGGCGAGCAAAGCTCGGGCAAGCTGGACCCGGGCGGTATGGTCTTGTCGATGCTGACCCTGGCGCTGCTGATCGTGCCGCTGATCGAAGGCCGCGAGGCCGGATGGCCCTGGTGGTCCTGGCTGTCACTGGCCGCGGCGCCGCTGGTGGCCCGGATCTTCTGGCGCTACGAAAGCCGGCTCGCGCAGGCCGGCGGGGCGCCCCTGCTCAATCCGACGGCCCTGCGCGCGCCGGGGCTGGGCCGCGCGCTGCTGGTCGCCCTGTCCTTTTATTCGATCGGTTCTTTCTTCCTGCTGTTTTCGGTCTATCTGCAGAATGCCCTGCACGCCAGCGCCCTGGACGCCGGCCTGGTCTTCCTGCCTTTCGGCGCCGGCTTCCTGCTTGGGCCTCTGGCCACACCTTATTTCCGCCGGCACCTCGGCGAGTGGGTCAATCCGACCGGCATGGGACTGGAAACCGCCGGCTTCCTCGGCCTGGCATGGCTGATCGCCGCGACGCCGGAAGGCATGGCGCCGGCATCCAGGCTGCTTGCCGTCCTGCTGTTCTTCATCGGCTTCGGACAGGGGCTCGGCTTGCCGACGCTGATGAAAATGATCACCGGCCGCGTGCCGCCCGCGTATTCCGGCATGATCGCCGGCATCGCCAGCTCGACCCTGCAGGTGAGCACCGCGCTCAGCGTGGCCCTGATCGGCGGGATCTTCTACACCGTCCTCGGCGGACGGGACGACCCGGCAGCGATTTCGCACGCCTTCGTTGTCGCCGCTCTGTGCATCGCCTTCTGCCTCGGTGCCGGGGTGGTGCTGGGGATGACGCTCGCCCGTCGCGCCGCCGGTTGTACGCGTAATTCGGAAAAGCCCGCTGAGACAAAGGGGGCTTTCAAGGAACTACAAAATTAAGTTTCCGTAGTGAAAACTCACTCCCACTCGATCGTCGCCGGCGGCTTCCCCGAAATGTCATACACGACGCGGTTGATGCCCCGCACTTCGTTGATGATCCGGTTCGACACTGTGCCCAGCAGCTCGTGCGGCAGATGCGCCCACTGCGCCGTCATGAAGTCCAGCGTCTGCACCGCACGCAGGGCCACGACATATTCGTAGGTGCGGCCGTCGCCCATCACGCCCACCGATTTCACCGGCAGGAACACGGCGAATGCCTGCGACGTCGCTTCGTACCAGTTGGTCGGCGCCTTGCCGGCGTCGATGCCCGGCACGTGCGGCACTTCGAACGGCGTCTTGCGCAGTTCTTCGATGAAGATCGCGTCCGCTTCGCGCAGCAGGTCGGCGAATTCGCGCTTCACTTCGCCGAGGATGCGCACGCCCAGGCCCGGACCCGGGAACGGGTGGCGGTACACCATGTCGTGCGGCAGGCCCAGGGCGACGCCCAGCTTGCGCACTTCGTCCTTGAACAGTTCGCGCAGCGGTTCCAGCAACTTGAGGTTCAGCGTTTCCGGCAGGCCGCCCACGTTGTGGTGGCTCTTGATCGTCTGGCCTTTCTTGCCCTTGCCGGCCGATTCGATCACGTCCGGGTAGATCGTGCCCTGCGCCAGCCAGCGGGCGGCCGTCAGCTGCTTGGCCTGCTCCTGGAATACTTCGACGAATTCGCGGCCGATGATCTTGCGCTTCTGCTCCGGATCGTTGACGCCGGCCAGGTGGCCCATGAACTGGTCGGTCGCGTCGATGCGCAGCACCTTCACGCCGAGGTTCTTGGCGAACATGTCCATGACCATCTTGCCCTCGTCCTTGCGCAGCAGGCCGTGGTCGACGAAGACGCACGTCAGCTGGTCGCCGATGGCGCGGTGGATCAGGGCTGCGGCGACACTGCTGTCCACGCCGCCCGACAGCCCGAGGATCACTTCATCCTTGCCGACCTGCCTGCGGATCGCTTCGACCGCCTCGGCGATGTAGTCCGGCATGTTCCAGTCCGATTTGCAGCCGCAGATCTCGTGCACGAAGCGGCCCAGCATGGCCTTGCCCTGCACCGTGTGCGTCACTTCCGGGTGCCATTGCACGCCGTAGAAGTGTTTCTCTTCATTGGCCATGGCGGCGATCGGGCAGGATGGCGTGCTGCCCATCAGCTTGAAGCCTTCCGGCATCTCCAGCACCTTGTCGCCGTGGCTCATCCAGACCTTCAGCATGCCGTGGCCTTCGTCCGTGACGAAGTCGTTGATGCCGTTCAGCAGTTTCGTATGGCCGCGGGCGCGCACCTCGGCGTAGCCGAATTCGCGGACCTTGCCGTTCTCGACCTTGCCGCCCAGTTGCGCGGCCATCGTCTGCATGCCGTAGCAGATGCCCAGCACGGGCACGCCCAGTTCGAACACGGCCTGCGGGGCGCGCGGCGAATCGCCTTCCAGCGTGGAGTTGTGGCTGCCGGACAGGATCACGCCCGAGGCGCCGTAGTTGCGGACGAACTCGTCGCCGATGTCATAGGGATAGACCTCGGAGAACACGCCGGCATCGCGCACGCGGCGGGCGATCAGTTGGGTGACCTGGGAACCGAAGTCGAGGATGAGGATCTTGGAGTGCATGTATGTGGTGATGTGAATGGTGGGCACGGGGCGCCCACCCTACGTCGGACGGTATTTGTAGGGTGGGCACCCCGTGCCCACCATGCCGCAGTGAGCTTACTCGGTACGGTAGTTCGGCGCTTCTTTGGTGATCTGCACGTCGTGCACGTGCGATTCACGCATCCCGGCCGACGTGATCTCGACGAACTCCGCCTTCTCGCGCAGTTCTTCGATCGTCGCGCAACCGCAGTAGCCCATCGACTGGCGCACGCCGCCGACCAGCTGGTAGATGATCGCGAGCACGCTGCCCTTGTAGGCGACGCGGCCTTCGATGCCTTCCGGGACGAACTTGTCGGCCTTGCTCGAGGCTTCCTGGAAGTAGCGGTCGGCCGAGCCTTCGGCCATCGCGCCCAGGCTGCCCATGCCGCGGTAGCCCTTGTAGCTGCGCCCTTGGTACAGGATCACCTCGCCCGGCGCTTCTTCAGTACCGGCGAACATGC
>JBJMVU010000008.1:0-8864 GCA_045810485.1 Massilia sp. | reverse complement strand
GCTGACCATGCGTACCTTCCACATCGGTGGTGCGGCATCGCGTGCAGCAGTGGCCTCGTCGGTGGAAGCGAAGTCGAACGGCACCATCCGTTTCACCTCGACCATGCGTTACGTCACCAACGGCAAGGGCGCCCAGATCGTCATCTCGCGTTCCGGCGAAGTGCTGATCACGGACGACCACGGCCGCGAGCGCGAGCGCCACAAGGTGCCGTACGGCGCGACCCTGGCCGTGCAGGATGGCCTGACCGTCAAGGCAGGCACCGCGCTGGCGACCTGGGACCCGCTGACCCGTCCGATCATTACGGAATACGGCGGCACGATCAAGTTCGAAAACGTGGAAGAGGGCGTCACCGTCGCTCGCCAGGTGGACGAAGTGACCGGCCTGTCGACCCTGGTGGCAATCGATCCGAAGCGCCGCGGTTCGGGCAAGACCCTGCGTCCGCAGGTCAAGCTGCTGAACGAAGAAGGCCAGGAAGTCAAGATCGCCGGCACCGAGCACGCCGTGACGATCGGCTTCCAGGTCGGCGCGCTGATCATGGTGAAGGACGGCCAGCAGGCGTCGGTGGGTGAAGTGCTTGCACGTATCCCGACCGAGTCGCAGAAGACCCGTGACATTACCGGTGGTCTGCCGCGCGTTGCCGAGCTGTTCGAAGCCCGTTCGCCGAAAGATGCCGGCATGCTGGCGGAAGTCACCGGTACGGTCGCCTTCGGTAAGGAAACCAAGGGCAAGCAGCGCCTGGAAATCACCGACATGGACGGCAACAAGCACGAGTTCCTGATTACCAAGGACAAGCAAGTGCTGGTGCACGACGGCCAGGTGGTGAACAAGGGCGAGATGATCGTGGACGGCCCGGCCGATCCGCAAGACATCCTGCGCCTGCTGGGTATCGAAGCGCTGGCCCGCTACATCGTCGACGAAGTGCAGGACGTGTACCGTCTGCAGGGCGTGAAGATCAACGACAAGCACATCGAGGTGATCGTTCGCCAGATGCTGCGCCGCGTGCAGATCGTCGAAGCCGGCGACACCGACTACATCGTCGGCGAGCAGGTGGAGCGTTCGGAGCTGCTGGAAGAGAACGACCGCGTGAACGCCGCAAACAAGCTGCCGGCGACGTACGAAAACGTGCTGCTGGGTATTACCAAGGCATCGCTGTCGACCGACTCGTTCATCTCGGCCGCATCGTTCCAGGAAACCACCCGCGTGCTGACCGAAGCGGCGATCATGGGCAAGCGCGACGGTCTGCGCGGCCTGAAGGAAAACGTCATCGTCGGCCGCCTGATCCCGGGCGGTACCGGTCTGGCATTCCACCGCGCCCGCAAAGAGAAGGAAGCGTGGGAAGCGGAAGAGCGCGCAACGCTGCTGCAGCAGGAGAAGGCCAATATGGCTGCCGAGCTGCAGGCGATGGAAGACCAGCAGCAGGCTGCGGCTTCGGTCGAGCAGCATCACGGCGACGGCGAGTGATCTTCGCTTCCGCTTTAGCGTAGTCAGCTAATGAAAACGGCACCTCGAGGGGTGCCGTTTTTTTTTGTCCTTGTTCTGGTTAGCCGAGCACGATTGCCAGCTTGCCGAAGTGCCGCGACCCGGCCGCCAGCTCCGCATACGCCGCCGCCGTCTCATCGATCCCGAACCGCCGGTCGACCACGGGCACGATCCTGTTCGCCGCGATTGCCCGCACGGCTTCCGCCAGATCCGCCACCGACCCCGTGCTGTTGCCGACGATGCGTACGGCCTTGCCGATCACGCTGAACAGGTTGAACGACGTTTCAGCTCCCGCCACGAAGCCGACCGTAAACACGGTGCCGCCCATCGCAACGGCGTTCAGCGAACGCGCAAACGATGCCCCACCGACGGTCTCCACGACGAGGTCGACGCCGCGCCCACCCGTGATTTCCAGCACGGCCTTGTCCCAGTCCGGCGCCGTCCGATAGTTCACCAGGTGATCCGCGCCAAGCGCCCGCCCGCGCGCCAGCTTCTCGTCCGACGACGACACGAGAATGACGGTCGCCCCGCTCGCCTTGGCAAACTGCAGTGCGAACACGCTGACACCGCCCGTGCCCAGGATGACGACCGTGGAACCGGGCCGCACCGACGCCGAGCGCACCGCGTTCCACGCCGTCGTCGCCGCGATCGGCAGGGTCGCGCCCTGCGCGAAATCGAGGTGATCGGGCAGCCGCACGACGCTGCGCGCCGGCACGGCCACGTATTCCGACAGCGATCCAGGAAGCGTAATGCCGCGCATGGCCGCGATCCGTTCCGGGCGCATCGGCCCGTCGAGCCAGTCCGGCATGAAGTGGGGAATCACGCGATCGCCGACCGCGACGCCCTCCACGTCCGCACCCAGGGCGACGACCTGGCCGGCACCGTCGGCAACGGGCACCATCGGCAGTGCCGCACCGGGAAAGGCGCCGGTCGCGACGGCGACGTCGATGTAGTTCAGCGCGGCCGCGCGCAGGCGGATGAGGACTTCGCCAGGACCCGCCACCGGATCGGGCAGCGACGTGCGGCGGAAAGCGGTGAGCGACGGTTCGACAAGCTGGATGGCATACATGGCGTGGGGCTCCTGTGAAATGAGACGCCAAGTGTGATTGCCAATGAAAAAACGATAAACTCGGCTTTTCTTGTAACATTTCCAATTGGGACTTGCGAATGGACCTGCTGGACAGCATGAAGGTCTACGTGCTCACCGTCGAGAAGGGCAGCCTGAGCGCGGCCGCGGACACGTGCGGCATGTCGGCGACGATGGCCGGTAACCACGTGCGCGCGCTCGAGCAGCGGCTCGGCATGCAGCTGATGCACCGCACGACGCGGCGCCAGCACGTCACCGCGTTCGGCGAGGATTACTATGCGCGCTGCAAGGAGATCCTGCGGCTCGTGGCGGAGACGGATGCCCAGGCGCACACGATGCGGCTCGCGCCCGCCGGCACGTTGCGCGTCAGTGCGCCCGTCACGTTCGGCACCGAGGCGCTGGCGCCGGTGCTGTCCGACTACCTGGCGCGCTATCCGCAAGTGGATGTTGAACTGGATATTTCCGACCGCTTCGTCGACCTGATGGAAGATGGTTACGAGGCCATCGTCCGTGTCGGCCAGCTGCCGCCGGATGCGAACGTCGTCGCCCGGCCGCTGGCGCCGTACCGGTTGATGCTGTGCGCGTCGCCCGAGTACCTGGCGCGGCGCGGCATGCCGGCGACGCCCGCTGACCTTTCACAACACGAGTGCCTCGCGTTCGGCGCCGCCAGTATCAACCAGTGGCGGTTCCAGCACGATCACGACGTCTGCAAGGTGCCGGTCAACGGGCGTGTCAGGATCAACAACGGGCAGGCCCTGCGCACCGCGGCGCTGCACGGGCTCGGCATCGTGCTGCAGCCGACGATCCTGCTCGAGGCCGACGTGCGGGCGGGGCGCCTCGTCCAGCTGTTTCCCGAGTACGGCCTGCCGGAGCGGCCGATGCACATCGTCTACCTGCCGGACCGTTATCGCTCGCCCAAGCTGCGCAGTTTTATTGATTTCGTCGTCGAACGTTTCGGAGAGCCGACCCCATGACCGCACTGCTCATCATCGACATGCAAAAAGGCATGCTCAGCACCACGTTACCGCCCCGGAACAACCCGGAGGCGGAAGCCAACATCGCCCGCCTGCTGGCGGCGTGGCGCGAACGCGACGGGCCCATCGTCCTCGTCCGCCACATCAGCCGCTCGCCGACGTCCGTGTTTGCGCCAGGCCAGGGCGGCGCCGAATTTCAGCAGCGGTTCATGCCGCTGCCGCACGAGCACGTCGTCGAAAAGAACGTGCCGGATGCCTTCATCAATACGGGGCTCGAACGGTGGCTGCATGCGCGCGGCATCCGTGACGTCGTCATCGCCGGCGTGAGCACGAACAATTCGGTCGAGGCGACGGCGCGCACGGCCGGCAACCTCGGTTTCACGACGGTCGCCGTCGCGGATGCGTGCTTTACCTTCGACAAGATGGATTTCGGCGGAACATTGCGCAGCGCCGAGGAGGTTCATTTGATGGCGCTGGCGAACCTGCATGGCGAGTATGCCGAGGTGCGCACGACCGCAGACATCCTCGCCATCAATCCCGTCTCAACCTGGACTTCACCCGCGTGAGCAC
This sequence comes from Massilia sp., assembly GCA_045810485.1. Classification (GTDB taxonomy): domain Bacteria; phylum Pseudomonadota; class Gammaproteobacteria; order Burkholderiales; family Burkholderiaceae_D; genus Telluria. The sequence continues at coordinate 4,753 of JBJMVU010000008.1, read as the reverse complement.
GTCCGCAAACCGCTGCTCGACCGGCTGCCCGGGCCGCCTGAGCCAGGCGTCGATCGCGGGTTGATGATAGAAATTCGGCGTGGTGGCTTCGTAGCGGAGGAACCGGTGGATGGCGTCGCCGTCCGTGAAACCGAGCACCACGGCATGCGCATACGCGCGCTCGAGGCGGTCCGGCAGGCTCGCGTCGTGCGCGAGCTCGGGGTGGGTGTCGATGATGTACTGCCGGATTGCTGCGAGTGGATCGTCGTCGGGTTCGAGCATGATGTCTCCTCAATCGGCACCGCGCCGACCCGTCATTGTTCCCATCCAGCCCGCGGCATCCGTTGTGTCAGCTCAGCTTGTTATCGAATACACTATCTCCGCGACACATTCCCAACCTGAAAGGAGACGGTATGACCATCAAATCGCTCATCGCATTCGCATGCGCGCTCGCCGCAGCCACCGGCGCCCAGGCCGCCGACCAGCTGCAAGCGTCGATGACCCTTGTGGGCCCCGACGGCACCGGCAAACCGATCGGCGCCGTGACGATCACCGAGTCCAAGAGCGGCCTCGTGTTCACGCCCAACCTGACGAACCTGCCGCCGGGCGCGCACGGCTTCCACGTGCATGAGACCGGCAGCTGCGGTACGAATGAAAAGGATGGCAAGAAGGTCGCGGCCGGCGCGGCCGGCGGTCACTTCGATCCGACCGGCGCCAGGCACCACGGCGGCCCGTCCGGCGACGGCCACCTGGGCGATTTGCCGCCGCTCGTCGTATCCGGCAACGGCGGGGCCAGCACGGCCGTGACGGCGCCGCGCCTGACCAGGCTGTCCGAGGTGAAGGGCAAGGCCCTGATGATCCACGCCGGCGGCGACAATTTCGCGGACCAGCCGAAGCCGCTGGGCGGCGGGGGCGAGCGCATCGCCTGCGGCGTCATCCAATAACGATTCATAGCCCCAGCGCCGACAAGCCGGGGTGATCATCCGGCCGCCGGCCCAGCGGCCAGTGGAATTCGCGCTCGGATGCCTGGATCGGCATGTCGTTCAGGCAGGCGTAGCGCCGCTCCATGAGGCCGTTCTCGTCGAATTCCCAGTTCTCGTTGCCGAACGTGCGGAACCAGTTTCCCGAATCGTCGTGCCATTCGTAGGCGTAGCGCACGGCGATGCGGTGGCCCTCCACGGCCCACAATTCCTTGATCAGCCGGTAGTCCAGTTCCTTTTTCCATTTGCGGTCCAGGAACTGGACGATCTGTTCGCGCCCGGTGACGAATTCCGCGCGGTTGCGCCAGCGGCTGTCCGGTGTGTACGCCAGCGCGACTTTGTCCGGGTTGCGGCTGTTCCAGCCATCTTCCGCCAGGCGGACTTTCTGGATAGCCGTTTCACGCGTGAATGGGGGGAAAGGCGGGCGGGGTTCGATCGCGGACATGGGCGCTCCTTGCATGGATGATGTAGACAGGTCTGTATCGTAAGCGAATCCGGCGGCGTCCGGCCTCTTTACCTTGATAGTTGATGTAGACAGGTCTGTCTCTTATACTGAAGCCCCCATTCCGCCCCGATTCCACGACCATGGCCCAGCCCTCCGCCCGCGACCGCATTCTCGATACGGCAAAACGCCTGTTCTACCGCGACGGCTTCCGTGCGACCGGCATCGACCGGATCGTCGCGGAGTCCGGCGTGGCGAAGATGTCGCTGTATCGCCATTTTCCATCGAAAGACGATCTGATCGCCGCGTTCCTCGACTGGCGCCACGACCATTGGACGTCGTGGTTCACGACGGCCGTCGACGCCAGGATCGCGCGCGGGGAAGGGCTCGCCGCCGTGGCCGACGTGCTGGGCGAGTGGTTCGCGCAGGACGATTTTCGCGGCTGCGCCTTCATCAACGCCGTCGCGGAGACGGGCGCGACGGACGATCCCCGCCACCTGCAACTGGCCGTGCGCCACAAGCACGACCTGGAGCGCTATCTCGCCGGCGTCGCCGCGCGCCTGGGCCTGGCGGCGCCGGAGCAGGTGGCGGAAGAGGCGCTGCTGTGCGTGGAAGGCATGATCGTGCGGGCGCAGATGGCGCCGGGTCCCGGGATCGTCGACGCCGGCCGGCGCCTGCTCGCACGGATCGAACGGGGGGCGTAACATTTTCTCATCTGTTTGTTACAATATTTCAATGTATGCACACGTTGGGCTCACGCCGCCTGCTATGATGGGCCGCTGAGCCGCTCCGGCTTGCCTCCACCACGCACGCTATGCCCTGGCCTTTCGATCTCGATTCCCTGGATGACACATCCGCCCGAAAGCCGGGCGACATGGAATTGCAGATGCGGCGCCACCCGTGGGAGACGACGCCCGTCGGTCCGGTCGCGCATTGGCCGTTCAGCCTGAAACTCGCCGTCCGCACGCTGCTCGATTGCCAGCTGCCGATGTACCTGGCCTGGGGCGACGCGTACACGCAATTCTTCAACGACGCCTATGTGCCGATCCTCGGCGCCAAGCGGGACGGGGCGCTGGGCGGCGACGCCCGCGTGACCTGGCCGGAGATCTGGCCGACCATCGGCCCGATGTGGGCGCGCGTGCTGCAGGGCGAACCCGTCGGATCGAGCGATCTCGCCCTGGCGATCAACCGCTACGGCTATTTCGAGACCTGCCACTTCGCCTATTCGTACAGCCCCGTCTACGGCGACGACGGCCGGCCCGGAGGCGTGCTCGTGACCTTCGTCGAGACGACGGAGACCGTGCTGGCCGAACGCCGCCGCGCCTTCCAGCTCGAACTGGCGGACATCCTGCGCCGCGAGACGTCTTCCGGTCCGTTGCTGCGCGCCGCGCTGGCCCAGGTCGGCGCGTACGTCGACGACGCCACCGTGACCTACGCCGAGACGAGACCGGGCATCGATGCGGCCGCGATCCTGGAACAGTGGACCGGCGGCGACCGCACGGCGCAGTCGGGACGCACCGTGCCGCTGGCGCAGCTGGCCCTCGGATTGCCGGAACGCCTGTGCGCGGGCGAGACCGTGTGGTCGGCCGATGGCGCGGACGGCGACAGGGCGGGCATCGTGGTGCCGCTGATGGACGGCGACCGCCTCGCGGCCGTGCTGGCGCTGCATGCGCCGCTCGACGCGGGCCGCATCGGGGATGAGGTCCGCCTGCTGGAAGACGCCGCGCGCCGCACTTGGGAAGCGCTGCGCCGCATCCGCGCCGAGGAAGCGCTGCGCGAAGAAACGCGCGTGCTGGAACTGATGAAGGGCGCGACCGAGACGCTGGCGTCGACCATCGCCCTCGAACCGCTGATGCAGGCCATCACGGACGCCGCCACGCAGCTCGTCGGCGCGGAATTCGGTGCGTTCTTCTACAACGCCAGGGACGACAATGGCGACGTCTACCAGCTCTATTCGCTGACCGGCGCGCCGCGCGAAGCGTTCGCTGTGCTCGGCATGCCGCGCGCGACGCCCGTGTTCGGGCCGACGTTCTACGGCAGCGCGCCGATCCGGAGCGACGACATCCGCCAGGATCCGCGCTACGGCAAGATGGCGCCGCACCACGGCATGCCGCGCGGGCACCTGCCGGTCGTGAGCTACCTGGCCGCGTCCGTCGTGTCGCGTTCGGGCGAGGTGATCGGCGGCCTGTTCTTCGCCCATTCGCAACGGGCCATGTTCAGCGAACGCAGCGAGGAACTGATCGGCGCCTTTGCCGTGCAGGCCGCGATCGCGATCGATAACGCGCGCCTGTACGACATGGCGCAGCGCGCGGCCGAGGAGCGCGAGCAGCTGCTGGCCAGCGAGCGCGCGGCGCGCGCCGAGGCCGAACGCCACAACAAGATGAAGGACGAGTTCCTCGCCATGCTGGCGCACGAACTCCGGAATCCGCTGGCGCCGATCACGAGCGCGGCCCAGCTCCTGCGCCTGCCCGAAGTGAACGAAGGGCTGCGCCTGAAAGCCAGCAACATCATCTCGCGCCAGGTGCGCCACATGACGGAGCTCGTCGACGACCTGCTGGACGTCTCGCGCGTCACCCGCGGCCTCGTGAAACTGGAGAACGAGATCCTCGACCTGAACAAGGTCGCGATGGCGGCCGTGGAGCAGGCGCGCCCGCACATCGAGGAGCGCCAGCACGGCCTCACGGTGGAGCTGCCGGACGCGCCGGTGCCGGTCGAAGGCGACCGCACGCGCCTGATCCAGGTGCTCGTCAACCTGCTCAACAACTCGGCCAAGTACACGCCGCCCGGCGGGCGCATCGCGCTCGTCGTCACCATCGACGATGGCGCGGCGCAGGTCGCCGTGCGCGACAACGGCACCGGCATCGACGCGCAACTGCTGCCGCACGTGTTCGACCTGTTCACGCAGGCCGACCGCGCGCCCGACCGCTCGCAGGGCGGCCTCGGGATCGGCCTCGCGCTCGTGAAGAGCATCGTCCGCATGCACAACGGCCAGGTGGCCGCGCACAGCGCCGGGCCGCAGCAGGGCACGACCATGACCGTCACCTTGCCGCTCGCGCAGGCCGAGGTGGGACAGGTCGCGCGGGCGGGCGAGGGCAGCGGGGCCGCATTGCCGCTCACGGTCACCATCGTCGACGACAATGGCGACGCCGGCCAGTCGCTCGCCGTGCTGCTGCGCGCGCACGGCCACACGGTGCACGTGCACGAGGACGCGGCCGGCACGCTGGCGCATGCCGATCCCGCCACCGAAGTCTTCATCCTCGACATCGGCCTGCCCGACATGACGGGCTACGAACTGGCGCGCCGCCTGCGCCGCGACGCGCGCCACGCGCACGCGGTGTACGTGGCGCTGACG
>JBJMVU010000007.1:0-9134 GCA_045810485.1 Massilia sp. | reverse complement strand
TGGTCGGCGCGCGCTACAGCGACTACAGCAACACGACCACCACCACGACCTACAAGGTCAAGAAGACGTCGCCGTCGGCGGGCCTGGTCTACAAGGTGCGCCCGGACACGACCCTGTACGCGACCTATCTCGAAGGCGTGGAAGAAACCGGCATCGCCCCGGCGTCGACCGTGAATGCGTTCGAAGCGATGCCGCCGGCGGTCAGCAAGACGCGCGAGCTGGGCTTCCGCACCGAGGCGTTCGCGGGCCTGATGGCGTCGGCCGCCTACTTCCAGATCGACCGTGCGTCGGCCTACACGAATTCCGCGAACCGCTTCGTGGTGGATGGCCAGTCGCACTACTCGGGCCTGGAATTCTCGCTCAACGGCGCGATCACGCCGCAACTGCAGACCTATATCACGGGCATGCTGCTGGACGCAGAGCAGCGCAACGCGGTCAACGCGAACGTCGTCGGCAAGATTCCGGAAAACACACCGAAACGAACCGCCAGCGTCTTCTTCGAATACAAGCCGCGCTTCCTCGAAGGTCTCGGCATCAATGCGGGTGCGTACTACACCGGTCCGCGTGCCGTGAACAACGAAAACAATGCCTTCATTCCGGGCTATACGATCTACACGGCCGGCGTGCGCTACGCCACCCGGATCGGCGGCTATCCGACCAGCTTCCAGCTGAACGTGGAAAACCTCGGCGACAAGAATTACTGGTCGGCCGCCGGCGGCGCCCTGCTGGCCTCGGGCATGCCGCGCCTGTTCAAAGCCACCGCCAAGATCGATTTCTGATCGCCAGGCCACCCTGCCCGTCCGCCGCTTGGCATGCGTGCCTCTTCCCGGTGTTGTTCCGGACCGCCCGGCCTGCCGGCGGGCGGGCGTTCGAATGTATTACCGGATGAGGAAAACGTCATGAATGCAAAGTTCGATTCGAGCGCCAACCGGCAGCCCGTCACACGCCAGACTTTCGACGAGGTACTAGTCCCGACCTATGCCCCGGCCGCCATGGTTCCGGCATGCGCGTCGGGCCTGGATGTCTGGGACCAGGACGGCAAGCGCTACCTGGATTTCACCTCCGGCATCGCCACGATCAGCCTGGGCCACTGCAACCCGGCGCTGGTCGGCGCGTTGACCCGCCAGGCGAACACCCTGTGGCACGTGGGGAACGGCTACACCAACGAACCCGTGCTGCGCCTCGCCTCCGCGCTGACGGAAGCAACGTTCGCCGAGCGCGCGTTCTTCTGCAACTCCGGCGCGGAAGCCAATGAAGCCGCCCTGAAGCTGGCGCGCAAGTATGCGCACGAACGGTTCGGCCTGCACAAGTCGCGCATCGTGTCGTGCCACGCCGCGTTCCACGGCCGCACGCTGTTCACCGTGTCCGTCGGCGGCCAGGCCAAATACACCGAAGGCTTCGAGCCCCTCCCGCCGGGGATCAGCCACATCCACTACAACGACATCGCGTCCGCACGCAACGCCATCACCGACGACGTGGCCGCGGTCATCGTCGAGCCGGTCCAGGGCGAGGGAGGCGTGGTCCCGGGCGACATCGAATTCCTGAAAACGCTGCGCACCCTGTGCGACCAGACCGGCGCCCTGCTCGTGTTCGACGAAGTGCAGTCGGGCGTGGGCCGTACCGGCGCCCTGTACGACTACATGAACGTGGGCGTGACGCCCGACATCCTGACGTCGGCCAAGGCGCTGGGCAACGGCTACCCGATCGGCGCGATGCTGACGACGAACGCGATCGCCCGCCACTTCGGCGTCGGCTCGCACGGCACGACGTACGGCGGCAACCCGCTCGCGGCGACCGTCGCGCTGGGCGTCATCGAGCAGATCAACCAGCCCGCGTTCCTGGCACGCGTGCGCGCGGCGGGCGCCATGACGATGGCGAACCTGGAGAAGCTCGCGGCCGACTACCCGCAGCTGTTCGCCGCGCCACGCGGCAAGGGCCTGCTGCTCGGCCTGCCGATGGCCAAGGCGTACAGGGGCAAATCGAAAGACTTTACGAAGGCCGCGGAAAAGCTCGGCCTGATGCTGCTGGTCGCCGGTCCGGACGTCGTGCGCCTTGCACCGGCACTGGTCGTCTCCGACGCGCAGATCGCGCAGGCCGACCGCCTCATGCGCCAGGCGGCGGACGCCTTCCTCGCCGCCCGCTGAGCCGGCGCCGTCCGTGCCTCTCATCCTTATCAGAGAATTTCCATGAATAACCGTTTCAACAATACGCTGTCCAATTACATCGGCGGCACGTGGCAAGCCGGCGCCGGCGCGCCGCTCGTCACCACCGATCCCTCCACCGGTCGCGGGACCTGGGCCGGCAATTCGTCGACGTCCGAGGATGTCGGCCGTGCGACACGTGCGGCGCGCGCCGCGTTCGAGGGATGGGCGACCACGCCGCTGTCCGAGCGCATCGCCGTGTGCCTGCGCTTCCGCGACCTGCTGAAGGCGCATGGCGACGAATTGGCCGCGCTGATCGCCGAGGAAGTCGGCAAGCCGCTATGGGAGGCGCGCACCGAGGTGACGTCGATGGCGAACAAGGTCGACATCTCGATCCGGGCCCATACGGCCCGTACCGGCGAAGCGCATGCGGCCGTCGCCGACGGCGACGCCGTGCTGCGGCACCGGCCGCTCGGCGTGTTCGGCGTGTTCGGCCCCTACAATTTTCCCGGCCATCTCCCGAACGGCCACATCGTCCCGGCGCTCATCGCGGGCAATACGCTCGTGTTCAAACCGAGCGAATATGCGCCGCGCACCGCCATGCGCACCGCGCAGTTCTGGATCGACGCGGGACTGCCGCACGGCGTGCTCAATCTCGTCAATGGCGGTCGCGACACGGGCATCGCGTTGTCGCGCCAGCCGGATCTGGACGGCATCCTGTTCACGGGCAGCAGCCGGACCGGCATCGCGCTGCATCGCCTGATGGCCGGCCGGCCCGACAAGATGCTGGCGCTCGAAATGGGGGGCAACAACCCGCTGGTCGTGTGGGACCTGCGGCCGCAGGACCTCGAGGCGGCAGTGCACCACACGGTCATGTCGGCATTCGTGTCGGCCGGCCAGCGCTGCACGTGCGCGCGCCGGCTGATCGTCCAGGACGGACCGGCGTCGCAGGCCTTCCTGCGCCGCCTCGTCGCCGTCGCCGGCGCTCTGGTCGTGGGGCCGTCGGATGCCATGCCGCAGCCGTTCATGGGGCCCGTCGTCTCGGCCGCCGTCGCCTGGGACCTGCTCGAAGTGCAGGCGACGCTGGAAACCCAGGGCGGCGACGTCCTGTTGCGCATGCGCCAGCCGAATCCGGACACCGGTTTCCTGACGGCCGGCATCGTCGACGTCACCCACTCGCAGACGGTTCCGGACGAGGAGTGGTTCGGGCCATTGCTGCAGGTGATCCGCGTCGCTTCTTTCGACGACGCGCTGCGCGCCGCAAACGCCACCGAATTCGGCCTCGCCGCCGCATTGATTTCGCCGTCGCAGGACTTGTGGAAGCGCTTTGCCGTCAAGGTGCGCGCAGGGGTCGTCAACTGGAACCGTCCGACCACGGGCGCGGCCAGCTCGGCGCCGTTCGGCGGCATCGGCAAGTCGGGCAACCACCGTCCGAGCGCCTATTACGCGGCCGATTATTGCGCCTACCCGGTCGCATCGATCGAGACGGCGCAGCTCGAGGTACCGGCCACGCTGCCGCCGGGCCTGTCGCTCGACCGGCCATGACCAAGCCTTCATTCGCTACCTTGCCGGCGCCGGTGCGTGCGCTGGCCACGGGTGACGTGGGCGCCTTCGCCGCGCCCTTCGCCGCCGCCGGGTTCGTGGTCGCCACGCCGGCGCGCGGTGTGCTGACGATCCGCGCGCCCGGGCCACGCGGCGCGCGGCCCGGCGTCCTGCTGTCGGTGGGCGTGCACGGCGACGAAACGGGACCGGTCGAGATGGTCGCGCACGTGCTGGACGCGCTGGCGCGGACGCCGCACGCGCTGGCCGTCGACCTGATGCTGTGCGTCGCGCACATCGACGCGATCGCTGCCGGCAAGCGCTTCATCGACGCGGACCTGAACCGGATGTTCCGCGCGACGCGCCACGACCTCGTCAACACGCTCGAAGCGGCCCGCGCCGACGAACTGGTCGCCGCCACCGCCGCCTTTTTCGACGCGTGCGGTCCGGTGCGCTGGCACCTCGACCTGCACACGGCGATCCGCGCCTCGCGTTACCCGGCATTCGCCATCGTGCCGGCGCCGCCCGGGCGACCGGCACGCGACGCGTTCATCGCCTGGCTCGGTACGGCGGGTCTCGACGCCGTGATCGTGAATCCCGTCCCGGGCGGCACCTACAGCTACTGGACGGCGCAGCAGCACGGCGCGGCGGCAGGCACGCTCGAGCTGGGGCGCATCGGCACCCTGGGCAGCAACGATCTCGCCCGGTTCGACACGACGCGCCGGGCGATCTCGGCGCTGCTTCTCGGCCAGAGCGACGCGGACGGACCGCAGCCGCACGTCTTCGACGCGGTGCGGACGATCACCAAGTTGTCGGACAGGTTTTCGATGCGTGTCGGGCGCGACACGGCCAATTTCACCGCGCTCGAACAGGGCGACGTCATCGCCACGGACGGAGGCACCGTGCACACGGTCGAGCAGCACGGCGAATGCATCGTGTTCCCGAATCCGGACGTGCGCGTAGGCTTGCGCGCCGGGATCGTCGTGCGACGTCGCGACGGTTGATCCATCGCGCGGCCCCCCCCGCGCCCTCCTTCGCCTGCGGTCCGCCTCGCGAGAAGCGGACCGCAGGCCATCAGTACACGTCGCGCCGATAGCGTCCCGCGGCGGCCAGCGCGTCAAGCGCCTGCGTTCCCAGGATCAGCGACAACACCTCGTGCACACCCTGCGCCATCGCCTGGCCGCCGCACACCAGCACCGTCGCGCCGTCGTCGACGATCCAGTGCCGCACGGCCTCCGCATGCGCGCGAAGCAGGTCCTGCACGTAGCGGGGCTGCGTGCCGGGTCCGGCCGCATCCTGGCGCGAAAACGCCAGGTCGACCTGGCGCAGCGTGCCGTCCGCCTGCCACGCTTCGATCTGTTCGCGGTACCAGCGATCCGAGCGCTCGCAGCGCTCGCCGAACAGCAGCCAGGCCGGCACCGCGCCCGGCTGCGCGCCGCGGTGCCGCAGGTGGGCCAGCAGGCCGGCGAGGCCGGTGCCTGCGCCGATCAGGATGAGCGGCTGCTCCGGCGGAGGCGGGTGGAAACCGGTGTTGCTGCGGATGCGCAGCGGGATCGTGTCGCCGACGGCCGCATGGTGCGTCAACCATCCCGATCCCAGTCCCAGCCTGCCGTCCGGCAGCACGGTCTTGCGCACCAGGAGCGCCAGGCTGCCGTCCGCCGGCAGCGAAGCGATCGAATAGGAGCGCGCCGGCAGTTCCGCCGTAGCGGTGTGCGCGCGTCCCGGCACGATTTCCGCGATGTCGCCCGCGCGCCAGGCGGGCGCCTGCAGGCGCGCCGGATCCGGTGGATCGAGCACCACCTCCCAGGCCTCGCCGCCGGGGCTGCCGGGATTGAGCAACTGCCGCTTCGCCAGGCGCCAGTGGCCGAACGCGCGTTGCCAGTCGTCGCTGCCGCTGTCTGCGGCGCCGAGTGCGGCGAGCTGGGTACGCCAGGCCTGCAGCGCAGGCGCGTGTTCGCGGTCCACGCGCAGGCAGGGGAACAATGCCTCCGCACCGCTGGCCGCGAGCCAGCGGTCCAGCGCGACGCCGAAACCGCAGAAGTCGGGATAGCTGCTGTCGCCCAGTGCCAGCACGGCGTAGCGCAGGTGGCCCAGGCCGGCCGGCCGCGCCATCGCCGTCCGGGCAAAACTGCGCGCCAGGTCGGGGGCTTCGCCCGCGCCGTACGTGGCCGCGACCACCAGCAGCACGCCGGTGCGGCGCAAGTCGTCCACGGCCAGCGTCGCCAAGGGCACGACGCGTGCCTTGTGTCCGCCGGCGCTCAGCGCGGCCGCCGAGCGCCATGCCAGTTGCTCGGCGGTGCCGCTCTGGCTGGCGTAGGCGATCAGGATGCCGTCGCCATCGGCCGGCTGCTTTTCATCCGCGCTGGCCCGCGTCTGCGCCGCCAGCTGGCGCGCGAGCCGCTGCTGGCGGCGCCGGCCCAGGTACAGCAGCAGCCCGGTGACGGGGAACAGCGGCAGCGTGGCCGAGGCCAGCATGAACACGATCGCGCCCGGCAGGCCGAAGAAGGCGCCCCGGTGCACGGCCAGCTTGGCCGTCACGATACGCTGGCCCAGCGGCTGGTCGTCATAACGCGCCGCCTTCAGCACGGCGCCGCTCCTGCCGTCGACCAGCAGCAGGTTGTACGCCACGTCGTTGGGCGCGTCGTCGTACAGGTAACGGAGCCGCACCGGCTTGCCGCTATCCTTGGGAATGTTGATCAACACGCTCGCGAGCCCCGCGCCCGCGTGGGCTTGCAGCGTCTTCCACGCGGTGTCGAGCCGGGGCGGTTGCGGCGCCGGTTTTGGTCGCGCGGCCGCGGCGACCTTCGGGGCTGCCGGCGTCTCCCGCGGCGGCGCCTGGCCGGTCAGGAGCGTGGTGGCGCCGCGCAGATACCAGTCGTAGGCCCAGGTCAGCCCCGTCAACGGCGCGATCAGGTAGACCAGGCAGAACCAGGTGCCCGCCACCGCGTGCAGCGACCAGTACAGGCTGCGGCCGCGCCGCTTCAGGTCGGGCTTGAGCCAGGCTTTCCAGTCCAGTGCCCTGCGCGGCCAGCGCAGGTACAGGCCGGACAACACGAACAGCATTAGGCACACCGCCGCGACCGCGGTGATGTGCTTCCCCGCGCCCTGCTTGTCATCGCCGAGCAACAGGAAGCGGTGCAGCCGGCGCACGTCGGCGAAGAACGCCTGGCCGTTGGCCATGCCGAGCATGCGGCCGGTGTACGGGTCCAGGTAGCTGATGTCGGCTTCGCCGGTTTGCCGTCCGGGTCCGCGATAGGTCACGCGCGCCGCGCCACCCGGTTTCGGCGCCATGATCAGGAGGGCCGGCACGGCGCCGGGCCGCTGCGCGGCGAAGCGTGCCAGCAGTTCGTCCGGCGTCAGCGCCGGCAGCGGCTGCGGCGCGACGTCGACGATGCCCGGGCTGAGTGCCTCCATGATGGGATCCTCGAACGCCATGATGGCGCCGGTGATGCCGACGACCGGCAACACCAGTCCGATCGTGATGCCGAGCAGCAGGTGGGTTTGGCGGATGAGCGATTTGAACATGATGACCGCCCGGATCACCTTGTTGCCGCTGCCGCGCGCACGGCCGGCGCCACGCAGGCGAAGCTCGATGCGGCATCCTGCGTCCCGCCGACATAGCGCGGCACGGCCGGATAGACGCAGACCGGCCGCTGGAACACGATCTTGCTGCGGGTCTTGGGATGGTCGAAACGGGTGGCGATCAGGGCTTGCGGCGCCCTGCCCCGCTCGACCCAGTCCTGCAGCGCCACCGCCATGTCATGCTGCGCATCCCTGACCGGCGGCATCGAGTCGCGGGTGGCGCTCGACAAATGGGTGGCCCCGGAACCGCCCGCGCAATGCGCCATGCCGGCCACCATGTACAGGCGCAGGAAGTTTTGCGTGTCGTCGCGACGCGCCTGCGGCGTGGCGCCGTGGGAACGCGCTTCCACGTCGTTGTAGTAATTGATGGCTTCGGCCGGTGCGCCGACCGGATCCTGCCAGCCCATGAACATGATCATCTTGCCGCGCCTGGCCTTGAAGCGGCTCAGGTCCGGGTTGGTGGCGTTGAACAGGGCGCCGATCTTCGCGTCGATGGCGTCGATGTCCGAGCCCCAGTTGAACGACTTCCAGTTCCAGTCCGGCTGGTCGTACACCCAGTAGCGGAAGAAGTCCAGGCGCAGCGGTTCGTCCGGCTTCTTGTTGTTGGCCCAGTAGGCGCTCCAGCCCGGATGGCTGGCGTCTTCGCCGCCGACGACGCCCTCGCTGCCGATGGCATAGCCGGGATAGATGTTCTTGCCGGTGCGCGCATCCGGCGGACCCGCGTACAGCTTGCGCACCACGTCGACCTGTTCGGCCGTCAGGCAGTCGGGCTGGTCGCCGGCCTTGCACTGCAACACGGCAGGATCGAAATGGCATTCGCGCGGATCGTTGATCACGCCGTCCCTGACGCCATCGGCCGCGTCGCAGGTCTTGATGGCGGCGGCGGTGATCATCGGCAGTTTATGTTGCGGCAGTATCGGCGTGAGGTCGTCGCCGGGCCGGTGGTTGGCCTTGAAGTTCCACAGGAACGCCAGGTTCAGGTTGGCGCGGTTGTTGCCGGGCGCGCCGGCGATGATGCCGTCGAAATCGTCCGGATAGCGCTGCGCTTCCATCAAGCCCTGGTAGCCGCCGGTCGAACAGCCGCTGAAGTACGACCACGACGGCGCCGCACTGTAGAACGCCCTGGTCACCGCCTTCGCCGCCAGCACGGATTCGTGCACGGCGCGATGGGCGAAGTCGGTGATCGATTCCGGCTTGCCGATGGCGAAGGTCAGCTCGCTCCCCTTGTGGCCGGTATTGGTGGCGACAGCGACGTCGCCGGCGCGCAGCCGTTCCGCCATCTGGGCGTAGCCGATATTCGACGAGTACGCGCCGTTGCCGACCATGTGTAGGCGTTTGGTCCAGCCATCGGCCGGCAGCCAGACTTCGAATTCGATATCGGACCCCTTGACCGGGCGCGCGACCCCGCGCACGCGGCAAAAGGCCGGCAGGTCCTGGTAGACCCGGCCGGCACGCCCGGTGGCCGTGTCCTCGTGGAAGACGCCGTCGCGCAGCCACGTGGCGGTCGTGAGCTCGACGTGGTCGATGGCGAGTTTCGCCAGGTCCCCGCATTCGTCCGCGTGCGCGGCGCCGCCCAGTGTGAGGCCGGCGGCAAGCGCCAGTGGCGGGAGGGTTCGACGGAACCGGATGGCATACGGAACGGGCATGATGATCCTGATAGTTGACGAGAGTGGATGCAGGCAGGGCCTGCGCTGTGCCGCTCAGGATAGGATTGTCTTTTGTATTTGTCAAATACAATAATGTTCATGTATTGTATTTGGACGCCCGCTCAGAACCGATGCTGCATGCCCACCACCAGCCCCCGCTGGGTATCCGCGAAACCGGGATCGTCGCGCGAGATGCTGACCAGCTGCCCATGCTTGGAAGCGCCCC
>JBJMVU010000006.1:0-6516 GCA_045810485.1 Massilia sp. | reverse complement strand
TGGGACAAACTCTCTGGGATCACATCGAGACCAAGCTGATGGGATCGAAAAGCACGGGAACGGACTGGAAGAACACGCTCGACTACGGCGTCATCGTCGACGAACCCAATCTCAACGAGATGGTGACCGAGAAGTTCGGCGGCTTCAGCAAGGCCATCGAATTCCGCAACGGCACGGCGCAATACCGCATGAAGGTGCTGCCGGTGCAGAACAAGAACACGCGTGACCATCACGCGTACGGCAGCGTGCGCGGCGGCGGCGAGAACAAGGTGAACATCGTGGCCTGGCCGGTGGTGGGCGGCGGCAACGTCTTCAACCTGCACGTCCAGGTGCGCAAGGCGGCCTACGTCGTGACGACCACGGTCGACGAAGACGGCTTCGTCTCGCGCACGCGCGGCGGCCGCAGGCCCTGACCGCTCCGGAGCTGCCTTCATGCCCAACCAGGTATCCATGGGCGCCATGATGACCTGCACCTTCGGCGCGGCGCCGTCGTCGCTCGTCGTCCTGCCGAAGAACAAGGTGCTCGCGGAGGGCCCGCCCGCCGCGAACATCATGGACCACATCCCGCTCGTGAACATCATGCCGTTCGGGATGTGCAGCTCGCCGGCCAATCCGACGGTGGTCGCCGCCACGGCCGCGGCGCTGGGCGTGCTCACGCCCATGCCGTGCGTGCCGGCGACGTCCGCGCCGTGGGTGCCCGGCGCGCCCACGGTCCTCATCGCCAACATGCCGGCGCTCGACAACGTCTCCAAGTGCATGTGCAACTGGGGCGGCGTGATCGGCTTCACGAACGCCGGCACCGTCAAGACCATGATTCCTTAACCAGCCTGTTTCTCGCATGCCCATCCTGCCTACCCAGACCCACCGCGAAGCCGCCGTCAAGACCGTCCTTGGCGACGACGTGCTGCTGTTCAAGCGCATGCAGTGCAGCGAGGCGCTGGGCCGCCTGTCGGAATTTTGCGTCGAACTCGCGTCCGAACGGAGCGACATCAAGATCGCCGACGTGCTGGGCACGAGCATGACCGTGAGCCTCGACCTGCCGCAGGGCGGGACGCGGCATTTCAACGGCATCGTGACGCGCTTTTCGTACCAGGGCTGGCGCGACGGCAAGCCCGCGTATCTCGCGATCGTGCATCCGACCCTGTGGCTGCTGACGCGCGCCACCAACTGCCGCATCTTCCAGCAGAAGAGCGCGCTCGACATCGTCAAGGCCGTCACGGGCGCATACGGCGGGGCGATCGAACTGGACGAGGGCATGCTATCGGCTGCTCCGGCCGTGCGCGAGTATTGCGTGCAATACCGCGAGAGCGATTTCAATTTCGTCTGCCGCCTGCTGGAGGAAGAGGGCATCTACTTCTACTTCAAGCACGAGGAAGCCAAGCACACGATGGTGCTGGCCGACGGTTACGGCGCGCACAGCACGGTGAGCGGCTACGGCGCCATCGTGTTCCGCGACGAGGATGCGGGGCGCCATCCGCTGGTAGAAGCGGTGACGCGCCTGATCCCGGGCGGCGAGATCCAGCCCAGCGTGATGGTGCTGAACGACTTCGACTTCGAGAAGGCGTCGTCCAGCGTCAGCGGCGGGCTGCTGGTCAAGTCCCGGCTGGCGGCGCCGTTCTCGCAGCCGAGCTACGAACACTACGATTATCCCGGCCGCTACCAGGTAACGGACACCGGCAACGACTTTGCGCGCGCGCGCATGGAGACGCTGCACGGGCAGGGCGAACGGATCGAGGCGGCCGGCAGCGCGCGCGGCCTGACGACGGGCGCGCTGTTCAAGCTGTCCGAGCATCCGCGCGACGACGAGAACCGTACTTTCCTGATCACGTCGGCCGAGACCGAAATCACTGGCAACGAGTACCGCTCGGAGGGCTCGCAGGCCGGCATCGATTTCCGCTGCAGTTTCCAGGCGATCGGCAAGGAACACAGCTACCGCGCGCCCGCGACGGCGCGCAAGCCGTTCGTTCAGGGCCCGCAGACCGCGATGGTGGTCGGCAAGGCGGGCGAGGAGATCTGGACCGACAAGTACGGCCGCATCAAGGTGCAGTTCCACTGGGACCGCGACGGCAAGGCGGACGACACCAGCTCGTGCTGGGTGCGCGTGCAGCAGGGCTGGGCCGGCAAGGGCTGGGGCATGATGTTCGTGCCGCGCATCGGCATGGAAGTCGTCGTCAGCTTCCTCGAGGGCGATCCGGACCGGCCGCTCGTGACGGGCTGCGTGTACAACAGCGACAGCATGCCGCCGTACACGCTGCCGGCCGACCAGACCAAATCGACCATCAAGTCGAACACGTCGAAAGGCGGCAACGGCTTCAACGAGATCCGCTTCGAGGACAAGAAGGACAGCGAGGAAATCTTCGTCCAGGCCGAGAAGGATTTCAACCGCGTCGTGAAGAACAACGACACGCTGAAGGTCGGCTTCGAAAAGAAGGACAAGGGCGACCAGACCATCCAGATCGCCAACGACCAGAGCCTCGACGTGGGCAATGACCGCAAGGTGCACGTGAAGAACGACCAGACGGTTGCCATCGACAACAATCTGTCCACGACGGTCAAGAACGACGAGACGCGCAAGGTCGACAACAACCAGAGCGTCAAGGTCGGCAACAAGATCGTCATCGAGGCGAATACGTCGATCGAGCTGAAGGTCGGCGGCAGCAGCGTCAAGATCGAGGCGGCCAAGATCACGATCAAGTCGCCGGAGATCGCGGTGCAGTCCGACGCCAACACGGAGATCAAGGCCGGCGCGATGATGCAGGTGAAGTCGGGCGCCGTCATGACGATCGAAGGCGCGCTCGTGAAGATCAATTAAGACTGCCATGCGACACCGACTTCTTTTCGCCTGCCTGATGCTCGCCGCCTTCACCGTCCGCGCCGGGGAACCCGCGCCGCGCACGGTGCTGACCCTGGCCGACCAGCCGCTGCGCCTGATCCGTGGCGCGGCCGTGTACAAGGCCGGCAGCGGCGTCGCCGTGCAGAAGGACGACATCCTCGAAACGGAAGCCGCCGGCGCGCAGGTGGAAGCGGGGGCGGATGCGATCGTGGCGCTGGGCCCGCAGAGCCGCGTGCTCGTCGCCGGCCTGGCGGCGGACGGCAAGTCGCCCGTCGAGCTGGAACTGCTGCAGGGCTGGATCAAGGTATATGCCAAGGGCCGCCGCGCGAGCGTCGTCACGCCCGCGCTGCACGTGACGTTCGTTTCGGGTTCGACGATCGTGCACGCGGGCGCAAGCCAGGATGCGGTGTTCGCCGAAGAGGGCGGGCAGCAGGCCGCGCGCGTGGACGACACGGGCAAGGCCGGCGCCGCGCTCAAGCTGCCCGCCGAACAATATGCCGGCATCGACACCAGCAAGCCGCAACCGGTGGCGGGCCGGCCGCCGCGCGCGTTCGTGAGCGCGATACCGCCGTCCTTCCGCGACCACCTGGCGCCCGCGCCGGACGTCAGGAATCCCGGCAAGGTGCAACCGTCCAAAGTACGCGAGGCGGAGTTCGCCGACGTCGACGACTGGCTGGCGTCGACGCTGCCGGCACGCCGGCGTTTCGTGGCGCGTTTCAAACCGCGCCTGCTCGACCCGGACTTCCGCAAGCAGCTCGACCGCAAACTCGGCCAGGGCCCGGACTGGAAGCCGGTGCTGTACCCGGTCCGGCGTCCGGACAATGGACTGTTCTGACGCCGCACCACCAAGATTTCAATCAGGAGAACACATCATGAAACTTTCGATCGCCGCCAAATTCAACCTGGTGTTCGTGTCGATCTTTGCCGTCGGCTTCCTCGCCGCCGGCGTCGTCGCGGACCGCCTGCTCAAGGAGAGCGCGCGCGAGGAAACCCTGCAGAACGCCCGCCTGCTGCTGGAAGCGGCCAAGAGCGTGCGCGGCTACACCGCGAGCCAGATCCAGCCGCTGCTGAAGAACCAGATGAAGTTCGAGTTCCACCCGCAGTCGGTGCCGTCGTATTCGGCCGTCGAAAACCTGAACGTGATCCTGAAGTCGTACCCGGACTTCTCGTACAAGGAAGCGACGCTGAACCCGACCAACCTGCGCGACAAGGCGTCGGACTGGGAAGTGGACGTCGTGCAGACCCTGCGCAACAAGCCGGACATGAAGGAATTCGTCGGTGAGCGCGATACCGCGACGGGCCGCAGCCTGTACATCGCGCGCCCGCTGCAGATCAAGGACCCGGTTTGCCTGGCCTGCCACACGACGGCCAACGAAGCGCCGAAGACCATGGTCGACATCTACGGCCCGAACAACGGCTTCGGCTGGAAGCTGAACGAAGTGGTCGGCGCGCAGGTGATCTCGGTGCCGATGACCGTGCCGCTGGCGCGCGCCAACTCGATTTTCAAAACATTCATGGCGTCGCTGTTCGGCGTGTTCGTCGCGGTCTTCATCGCGCTCAACGTGATGGTGCACCTGTTCGTCACGCGCCGCATCAAGCGCCTGGCCACGGTCGCCGACGACGTCAGCATGGGCAGGTTCGAGGCGGACGAATTCGACGTCAAGGGCAATGACGAGATCAGCGGCCTGGGTCGCTCGTTCAACCGCATGCGTACGAGCCTCAACAGCGCGCTGAAAATGCTGGAAGAGTAAGCAGGACAAAAGTAAATGGCAACAATCGACAGGATAGGCAAGTACCGCATCGACGGCGTGCTGGGCAGCGGCGCCATGGGTGTGGTCTACAAGGCGTTCGACGCCGACATCGCGCGCACGGTCGCGCTCAAGACGATCCGGCATGAGCTGCTGGACGGCCTGCAGGACGGTCTGCACGAACAGGACCTCGTCGCCCGCTTCCGCAACGAGGCGCAGGCGTCGGGGCGCCTCGTGCACCCGAACATCGTCGCCGTGTACGACTTCGGCGCGTACGGCGAGACGACGTACATCGCGATGGAATACGTGGACGGCACGCCGCTCAACGCCTTCCTCGTGAAAGACGTGCCGATGGACCTCGCGGCCAGCATCACCTGCATCACGCAGCTGCTGCGCGCGCTCGACTACGCGCACGCGCGCGGCGTCGTCCACCGCGACATCAAGCCCGCCAACATCCTCATCACGGGCGACGCGCAAGTCAAGATCACGGACTTCGGCATCGCCAAGATCGAGTCGTCGACCCTGACGCAGGTGGGCGCCGTGATCGGCACGCCCAGCTACATGTCGCCCGAACAGTTCAAGGGCGAGACCGTGGACGGCCGCTCCGACCTGTTCGCCGTCGGCATCGTGCTGTACCAGATGTTGACGGGCGTGCGGCCGTTCAGCGGGCCGGCGTCGACCGTCATGCACCAGATCCTCCATGAGATGCCGCCGCGCCCCAGCGAACGCCAGCCGGCGCTGCATCCGGTGTTCAACGCGGTGCTCGCGAAGGCGATGGCCAAGCGCGTCGAGGACCGCTACGCGAGCGCGCAGGCCTTCCTGGACGCGCTGAACGCCGCGTACATGCAGCAGACGGGCGGCGTGCCGCTCACCGACGAAGACAACGAGCGCACGGTGCTCGCGTTCCAGCGCCCGGTCGTGCCCGAGCCGGCGCGGCCCGCGCATCCGACCGGCGCGTCGCAGAGCATGCCCGCGACGGGCAGCGCCGCCAGCCTGGCGAGCGCCCCGGAGTGGCTGCACGCCCTGGCGCCCGACCTGCAGACGGCGCTGTCGACGCAGATCGGCCCCGTCGCGAAACTGGTGCTCAAGAACGCGGCGCGCGAGGCCGTCGACCTGGACGACCTGTGCAACCGCCTGCTGCCGCACATCGGTTCCGATGCGGGCCGCACGCAGTTCCAGGACAGCGTCCGCGACATCAAGAAGAAGCACGGCCTGTCCACGCTGGCCACGATGAGCGGCCGCAGCCAGGCCGGCGCGCCGAAGACGGCCACGCAGGTCACGCAGATGACGGGCATGCCGACCCTGCTGCAACTGAGCCCCGAGCTGATGGAGGCGGCGCAGATGAAGCTGGCCGTGTACATCGGCCCGATCGCGAAAGTGCTGGCCAGGCGCGCATCGAAGATGACGGGCAACGCCGACGAGTTCTATCGCCTGCTGGCCGAGAACCTGCCGGATCCGCAGGAACGGGCGCGCTTCCTGAAGGACGTGGGGCGGAGTTGAGCGTGAACATGCGACTGTATAATCGTTCGATTACCCCAGGACCCCAATGCCCATCACTCTGAGCGTCTACATGTACCGCAACGCGGCGCCGGCCCAGGCGCTGACGCGGCGCTTCGACCAGCTGGGCGGCGCCATCGGCCGCGCGCCCGGCAACGACCTGGTGCTCGACGATCCCGGCAAATACATCTCGCGCCTGCACGCGCGCGTCGAGTACCGCGACGAGGCCTTCTGGCTCGTCGACGTCGGCAGCAACCCGAGCCTCGTGAACGACCGCCCCGTCGGCGCCGGCCGCTCCGTGCAGATCGAGGACGGCGACCGCGTCACCATCGGCGACTACCAGCTGCTGGCCAGCGTGGAGAGCGAGGCGACGGCGTTCATGCCCGCGGCGCCTGCCGCGGTGTCGTCACCTTTGCCTCCATCGCCGCTGCAGGTTGC
>JBJMVU010000005.1:0-62194 GCA_045810485.1 Massilia sp. | reverse complement strand
TCGGCGAGGATGGCGGCGATCGTGCGGCCCTGGTCCTCGGCCGCGATGGGCGCGTGGCGGCCATCGCCGAAAGGCAGCTTGATCGCGCCTTCCTCGCGGATTCCCGCGCGCACGTGCGGGTACAGCAGCCATTGCGCGAAATAGGTGGGGCGCACGTGCACCGTCGGCACGCCGGACCAGTCCAGGATGCGTTCGCCGATCCAGTGATTGCGTGCGGCGTTGCTGGCTGCATCGCGGCGCGCGGAGATCTGCGACATGTTGACGACGACCGGCGTCCCGGCTTCCTTGGCGGCCTGGGCGAAGTAGGCGGTGGCGTCCAGCAGTCCCGGGCGCAGGGGGTAGACGAAATAGGCGCCCGCAGCGCCGTCGAGCGCGGCTCTGACGCTGTCGATGTCGATCAGGTCGCCCTGGACGATGTCCGCGCCGGCCTTGCGCAGCGCGTCCGAACGTTCGTCCAGCGTGTGGACGAAAGCGCGCACGCCCAGTCCCCGATCGAGCAGGGAAAAGGCGGTATGGCGGCCGGTATCGCCGGTTGCGCCGGTAATCAGATAGGTTTTGGTTGTCATTGCAGCTCCTTGGATGCGCTCAAATTAAGATGTCGAGCGACATCTTAATTAGAAGCCCTGCACTGTCGCTGCGTCAAGGCGCCGCCGCCGGCTGCCTTGAATGCCTCCGCGGTTTTGTTGAACGTCTTTCGGACATTCCGCATCGACCACCACCTGACGCCGCACGACAGCCGGCGCCGACGCTTCAGGCCGGCGCCGGCGCGCCGTTGGCCATGTGGATCTCGGTCAGCAGCGCGGCCAGCGTCTGCTGCCCCAGCGCCGCCTCGAACGCGACCTGGGCGTGATCGAGCATGCCCGCCACCTACGTCAAATCACGCCAGGCCGGCCGGGTGGTTTCCGTGGCAGTGATAATCGCCGTGGCGGTCAATACCAATGGCGCGCGCGAAATTCTCGGGGGAGCAACCGGCCCGTCGGAAGCCGAGCCATTCTGGACTGGACTGATTTCCTGCGCGGGCTGACCCGGCGCGGCTTGCGCGGTGTGAAGCTGGTCATTTCCGATGCCCGCGAAGGCCGCAAGGCGGCGCCAGCAAGGTACTCGAGACGACCTGGCAACGCTGCCGCGTGCACTTCATCTTTGTCGTTTTCAACGAGTATGGAAGCAGTTTCCCATCCTTACGCCAAGTCTAAGAAGCGCTGCTTCGTGAGAATCGGCCGTATTGCTCCACTTGGCCTTGGCGCCCGAGGTCAGCCATACCGTTCGCGATTGTGCCAGACGCGCGATGATGTTTTTTAGCTGGCGCACATCGAGGAGGCCAAGCTGACATGCCATTTTGGCGCGCTCGCACATGTCCGCGGCGCCTGGCAAGTCAGGCTCTGCGCGCGCGTGGCGCACCAGGTTCATTGCCAGGTAGCGCAGGGTACTGCAGCGCTCGGACAAGAGCCGGATGCGCAGCGCGTCGCTGGCCTGGAAGTTCAGCAGGCTTGCTTCTGCTTCCCGCAAGAACGTCAACGCCACTTCATAACGGCGTGATTCGGACGCGGCGGGCCAGTCGGCCTGGTATGCGCTCGTCAGAATATCGAGCGAGTTGCTACATTTTCTCCAGGCCGGGTCGCGCAGGTACGCGATGCGGGCAAAGCGCGCCTCAAGGATCAGCATGTGGGTTCGTTCGCTTTCATTCGTTGAGAACACCTGCGCGTACTCGTCGAGGGTGCGGCGCACGCGCGCAGTCACGGTGTCCACCAGGTCATCTACCTGTTTCGCGTTGTCCAGGAACACGTTTGCGTTGTTTTTTTGCAGAACACGCAGGATTTCCAGTCCCACGCGGCACAGGGTGCGCAGTCCTTCGGCGGCAAGATAAGGCAGCGGGCAATTGTCTTCACCGTAGCCATCCCACATCAGCTCGCTGGCGGTGACCATGGCGGCGAAACATTTCAGAAGATGGCTGGCGGATGCCTTGATTGCGCCTTTCGGCGGTCTGTCGTGCGGCCGCGATTCCTCGGAGTCGGCACCCATCATGCCGTAGATAAATAGTAGTGTGCTAATGTCTGATTTGTGAGGTGGCGCTGCAGCCAAGAAATGGCTGACCTGCCTGGTAACGAGTTGTTCGAACAGTTCCACGGTAGGAAACGCGGCCTCCGCACCGCCCTCTGTTTGCCATAACTGCTCGTCGAACGGCGTGACGCTGGCATCCAGCTTCCTTGCCAAGGCATTGAACTGAGCACGCGTTTCGTCATCATCAGGTCCCCGTTCGATCAGGTTCATTTGCAGCAAGACTTTGTCGACAAGCGTGGCGTCCTCTTCTTCTTTTGTATAGCCAGCAAGTCGTGCCTGTACATCGCTCCATCCTGCATGGGGGCCCATGCGCACTGCGGCAATCGCCATTTCCTCATGGTGCCTCGCACGCATCGAGGGTGAGAGCGCGCGCTGTACGTCGCCCCCATCGTGGAAGAACAGCGCGTCGGCAAAAAGGGCAATTTCCAGCTTTACCGCCTCGGCCCCCCACGCCGTGCCGAAATGGCCGGCAGTGTCGTCCCGCAGTAACGCCGGCAGGAGGCCGTAATACAAATACTTGAAGCGGGCCAGATGCTGGGCCGGCAGGCTGACGTTGAAATGCAGGGCCGGGTCGATGTTCTCGTCATGTGACTGCGCATCGATATGATGCGGCAGGCTCGACAGCCCGTGGTAGAGGGCCTGGAGCCCCCGTCGATGCGACCTCATCAGTAACCGGTTCGCGCGGAACGTGTGGCGGAGCACCATCGTGTGCTGGCGCAGGGCCTCTTCGGCCACGATCCGGTGGATGCCTTCCGCCAGGCGCCAATCCGTATTCTGGACAATGGCATTCCTGACGTCGGCAATGGAGAAGTCGATCGACTCTTCCCACCATTCCTTGCGGTCACAGGTCATGTTGAGGACCAGCGTGCCAGCATATTCGAAGGGATGCTGTTGCGGATCGATTTCGCCCCATCGCTCGTCGGTTCCTGACTTGATCAGCGGAGAAAAACAAGTAAGCCAGGCATCGAAAAACTGCGTCCATTTCTCGATGGAGCGGGGAGTAGCCTTGAGTGCCAAGTTGGGGAACACGCTATCCCACAGCATGAAGCACCGTATCAGCGTTGCCCGCTTGATGCCGCCGATGGCGAATGCAGTAAGCAGCACGGCCGCTTGCTCGAGGCGGCGCTGGGGGTCATTCAGTACGCGCAGAAAGTTTTGCGACAGTTCCGTCAAATTGCGGGACCGCGTGAGCGACGCGAAAGTGCGCACGTCGACCTGCTCACCCCGCTTGGCCCTGATTTCCTCCAGCCGGCGCAGTTGCTCGAACAGGCAGATCACGGCCTCGGTGGGCGCCTCCGTGCGGTGCTGCATCGCACGGCACAGTTCGTCGACATGTTCGAACCCAGTGTCCTTGATAACGTGCCCGAAATTTTCGAGGCCGATCGGATGCAGCATCAGGGCCGGCTGCTGGTATTCGCCCAATGCAGGTATGTCTGCGGTGCCGATAACGAGGAAGTAGGTCCAGGCGAAATGGCGTGGGTCGTATGGGTCATCCTGTGTTCCCAGGGCGGGCCGACTCAGATGCGCGAGCAAGGTGACGAGCGGCGCGTCGACCACGGCTTCCTGCAAGCGGGCCAAGGGGCCGGCAATGGCATCGTGGCCGACGAAAATGATGATCACGGGCCGCCGGCCCAATTCGTCACGCAGCAAGTTGATTTTCTGCTGCAACTGTTCTTCGGACATGTCGGTGGGCGTGGTGCTGACCTGATCATGGAACAGCATGTCGCTCAGGGTCTGGACCAGGTATTCCATGCCTCGATCCGTTGCGGGATGCACCCATCTGCCGCATGGTGCCAGGAGAATATCGCGGCGCGGAGCACGCGCATGCTTCACTGCGGCCGGCAGTGTGGCGGCAAGATGCAGGGCGAAGGCTTCAACGGCAGTGGGCGCTCCTTCCGCGGAAATGCACTGGATCGGGCGGCTGCCATTTTCGTGCTTCAGGCGGGCGATCAGCTGTCGTTCGATCGCGTCGCGCGGACGCGAAGGGAAATACCGCCGTTCCCCATGTAGTAATTGCCGGTTGGTCTTGCTGTGCCTGGAGACCTCACCCGTGCGCAGCAGGTGGTTGAATTCATCCGTGGCGTCAAGACCGAAGCAGGGGGTGCGGAACAGCTCCGGTGTCATCCGGTGCCCCTTGCTCACTTGCTGATAGTTGCCCTGGTACACATCGTTGAGGCGCTGGCACAACATGTTCACGTTAGCGTTCGACGTCGTCTTGTCGTGCACGCGGTGCGCAAATGTGACCGGCTCTCGTCCTGGACCGGCGCCCAACTGATTGAAGATCCGCGGCCAACCGCAGTCCTTGCAGACCGCTTCGCGTGCATCGAGGCAGGCGCGAACGCCACTGGCCACGGCTTTGCCCCTGAGTGCTTCCAGCGCCAGGCACCAGCGCAGCTGCATGCCGAGGCCGAGATGGTCATCCAGCAAGGCTTTGCGAATCCGCTTGATCGGTTTGTTGGCCCGGCCGCGATCGAGCCCGGGAAAGCCATCGGGTTCGGCCAACACGCCTTGTCGCCTGGCCTCGGTCAATTCCCGCCAGATCGTGTCGATGCGTCCCTTGGCATAGCTGCGGGTGACCGGTTCGCGGTTTTCTCGATCTTGGGCTGGCATGTTGCTGCTCCTGCCGGGACGTCGTTCGACCCAGTATAGGCATCGGCTCCGGTGCAAGCAAGATGAGCAGTACGCAGCGCTTCTTTGCGTGGAAAGCAGTTTGGCGATGGTTACGCCTGCACGTCTGCCCGCTGCTTTCCGCGCTCATGCGATCCAGCGCGCCGGGCGTGATCTCCTGGATTTACTCGCTGAAAATCGTGCCCAACGCGATGGTTCAAGTCTCCGGGCCAGCAACCGACAGAGGTCCATCATGTCCAATCTTTTCCAAACCTTCATCCAGTCTCCCGAAGTTCGAGATGTCCTGGATTTCTTCACGCACTGCGGTGCCAGCCATCTGAAATTCCTCATCTTGGTGGGGTTCGCCGTCGCGCTGACGAAGTTGCTGAAAATTATCGCGAAAACGAAATCTCTTGAACCATCCGAGCTCTTCATCCTGCGCTTGTGCGCTCTCGGCCTGCTGATCGCGGAGGCCATGATCCTGTTCCACATCCCGTTCATTTGACGCCGTGCCTGTGGTACTGAGCCGGAAGCGCCGCAGAAATGCTATTGGATGCATGGACTTGGCTCAGCCATTGATCATCGAGTGGGAGTGAGGATTTTTTTGTAAGTATCTGATTCCTTATAAAATTTAAGAAGCCGTTGATTGTTCGAGCCGAATGATCAACGGCTTTTTTGCCGGGTTTGGAAAATGCCGGGAAAGTCCAGTTCAGCGCATGCGATGATCGTCCGCGTCGGAAGGGCATTCGCTGTCGATCAGCCCGGTTTGAAGCGCGTACTGGACGAGTTCCGGTACGGAATGGACGCCGAGCTTGTCCATCAGCCGCATCTTGTGCGTGCTCACCGTCTTGCAACTGATGGCGAGTTCCGATCCGATCGTCCGATTGCGCTTGCCGGCAGCGATGCATGCGAAAATTTCCTGTTCGCGCTCGCTCAGGCTTGCGTAAGCTTCAGATGCGCTCTTCAGCTGGACGTGTTGCGCAAACAGGTCCAGCAGCTCCACGCTGACGTAAGCTTTACCGGCATCGACCATGCGAATCGCATCCGGGAACCCGGAAGCGACGTTTTCGGCGGCAAGGATGCCCCGGACGCCAAGCTTGAGTTCCTCGAAGCGGGCGCGCATGTCGTCGGCCCGGGCAATGATGATGGTCTTCATCGATGGGCACTGGCGTCCCAGCCTGTTTAGGGTTTCTCCTGTCAAATCAAACGTCGGCTCGGCAAAGACAATGATTTCCTCCTGATCGTGTGTCGTCCGTGCGCAGAGGTCTGCAACACAACTGAACACACCGCCAATGTGAATGTCGTGGTGCGTAGAGAGAATATGTTTCATTCCTTCCCGCAATAAGAACAAAGAACTCGTCAAAATGACCTGTGCCATATGGCTCGCCTAGCGCTGGTTGTTGGTTATGGGTGCGGCTGTGCATGGCGATGGCCGACTTGCGCGGTCCGCTGGGGCGTCAACACGGTGTTGCCAATGTCATGATCTTTCCCCTGCGGACATTTATACAAAAAATCGATGTGTGCTATTGGGCAATCGATTGTGGCGATTTGAAGATATGTTCAATTTCATTTCTCAAGATGCCTCCGATTTTTTGTCGACGCGCCCAGCCTGTGCGGCGCATCGAATAAGTCGCGCAATATCGACAGTCGACACGGATGAATTCAGTCATCCCGCATGAAACCGATCGCCATCATAACCCGTAGCGCGGCAACGTGCTGCATTGGGAAGAATCGAGAAAATGTCTTCATTGCCGCGGCTGGAATCGGTTGGGTGGAGGGATTGTAATCCTTTATTTGAGATACATCAGTTCGGCTGCGTCGCGCAGGCGGTTAAACGCGCTTTTATTGTTGCATTTACGTCGCCAATGGCAACGAAACGAATGCCGGGATCGAATAAATCGATTTGAAAACGTTACCAAGCAATTGCGCGTAGAAAACTGTTAAATCTGATTTTTTGTTCGTAAACAATTGAATGCAACATGTTTCTCTAATTAATTTCTTAATTCATGTCGTTTGGCTATTGCTCCGTCCGTCTTTGATATTTCGCAAACGTGGCCGCACTCAACGCAATAGCATCAAGTATCAATTCAAAGCTATTGTTCGCACGCAATCCTTACCGTGGATTTTATTGCGGTAAATCATTTCGAGACGATTTATCTGAACAAGCGATGGGATCGGGTTGTGTGATGGCTCTATGAATTTCTTGCAGAAATATTTTCGCTGACCCAATAAAGGTGAACCTATGAACGTAACCGAACCCGCGGACACCGGAAGCGACGAGTACCGGGAAGGCTGTCCAGGGCATATGCGTCATGGACCGGACATGCGACAGCCCAGCGAACGCGCGCCGCGGATCAGCCTGAAGCAATGGCGGCTGTTTCAGGCGGTCGTGGACAATGATGGTTTCGTTGGCGCGGCGAACAAACTGCATATCAGCCAGTCTTCGATCAGCCATGCGCTCGCCAAGCTCCAGGACCAGCTCGGCGTGCCCTTGCTGACGATTCGCGGACGCAAGGCGCACATCACGGAAGAGGGCAAGACGCTGCTGGAAAGGTCGAGGGACCTGATCAGGCAAGCGGGGCAACTCGAGGAACTGGGCGAATTCATGCGGTTGGGCTGGGGGCCCGAAGTCCGGATCGCCGTCGAGCCCGATTATCCCGCCGACCTGCTGGTGCGGGCGTTTCGCGATCTGAACAGGCAGTCGCGCAAGCTGCGCCTGGAAGTCAGGGAGGTCGGCCTGGCCGCGCTCCGCCAGCTGCTTCATCAGGATGAGGTCGATCTCGCCGTCAGCACGGCGACGCTCTCCGGATTCGCCAGCAATAAACTGATCGAACTGGAGCACGTGGCGGTCGCCCATGCGGACAGCCCGTTGTTCAGGATGAACCGCGCCATCACACATGGCGACCTCAACGGCTATTTTCAGATCGTGTTCTGCACCGGCGACCACGATGCCGTGCCTTCGGCAGCGAACGCCGGCACGCAGGGCCAGCGGGCCTGGCGGGTAAGCAGTCTCGACAGCGCCGCGGAAGCGTTGCAATTCGGCCTGGGTTATGCATGGCTGCCGAGGTACCGGGTGCAACGTTGGCTGGACGACGGCTGGGCGCGCATTATCCCGCTCAACTGCGGGTCGAGCTATACGATCCAGATGCATTTGATACGCGGGCGTACCCTTGTGCCCGGCTCGGGTGCGGCGCGTTTCGCCGAGGCATTGCAGGCGGTGACGAACGCGCTTCCGGGGCGGCCCGCCCCGGCGCACGGCTGCCAGGCCGGGCCGGGGGCGCACGACGCGTCGTGCGGTTGCGGGCGGTCCCAGTGAGCGGCCCCGCATCCGTCAGCCGTGGAATTTCATCTTGAAGGTCGAGTCGGGACGATGATATGAACAAGTACGCGCAAGTCATACACAGCAGGGATCAACAGGCATCCACCGAGGCATTGGGCCGGTTCGCCGGCGTGCTCCGGAACGGCTGGCTGATCGCCGGCGTGACGCTCGTGGTCGCGGCGCTCGGGACGGTCCGCGCGCTGACCGCCACGCCTCTGTACGAGGCCAGCACGGTCATCCAGATCAAGCGCGCGGCGGCATTGGCCGGAGACTTCCGCGCGGACGAGCCGGCCACGACGGAAATCGAAGTGCTGCGATCCCGCTCGGTCCTGGCGCGGGTGGTTGAGCGCCTGCACCTCGACGTCAAGCTCGATCCCGCGCCACCTGTCCTCGCGGAGATGCTGGCGCGCGTCCGGCCGGGCGATGGGGGCATGACGCCCCGTCCGCAGGTTCGCGTGGCGCGCTTCGACGTACCACCGACGCTCTTCGCCCGGCCATTCACGCTCACGATGACGGGAACGAGCGGATTCGAACTGGCGAGCGAGCGCCTGGGCATCCGTGCGGACGGCACGGCGGGCGTGCCGGCGGCATGGTCTACGCGCTACGGCAACGTCGCCATCCTGGTCGCGGGCAGCGGCGCGCCGCCGGGGACGCGCTTCGTCCTGCGCCGTGTCGTTCCCGCGCAAGCGACGGCGCAACTGCAGCGCGCGCTCGTCGTGACGGAGAATGCCAAGCAGTCGAACGTGATCAGACTGGTGTTGCAGGGCGCCGATCCGGTGTTGCTGAGCCGTATCCTCGGCGCGATCGTCGAAGAATACACGCAACAGCGCGGCATCGAGCAGCGGGGCGAGGCGGACGCGCTCACCGCATCGTACGACCGCCAGATCGAGGCGTCGCAGGCGGCTTTGCGCAAGCTCGACGCCCAGTATGGCAGCCTGTTGCAGCGCTCGGGCATCGGCGATCCGGAAGCGGAAAGCCAGTCGCTGTTGCAGCAATCGAGTGCGCTGGAAATGCAGCTGGCCACCGCGCAACAAAGAAAGGCCGAGTTGTCGACGCGATTCGGCGACGGCCATCCCGCGATGGAAGCCATCGACCGGCAAATCGTCGACGCGACCGGCGCGCTGAAGCGCAGCGCGGCGCGGCGCGACGCGCTCGCCGCCGCCGCGCGCGAACTGGCCGAGGTCCGACGCGACAAGCAGGCGCTGGGTGAGCGCACGTTGGGATTGTTCAACCAGCGCAGCAAGCTCGATGCGATGATCGCTGCCGAGCGCGACGACGTGCGGGTGCTGGACCAGCCGGATACGCCGCTGGAGGCCGTGACGCCCGGCGTTGCCACGATGGTCACCCTGTCGGGTTTCGGGGGCGTCGTGCTCGGCCTGTTCGCTTCCTTTGCCAAGAATGCCATTCTCCGGGGTAAACGGGCTCGGGTGGCGGCACGGCGCGCTACGCGATTTCGCCTGATCGCGCGCGATCCAATGGCCTCTCCTAATAGCCTGGAATCGAGCTAGTCCGATTTTATTCAGGTGTTTCCGGCCTGCCGCGAGGCAGGTCGTCCCTTTACGCCAATTCCATTTCGAAGCGCCGTGCCGCAATCCGGCCGCGAGAATCATTTCGCGTAATTGATTTGCGCGGAATACATCTGCGCCGCGCATATATCAAGGGCTGGCGCGGTGCAATGAATCGATTTTTAGCACTTTTTATCGGGTGCCCGATCCGTTAAAGTTGTTTGATCGGATACGGGAAATTATCCGTAAAACTGATATATCGATTCTTGCGGGGGTTTCTCATGGCGATCGAAATAATCGGAAATGAAATCGTGGCGGGAATCATGAATATCATTTCCCGGCCATTATTCGCCAATTTCCTGATGGCGCTTGCGGTCAGTTTCGCAGTGTGTCTATTGAATATTGCGACGGAACGCTGGCACGGGCGGTATTCGCTCGATACGGATATCGCCGGCATTCAAAAAGTGCACACGAAACGCGTGCCGCGCACGGGTGGCCTGGGCTTGTGGGGCGGTGTGCTGGCGGTGGCCTGCTACGGTATGTTCAACGCGCCGCCGGCGGGCGCGGGCGGGGACGCCAGGGACATGATGTTGCGGCTTCTCGCCGCAGCCATGCCGGCCTTCGTCGCAGGCATCGTGGAAGACCTGACCAAGGCGGTTGCGCCGCGCACGCGGCTCGTTGCGATCCTCGCCAGCGGCGGCCTCGCCGCCTGGCTGCTGGGGGCGTCATTGCCGCGGCTCGACGTATGGGGACTGGACGGTCTGCTGGGTATTCTTCCCGTCTCGATCGCGTTGACGGCATTCGCCGTGGCCGGCGTCACCAATTCAATCAATATCATCGACGGATTCCATGGCGTCGCCGGTATGACCGTTGCAATCATCCTCGCCGGCATGGGCGCCATCGCGTGGCAGGCCGGCGATATGCTGATCGTGCAGCTCGCGGCCGCGGCAATCGGTGCGACGGTCGGATTCCTGCTGCTGAACTATCCGACCGGGCGGATTTTCATGGGCGACGGGGGCGCGTATTTCCTCGGTTTCTGGGCCGCCGAGATCGCGGTATTGACGGTGGTGCGCAATCCGGCCGTCAATGCCTGGCAGATTCTTGCCATTTACGCGTACCCGGTCATCGAAGTCGTTTTCAGCATTTATCGCCGCAAGATCATCTACGGCACGCTGGCCGGCGCGCCGGACCGGCTCCATCTTCACTCGCTCTTTTATCGGCGCTTTGCCCGCCAGAAGATCAGCGGGAAAAAACACCCGTGGATCTGCAACGCGGGGGTCGCCTGTTTCGTCGCCACCTGGATCGGCGCCGCGACCTGCTTTTCCGTTTTGTTCGGCAATACCATTCCCGCCGCGCTCGCGCTGGTGCTGTTCCAGTGCGCGCTGTACATCGCGGTGTACATGCGGCTGGTGCGCGGGCACTGGGGACACTGCCGGCATCCGGCGGTCCTGTTCGGACTCCGTCCCCAACCGCGGCCGCACCCCTTGCAGGATGCCCTCATCGCCGGCGCGCGCGCCATTTGATCATCGACAGGAGCGAATTCATGAAATCATTCGAAGACATCGAGCAGGAACTGCGCCACCGTCCGCGCAAATGGCTTGTCACCGGTTGCGCGGGTTTCATCGGATCGAACCTGGTCGAATTCCTGCTCCGGCACGACCAGACGGTGGTGGGCCTGGACAACCTGTCCACGGGCCACCTGCACAATCTGGAAGACGTGCGCAGCCTGGTGAGCCCCGTCCAGTGGCGGCGCTTCAAGTTCATCCGGGGCGACATCCGCGACAGGGCGGCATGCCGGCATGCGGTGGCGGACGTCGACAAGGTGCTGCACCAGGCCGCGCTCGGGTCGGTGCCGCGTTCCATCGAGGATCCGGTCGCCACCAACGAGTCGAACGTCAGCGGTTTCCTCAACCTGCTGGTGGGCGCGCGCGACGCGGGGGTGGAATCGTTCGTGTACGCCGCGTCGAGTTCCACGTACGGCGACCATCCCGGCCTGCCGAAAGTGGAGGACCGGATCGGCAAGCCGCTGTCGCCGTATGCCGTCACCAAGTACGTCAACGAACTGTATGCCGGCGTGTTCGCGCGCTGCTACGGCTTCGGCACGATCGGCCTGCGCTATTTCAACGTGTTCGGCAAGCGCCAGGATCCGGCCGGCGCGTATTCCGCCGTCATCCCGCGCTGGATCGGCACGATGCTTGCCGACCGGCCCGTCGTCATCCACGGCGACGGCGAAACGAGCCGCGACTTCTGTTTCATCGACAACGTCGTGCAGGCGAACATGCTGGCGTCGTACGCCGACCCCGACCCGCAGGCCCGCGTCTACAACGTGGCGCTCGGCGACGTGACGACGCTGAACGAATTGTTCGGCTACCTGAGGGAATTGCTGACCATGCACGGCGTCGACGTGCATCAGGACCCCGTCTACACGGAGTTCCGCGCCGGCGACATCGCGGCCTCGCAGGCCGACGTCGGCAAGGCGGTGCGGGAGCTCGGCTACGTGCCCCGTTACCGCATCCGCGAAGGCCTGGCGGCCACCGTGCCCTGGTACGTCGAGCGGAGCAGGGCGGCGGAGGCCGGCCGGTACGACGCGGCGTTGGCCGGGCTGCACGCGGTGTCCGGCGCCGCGCCGGCCCGTCCGCGTCCGGCGCCCGCGGCCTGACGCCAGGAACGGCCATGCAGCCACGCCACGCGCCGAAGCCGTCCGTGCCGCCCTGGGGGGCGCTCGGCGCGCGGCTGCGCGCGGCGGGGCCGGACCATGCCGCGATCCTGAAGGGCATGGTCACGGTCGCCAGTTTCGTCTTCATCGGCAAGCTGGTGAGCGCAGGGAAGGAAATGGCCGTCGCCTACCGCTACGGCGTGGGACCGGAGGTGGACGCCTACCAGCTGCTGTACACCGTGATCAGCTGGCCCATCGGGGTCTGGTCCAGCGTGCTGACCGCGGTCCTGGTGCCGCTGGCCATGCGCCTGCGCGACCAGCAGGGGCAACTGGCCAGGTTCCGGTCCGAACTGCTCGGGCTCGCGATCGTGGCCGGGATCGCGCTGGCGGGGCTGGGGTGGCTGGTCATGCATACGTTGTTCCGCCTCGGGCACAGCGGCCTGCCGGCGCGGTCGGCCGCTCTCGCCGAAGCCGCGCTGCCGGGGCTGATCCTGCTGATGCCGCTCGGGATGCTCACCGCGCTCCAGTCGGCATGGATGCTGGCGGCCGGGCGCCACCTGAACTCGCTGCTCGACTGCATCCCGACGTTGTCGATCGCCACGCTGGTCATGGCGGTGCCCGGCGGCGGTATCGGGCCGCTGGTCTGGGGCACGGTCGCCGGCGCGGCGTTCCACCTGCTGACACTGATGACACCGCTGGCGCGGCGCGGCGAGCTCGGCGTGCCCCGGATCGCGCTGGCCTCGCCGCACTGGCCGTCGTTCTGGCAGGGCTTCGGCATCATGCTCGCGGGCCAGGCGCTGATGAGCCTGACGGTCGTGATCGACCAGTTCTACGCGGTCGGTCTGGGCACCGGGGCGGTCGCCATGCTGGGCTACGCCAACCGGATCCTCTCGCTGATCATCGGGCTGGCGGCGGTCGCCGTGTCGCGCGCCACCCTCCCGATCTTCGCGCAGGTGCAGGTGCAGGGCGCGGCGCGCCTGCGCGCCGTCGCGCGCCGCTGGACCGGCCTGCTGTTCGCGCTGGGCCTGCTCGCAGCCGCGGTCGGCCATGCCGCCGCGCCATGGATGGTGCGCCTGCTGTTCGAACGCGGCCAGTTCGGCGCCGCCGACACGGCCGCGGTGGCGCAGGTGCTGCGCTACGGGCTGCCGCAGATGCCGTTCTATTTCGCGGCGATGGTGCTGGTCAGCTACGCGCTGAGCCAGCGCCGCTTCGGCCTGGTGTTCTGCTCGGGGCTGATCGGCTGCGCGAGCAAGATCGGCGGCAACCTGCTGCTGGTGCCGGCGCTCGGCGTGAACGGCATCGCGCTCGCGACGATGCTCGTGTATGCGGCGAATGCGCTGTTCTTCTGGGTCACCCTCATCGCGCGCGCGCCGCGTGAAGGACGGTTCGCATGAACATTCTCCTGTTTACCCAAAGCCTGGCCGGCGGCGGCACGGAACGCACCGTCGCCACCCTGGCCAACCATTGGACGACGCGCGGCTGGGAGGTCACGGTCGCCACGCTGGCGCCGCAGGCCGAGGATTTCTACGGCCTGCACCCCGCGGTGGCGCGCGTCGCGCTCGACCTGGCGGGCCCGAGCGGCAACCCCATCGCCGCGGCGCGGCAGAACCTGCGGCGCGTCCGGGCGCTGCGCCGTCTGCTGGAACGAGTGCGGCCCGGTGTCGCGGTCGCCATGATGAGCACGCCGAACGTCCTGCTCGCCCTGGCGGGACGCGGCCTGCCAGGCCTCGTCGCCGTGGGGTCGGAGCACTGTTATCCGCCGCACGCGCCGCTGGGCCGGCTGTGGAGCGCGGCGCGGCGCCGCACGTACGGCCGGCTGGGCGCCGTGGTCGCCTTGACGGACGAATGTCGGTGCTGGATCGAAACGCACACGTCGGCCCGGTCCGTTCCCGTGATTCCGAACGCCGTCGCCTGTCCGCTGCCGTCGATCCCGCCGCGCATCGCGCCGGACGCCGTCCTCGCGCCCGGGCGCAAGGTCCTCCTGGCGGCAGGGCGCCTGGATCCCGTCAAGAACCTGGAGGCGCTGCTCGCCGCGTTCGCCCGGCTGGCGCCCGTCCATCCCGACTGGGACCTCGTCCTCCTCGGCGACGGTCCCGAGCGCGGCGCGCTCCATGCGGCCATCGGCGCGCTGGGGCTCGGCGGCCGGGTCGTCCTGCCCGGCATCGCCGGGAACGTCGGGGAATGGCATGCGCGCGCCGACCTCTACGTGCTGACGTCCCATTCCGAAGGCTTCCCGAACGCGCTCGCGGAAGCGCTGTGCCATGGCGTGCCGGCCGTCAGCGTCGACTGCGACACCGGGCCGCGCGACATCGTGCGCCACGGCGTGGACGGGCTGCTGGTCGCGCCGGGCGACCCGGCGGCGCTGGCGCAAGCGCTCGGTCAGCTGATGGGCGACGGCGCACTCAGGCGACAATTCGCGGCGCGCGCGGCCGAGGCGCGCGAGCGCTTTTCCATCGAGCGGATCGCCGCCCTGTGGGAGGCCTTGTTCGTCCGGCTGGCGGCGACGCAGGCGGCAGCCGCGCGCGGGGCCGGCGCCGCTTCCCGGCAGGAGTTCCTGTCATGAGCGGCAAGCCGGCCATCGTCGTGGACGCGTTCCGGCGCCGGACCGCCCCGGCGCGGACGGCCGTGCCGGGCGTGCGCCCCTATGCGCTGTGGTACCAGTGCGCCGTCCTCGGCCTCGCCGTGGCCGTCATCTACGCGAACCTGCCCATTTATTCGTACACCTGGCGCGCGGCCCCGGCGCCCAAGTACGCGTTCTTCGCGTTGTTCCTGCTGATGGCGCCGCCCCTGCTGACGCGGCGCGGCGCGCTCGCGGCCTACCTGCTGTCGCCGTTCGCCCTGTGGGCCGGCGCGCTGGTCGTTCTGCACCTGATCCATCTGTCCGCCTGGCAGGCGGGCGGGGACCTGGTCGACCACGGCAACCAGGTGCGCGCGGCGCTGGTGCTGACGCGGATCCAGTACATCCTGTTCGCGGCGATGTTCGGTTTCGTCGTCTACGTCACGCCCGTGCGGACCTATCTCGCCGCGGCCGTGGCGCTGATGGTGCTGCTGCCGGCCGCGGTGCTGGCCGATTTCGCGCAACCCGGCCTGTTCTATCCGCTGGACACGAGCGGCGCCGTGCTCGGACGGGCCGCGGCCACGTTCATCAATCCGACCATGGCGGGCGAGGCGCTGCTGCATGTAGCCCTGCTCGGCTGCGCCGTCGTGGGACGCCGCTGGCGCGGCCCGCTGTTCCTGCTCGCGGGCGCGGCGGTCCTGGCGACGTTTTCCCGGTCGTCGATCATCGCGTGGGGCGCCATCCTGGCGATCCTTCTCGCGCACGGTTCGCTGCCGCGCTCGATGGCCGTGGCGACGCTGGCGGCGCTGGCCGCGCTCGTGCTGTGCCTCGGCAGCTTCGAAAGCTACCTGCACGCACGCGACGGGTTCGAGGGCGCGTCGAGCAACATCGTGGCGAGGCTCGAATTCTTTTCGAACCTGAATTTCGACGACGACAGTTCGGAGGAACGGGCCGGCGTCGTCAAGGCCGGCTGGGAGATTTTCCTGCGCAACCCCGTGTTCGGCGCCGGCGCGGGGGCGACGCTGTTCTGGGCGCACCGCGGCGGCACGCACAACCAGCTGGTGATGTTCGCCGCCGAATACGGCCTGTTCGGCATCGGGCTGTGGGCGTGGCTGCTGGCGATCCTGTGGCGGGGCCGCTTCATGCCGGAGCGCGGACTGCAGGTGGCGATGGTCTTCCTGTTCGCGTTCATGTCCATGTTTACCCACCAGATGCTGGATGCGGCCACGTACTGGCTGGCAACGTTCGCGCTCGTCGCCACGCGGGCGCCATGGACCGCGCCCGCCGCCGCCGCCCACGCACGCTTGAACGGGACACGATCATGAAACAGGCGAGATTCGTGATATCGCTGGACTTCGAATTGTTCTGGGGCGTCGGCGACACGCAGACGATCGGCCGCTACGGCCGCAACGTGATGGGCGAATGGCAGGCCGTGCCGCGCATGCTGGCGCTGTTCCGCTACCACCATGTCAACGTGACCTGGGCGACGGTGGGCGCGATCATGTGCCGCGACTACGGCGAATGGCGGGCCCTGCGGCCGCTCCCGCGATTAAGCGGGCCGCGCCCGGACGCCTGCGCGTGCGCCGAGGACGACCGCGTCAGGCAATATCCGGAGCTGTTCTTCGCCCGTCCGCTGGTGGAACGCATCCTCGACACCGAAGGGCAGGAACTGGCGACCCACACCTACAGCCATTTCTACTGCAACGCGGCGGGCGCGACGCCGGCGCAGTTCGTCGCCGACCTCGCCCGCGCGCGCGACCTGGCGGCGGGAATGGGCGCCGGTTTCCAGACCGTCGTCTTCCCGCGCAACCAGGTCAGCCCGGCGTTCCTGGCCGTGTTGCCGGAGGCGGGCATCCGCGTCTATCGCGGCAATGCGCGGCATTGGCTGTACCGCAACGGCGACGCGGTGGCGGGCGGCACGGCCGGACGGATCGTCCGGTACGCCGACGCTTTCCTGCCGTTGAGCGGGTCCGGCTGCCGGCATGCACAGGTCGACGGCGACCTCGTGAATGTACCGGCGAGCCTGTTCCTGTATCCGTGGTCCCCGTTTCCCGCGCCATTGGTCGCGCTGCGGCTGCGCCGGATCAAGCAGGGCATGACCACGGCCGCGCGGACCGGCGCGCTGTTTCACCTGTGGTGGCATCCGCACAATTTCGGCGTCAATCTCGGGGCCAACATGGCCATGCTTGGCGAGATCCTGCGCCACTACCGCTACCTGGCCGACAAGTTCGGCATGGAATCTCAGTGCATGGGCGCGTTCGCCGGGTCGGCGGGCGCCCGGCCTGCGCAGGCGCGGCCGTCGCCGGTCGCGGACGCCGGCGCGCGCCGCCCGGCGGTCTGCCCGCGGAGTACGTCATGACCCGCCGCGTCCTGCACGTGATCAGCGGGCTGGCCGTCGGCGGCGCGGAGATGGCGCTGTACCGCCTGATCCTGCAGTTCCGCGGCAGCGACTACGACCACACCGTCGTCGCGCTGACGCCGGGCGGCGGGATGATCGCCCGCTTCGTGGCATCCGGTATCCACGTGGTGGTGCTCGACGTCCGGCGCGCGCCCGCCGCGCACTTCGCGCAACTGGTGCGCCTGATCCGGGCCCAGCGTCCCGACATCGTGCAGACCTGGCTGTACCACGCCGATTTCCTGGGCGGCCTGGCGGCGCGCGTGGCGGGCAACCGCAAGGTGATCTGGGGCGTGCGGACGACCGACGTGGACGGCGGCTGCGCCCGCACCACGGCGCTCGTGCGCCGCGCGTGCGCCGCGATGTCGCGCTGGGTGCCGCACACGATCGTCTGCGTGGCGGAGGCCGCGCTGCGCGCCCACGCGCGCATCGGCTACGACACCGGCCGCATGACCGTCGTCGGCAACGGCTTCGACCTGGCGCAGCTGGCCGCCAGCGACGCCGACCGCGGCCGGC
The DNA here is from genome assembly GCA_045810485.1 of Massilia sp. GTDB lineage: Bacteria > Pseudomonadota > Gammaproteobacteria > Burkholderiales > Burkholderiaceae_D > Telluria. The sequence goes on along the minus strand of JBJMVU010000005.1, from coordinate 44,581 downwards.
TGCGCCGGTCCTGCGGCTTCGGCGCGGACGACATCGTGGTCGGCACGCTCGGCAGGTTCAACCTGGACAAGGACCACGCCAACTTCGTGGCCGCGGCCGGCAGGCTGGCCGCGCTGGACGCGCGCGTGCGCTTCCTGATGATCGGGCGCGAGCTGGACGCCGCCAACCCCGCGCTGGCGGGCTGGATTCGCGCGACCGGGCATGCGGACCGCTTCGTGCTGCTGGGCGAGCGCGACGACGTGGCCGTCTGCCTCGCCGCGATGGACATCTTCTGCCTGTCGTCGCGCACCGAGGCGTTCCCGAACGTCGTCGGCGAAGCGATGGCGATGGGCCTGCCCTGCGTCGCGACCGACGTGGGCGACGTCGCGGCGCTGCTGGCGGATACGGGCGTGGTCGTCCCGAAAGCCGATCCCGACGCACTCGCGCGCGGCTTGTCGGGCCTGATCGCGCGCGGCCCCGCGCATGCGCGCGAGCAGGGACAGCGGGCCCGCGAACGCATCCGCGCGGTCTACGACATGCGCGGCGTGCGCGCGCGGTTCGAATTGATCTACGACGACGTCGTCGTCGACGGAGGGAGGCTCTGATGTGCGGACTCACAGGTTTCTTCAAGGCGGACTCGTTCCAGGCGCGGGACGAACTCACGGCAGCCGTCGCGCGGATGACCGCGCCGCTCGCCCACCGCGGCCCGAACGACGCGGGCCACTGGTGCGACGCGGCGCACGGCGTCGCGCTCGGGCACCGGCGCCTGGCCATCCTCGACGTGTCGGCGGCCGGCCACCAGCCGATGCAGTCGCCGTCGGGCCGCTACGTGCTCGTGTTCAACGGCGAGATCTACAACCACCTGCTGCTGCGCGAGCGGCTCGGTGCCGGCCTGTTCCGCGGGCCATGGCGCGGCGGGTCCGATACCGAGACGCTGCTCGCCGCCTTCGATGCCTGGGGCATCCGCGCGACCCTCGAGCACGCGATCGGCATGTTCGCGCTCGCGGTCTGGGACCGGCAGGCGCACGCGCTGACCCTGGCGCGCGACCGCGTCGGCGAGAAGCCGCTGTACTACGGCTGGCAGGGCAGCGGCGACGCCACGGCATTCCTGTTCGGCTCGGAGCTGAAGGCGCTGCGCGCGCATCCCGCGTTCGAGGACGTCGTCGACCGCAACGCGCTGTGCCTGCAGATGCGGCACGGCTACATTCCCGCGCCGTATTCGATCTACCGGGGGGTCTACAAGCTGCCCCCCGGCTGCATGCTGACGGTGACGGGACTGCGCCGCGAGCACGCGTTGACGACCTACTGGAGCGGCGCCGCCCAGGCCGCCGACGGCGTCGGCGCGCCGTTCGAGGGCGCGCCGGAACAGGCGGTCGACGCGCTGGACGCCTTGCTGCGCGACGCGGTCGGCGCGCAGATGGTCGCCGACGTCCCGCTCGGCGCCTTTCTCTCGGGTGGCGTCGATTCGTCCACCGTGGTGGCCCTGATGCAGGCGCAGTCGGCGCGTCCGGTGCGGACGTTCTCCATCGGCTTCCACGAAGCGGACTACAACGAGGCGCACCATGCGCGGGCGGTGGCGCGGCACCTCGGCACGGATCACACGGAACTCTACGTGACGGCCGGCCAGGCGCGCGACGTGATCCCGGCGCTCCAGGACATCTACGACGAACCGTTTTCCGATTCCTCGCAGTTGCCCACGGTACTGGTGTCCCGGCTGGCCCGGCGGCACGTGACGGTCTCGCTGTCGGGCGACGCCGGCGACGAACTGTTCTGCGGCTATAACCGGTACCAGTTCGTCGACGCCCTGTGGCACAAGATCAGCGCGGCGCCGCTGCCGCTGCGCCGGCTTGCCGCGAAGGGCATCGCGGGCGTGTCGATCGACTCGTGGAACCGGGCCGCGCGCGTGCTGGCGCCCACGCTGCCGCGCGCGATGCGCCTGCAGAACACGGGCGACAAGCTGCACAAGGGCGCGCACGCCATGACCAGCGCGTCGCTCGACCAGCTGTACCTCGGGCTGGTGTCGCACTGGGACGATCCCGAGGCGCTGGTGCGCGGCGGCACGGAACCGCATACCGCGCTGAACGGCACCGCGCCGGGACTGGAGGCGCTCGACGGCCCGCAGCGCATGATGGCGCTCGACCTGCTGACCTACCTGCCGGACGACATCCTCGTGAAGGTCGACCGGGCGGCCATGAGCGTCTCGCTGGAGACGCGGGTTCCTTTCCTCGACCACAGGGTGGTGGAATTCGCCTGGCGGCTGCCGCAGTCGTTCAAGCTGCGCGACGGGGTGACCAAATGGGTATTGCGGGAGGTGCTGTACCGCTACGTGCCGCGGGCGCTGATCGAGCGGCCGAAGATGGGGTTCGGCGTCCCGATCGGCGACTGGCTGCGCGGCCCGCTGCGCGAGTGGGGCGAGGAGTTGCTGGCCGAGGCGAGGCTGGTGCGCGAGGGGTATTTCGAACCCGGGATCGTCAGGAAGTGCTGGGGCGAGCACCTGTCCGGGCACCGCAACTGGCAATACCGGTTGTGGAACGTGCTGATGTTCCAGTCCTGGCTCGAGCACCGGCGCGCCGAACGGCGCGGCGGGGAGGGCGCCGGCCTGGCGACGTGCGCGACCGGGGCGCTGCCATGAACAGGAAGATCGTCATTTCCGTGAACACGGCGTGGAACGTCTGCAATTTCCGCGCCGGTCTCGTGCGCGCGCTCGTGCGCCAGGGTTACGAGGTGCTGGTCCTGGCGGGCGACGACGCCTACTCGCATGGCCTGGCCGAGCTGGGCTGCCATTTCAAGCGCCTGCCGATGGACGACCACGGCACCAGCGCGAGCCGCGACCTGGCCCTGCTGGTGAAATACTGGCGCGTGCTGCAGTCGGTGCGGCCGCTGGCCTACCTGGGCTTCACCATCAAGCCCAACGTGTACGGCTCGATCGCCGCGGGCGGGCTCGCGATCCCCGTCATCAACAACGTCGCCGGACTGGGCACGACGTTCCTGCACGGGACGATGCTGACGCGGGTCGTCAAGCAGCTGTACCGCCTGTCGCTGCGGCGCTCCAGCCGCATCTTCTTCCAGAACCGCGACGACCGCCAGCTGTTCCTCGACGCGCACCTGGCCAGGGAAAGCGTGACCGACGTGCTGCCCGGCTCCGGTGTCGACCTGCGCCATTTCCACCCGTTGCCCGTGGCGGCGCTCGACCAGCGCTGCTTCCATTTCCTGCTCGTCGCGCGCATGCTCAAGGACAAAGGCGTCGACGAGTACGCCGCCGCGGCGCGCATCGTGCGCCAGCACCTGCCGACGGTCGAGTTCCAGCTGCTGGGCGAAATCGACGCGGCGAACCCGAACGCCATTCCGGTCGAACGGATCCGCGCGTGGGAAGCGGAAGGGCTGGTCCGGTACCTGGACCGCGTCGACGACGTGCGGCCCTACCTGGCGGACGCCGACTGCGTCGTGCTGCCCTCGTACCGCGAGGGCGTGCCGCACTCGCTGCTCGAAGCCGCCGCCACGGCCCGCCCGATCATCGCCACCGACGTCGCCGGGTGCAAGGACATCGTCGACGACGATTGCAACGGTTTCCTGTGCCGCGTCCGGAGTGCGGCCGACCTGGCGGACAAGATGATCCGCATGGTGCGGCTGGCGCCGGAACAGCGCGTGCGCATGGGCGCGACGGGGCGCGTGAAGGTCGTGCGCGAATTCGACGAGGACATCGTCATTCGCAGATACCTGGCGGCCATCCGGCAGATCGAGGAGATGCAGGGCGCGGCGGCGCCGGCCGGCGCCATGCCGGAGCGCACATGAGCACGCACCTGGTCAGCGGCGCCGAGGCGCTGGCGCGCATCGGCTCCGCCCCGTTCGACGCGGCGTGGCGGGCGCTGCATGCGCGCTGCCCGTGGGCGACCGGTTGCCAGCATCCGGATTTCGTCCTGCCGTGGTACGCCCTCTACGGCGGGCGCCACGCCCCCGTCGTCGTGGTCGACGCCGCCCCGGACGGCACGCTGCGCGGGCTGCTCACGCTGGCCCTGGACCGCACCGGCGCGCGGCTGACCGGGGCGGGCGCCGCGCAGGCCGAATACCAGGGCTGGATCGCGGCACCGGACGACGCCGACCGGTTCGCCGCCGACGCCATGGCCTGCATCCGCGCCGCGCTCCCGCACGCGCGGACGAACCTGAAATACCTCCCGCCGGGTATCCCGCTCGGGTGGCTGGACGGCGGCGCCCGGCGCTACGCCGTCGTGCACGCGCATGCGCGTCCCGTCATGCACATCGAGGAGGCTGCCATGGACAAGCTGCGGCGCAAGAAGAACCACCGGCAGAACGCCAACCGCCTGAACCGGATCGGCGCCGTGGCCTTCGAGCGCGTCACCGGCGACGCGCGTTTCCGCGACGTGTTCGAGGACATCTGCGTCCAGTACGATTTCCGCCAGGCGGCGCTGTACCGCCAGACGCCGTTCGCCAGCGATCCGCTGAAGAAGCGCTTCTACGTCGAGCTGCACCGGCGCGGCATGCTGCACACGACCGTGCTGACCGTGGGCGGCGCGCTGGCGGCGTCGCACATCGGCCTGCTGAGCAAGGAGCGCGTCGTGCACCTTGGGCTCAACACGCATGCGCCGGCGCTTGCCGCGCATTCGCCTGGCCACCTGCTGCTCGCGCTGCTGGGCGGCCGGCTGGCGGACGAGCAGGTCGAGCTGTTCGACCTCACGCCCGGCGGCGACCGGTACAAGGAACAGTTCGCGTCCGCGCACGACGAGGTGTACGAGCTGACGATGTGCGGTAGCGTCGTCCAGCGCCTGCATGCGCAGGCCACGGCCGGCGTCAGGCGGGCGGCGAAAGCCCTGTTGCGTGGCGGCGGCCGGCGCGGCGTCGACGTGATCGGGGCAGGGGAGAAGGTACGGGGCCTGGCCCGGTTCGCGCGCGGCCGCCTTGCGCGCGACGCGAGCCCGGGCCCCGCGTTATGGCGCCTGGCCGCGGGCCGGGCCGGGGGCGGCGGCGCGCTGCCGGTGTCGCGCAACCGCCTGGAAGACGTGTTCAAATACGACGACACCGCATCGGCCATGACGCGCGGCGCCTTCATCGGCGTCGCGATGAAGCGCCTGGAACAGGGCTGCCAGCTGTTCTGCCATGCGCCGTGCGACAGGCTGCTGCTCCATTGCTGGGCGCATGCGCGCGCCGGCCAGGCCGCGTGTCCGCCACCGGGGCGGGCCGTCGCGGACGGGGCCACGGTCCTGTTCGACCTGCAGGTGCACCCCGACGGGGCCAGCGACGACCTCGTGCAGCACTTCGTCTAACGGGTCCTCGCCACGCTCGATCCGGCCGCCGCCGCGGCCGGCGTCTATTATTCCGGACGGCTCGGCGCGGGCCTGCAGCGGGCCCTGCGCCGCTGCGGCTTCGTCGATGCCGCCGTCGCGCCGGGAGAAGCACGATGAACGACCCCGCGATCCGCTGCTACCTGCACGAGGTGCCGGACTTCGTCGAAGGCGAACTCGCGGCGACCTACGAGACGCTGCAGTCGTCGCTGCCGTTCCTGCGCATCTGGCGCACGCTCGGCGGCGCCAGCTGCTACGTCGCCCGGCATGCCGGCGGCCCGCCGGACATCCTGCTGTTCCGTTGCGAGGGCCGGCGGCTCGTGGTGCTGAACGAGATGATCGACATCGCGCCGGCCGGCCTCGCCAGCTTCGCGCGCTACGCGTTCGCACAGTTCCCGGCCATCCACGTGATCCGGTTCCAGGCCGTGCGCACCGCGGCGGCGCCGATCGGGTTCCCCGTGCAGCGCTACAACGCCAAGGACACGTTCGTGATCGCCCTGCCGGCGACGCCGGACGAGTACCTGGCGGCGCTGGGCAAATCCACGCGCGCGAACCTGCGTTCGCGGCTCAACCGGATCGCGAAGGACTTCCCGTCCTTCACGACGCGCGTCCTCAACGGCGCCGACATCGACGCCGACGTCGTACGCCAGATCGTGCAGCTCAGCGAGCATCGCATCCGCACGCGCGGCGCGGCGCTGACGCACGATGCCGACCGCATGCTCGCGCTGGCGCGCGCCTGCGGGTTCGTCACCGTGCTGCTGATCGACGGCCGGATATGCGCGGGGTCGCTCAACTACCGCGTCGGCGCGAGCGTGTTCGGCGAAATCACGGGGCACGACGCCGCCTACGATCGCCACGGCGTGGGCGCGCTGTGCATGTACCATACAATCTGCGAGAGCATCCGGAGCGGCGTCCGCCGCTTCTACCTCGGCGGCGGGCTGTTCGGCTACAAGGAGCGGATGCTGGGCCACCGGCTCGACATGGACCAGGTGCACGTCTACCGTTCGTACGGCCACGTGCTGGCGCGCGCGGACGTGGCGGCGGCCGCCTTCGCGCAGGGACAGGTGCGGCGCCTGAAGCGGCGGCTGCACGAACGCAAGGGCACGTGGCTGGCGGACCTCGCCTTCAGGCTGTTTCACGCGTGGAAGAACAAGTCGGGGCCCGCGCCATGAACGACCGGTCGCCGAACCTGGATGTGCTGCGGACGCTGGCCGTGACGTTCGTCGTCGCCAGCCACCTGCTGATCGACCAGTCCCTCGCGTGGATCGGCCACTACCACACGCAGACGCTCGGCACGCTGGGCGTGATGATCTTCTTCGTGCATACCTGCCTGGTGCTCATGCGCTCGCTCGCGCGCCAGGACGGCACGCGCCGCGCGGTGGCGCTGTCGTTCCTGGCGAGCCGGATCTTCCGCATCTATCCGCTCAGCATCGCCGTCGTCCTCCTGCTCGCGGCGCTCGGCTGGGGGCCGCATCTCGCGCCCCCCGCGCTCATGAGCAACGTGTTCCTGGTGCAGAACCTGAGCGACAGCCCGTCGATCACGCCTGTGCTGTGGAGCCTGCCGTTCGAGGTGCAGATGTACCTGTTCCTTCCGGCGCTGTACTGGTGGACCGGCGCGGGCGCCTGGCGCGCCTGGCGCCGGCTGCTGGCCCTGTGGGTGGCCTGCGTGCTGCTGGTCAGCGCCTGCCGGTGGTACGGGGCGAATGCCGATCTCGTCAAGTTCTTTCCCTGCTTCCTGCCGGGCGTGCTGGCGTACTGCCTGCGTACCGCGCCGCAGCGGTGGCCGGCCGGCGTGCTGTTCGGCGGTGTCGGCGCGGCCGCCATCGTCTATCCGCTGCTGGTCGGGCTCGGCGCCAGCGCGACGGTGCTCGCGTGGGCGCTGTGCCTTGGCCTCGGCGCGCTCATCCCGTCGTGCGCGGACGTGACGTCGGCGTGGCTGAAGGCCGGCGCCGGCATCGTCGCCCGTTATTCCTACGGCGTCTACCTCGTCCACGTGACCGTGCTCGACGTCGCGTTCCACCGGCTCAAGGGCATGCCGCCGGCGCTGGACTGGCTGGTGTTCGTCGGCGGCGTCGCCGTGCTGTCGTACGCGGCCTACCACGTGATCGAGAAGCCTGGCATCGGGTTCGGCCGCAGGGTGGTCGACCGGATGGCCGTGCTGCGCAGGCGCGCGGCGCAGAATATATGAAGCGCGCGGAGATCATGGCGGTGGCGGGACGGCGGGGGTTCCTGGCGCGCGCCCTGGCCGCGGGCGCGCTCGTGCAGGCGCTGCCGCCGTACGGCCGCGCGGCGGCCGCGCCGGTACCGTCCACGATCGTCAGCCTGGCCGAGTTCGGCGGCCGGCCGGGCGCCGGCCGCGCCGCGCTGGCGGGGGCGTTCCGGCGCGCGCTCGCGACGCTGTCCCGGGCCGGCGGCGGCACGCTGCTCGTGCCGCCCGGTGCGTACGACTTCGGCACGGTCGACGCGCCGCTGGTGATCCTGCCGTGCCGCGACCTGCGCGACATCGCGATCTCGGCCTACGGCGCCGTCTTCATCGCGAACACGGCGGCGCCCGTGATGCCGAACATGTTCTACTTCTTCAACTTCGACAACGTGACGCTGGCGGGCGCGACGTTCATGGACCAGGGATTCTCGCCCTGGATCGACTGGCGCGGCATGTACTGCGTGGGCATCCAGGCGGACCGGCCGAGCGGCAACCTGCGGCTGGTCGATTGCCGCGCGGAGCGTGTGCTGGGCCTGCTCGCATCGAACAACGGCCCGGCTGGCCGGCACCTGATGTCCGATATCCACGTGCAGGGAACGGTGCGGCACGCCTACTATGGCGTGGGCGCGAACCACGTCGGCGGGCGGGTCAGCGTCGACCTCGCGTGCCACAACGTACGGCGCGCCTATATCGCCTACGCCGCACGCCACGCCGACGTCGCGGTCAGGGCGTCCGCCGACGCCGCCTGGCCGGGCAGCAACGGCTTCGTCGCGCTGGTGTGCGCCGGTGCGCGGCTGGGCGATGTCGAGGACGTGCGCGTCCGGGTCGACGTGGCGGGCCACTGCATCCACGGCAGCTATGTGCATTTCTACCACCAGGGGCCGGAACGGGACGGCGCCATGCGCAACGTCGACGCGACCGTCAACGTGGCCGGCATGGACACGCTGGCCTGCATGTTCCTGTTCGACCACGAGACCCACGGCGTGCAGCCCCGCACGGCCCGGCGATGGGACCGCATCGGCCTGCACGGCAGCCTGCCCGCCGGGTGCGCGGGCAGGGTGGTCGCCAACCCGTCGGTGTCCGCGTCGCCGGGCGCCGTGTGGCTGGACCGCAACCTGGCGCGGCCGCGCGACGTCCTGCCCGCCGGCTTCCGCGTCGCTCCCTCACTTTCCGCGAGCGCGCCATGCGACTGCTGATCTACATTCATTCGCTCGAGAACGGCGGCGCCGAGCGCGTCGTCGCCAATCTCGCCAATTACTGGGCGTCGATCGGCCGGGAGGTCACCGTCGTCACGGTGGCCGCGGGAACAACCGATTTCTACGTGCTCGACCCGGCCGTCGGACGCGTCTGCCTGGAACTGGCGGACACCCGGCAGGACCTGCTGTCGGGCGCCGTGCGTACGGTGCGGCGCATGCGCGCGCTGCGCCGGGTGCTGCGGCGCGTGGGGCCCGACATCGCCGTGTCCGCCATGCACACGGCCAACGTCGTGCTGGCCGTGGCGGCGCGGGGCCTGCCCGGCGTATGCCCGATCGGTTCCGAGCATAATTTCCCGCCGAAGGCGCCGATGGGCATCCTGTGGGAAACCATGCGCCGCCATGCCTATGCCCGGCTGGAGGCGGTGGTCGCGCTGACGCCGGAATGCGCCCGCTGGCTGGAGGCGCATACCGGCGCGCGCGATGTCGCTGTCATTCCGAACGCCGTCACGTGGCCGCTGCCGGTCCATGCGCCGCAGGTCGATCCGGGCATGACCTGCGCGCCGGGCCGGCGCATCCTGCTCGGCGTCGGGCGCCTCAGCGCGGAAAAGAATTTCGAGGCACTCGTCGCCACGTTCGCCAGGCTCGCCTCCCGGCATCCCGCCTGGGATCTCGTCGTGCTCGGCGAGGGACCGACGCGCGCCGCGCTGGAGGCGCAGGTGCGCGCCGCCGGACTGACGCGGCGGGTGTTCCTGCCGGGGCGCGTGGGCAATCCCGGGGCCTGGTACGGCCGGGCCGCCCTGTACGCGATGACGTCGGAATTCGAGGGCTTCCCGAACACGCTCGTGGAAGCGATGGCCTGCGGCCTGCCCGCGGTGAGCTTCGATTGCGACACGGGGCCGCGCGACATCATCCGGCACGGCGTCGACGGCCTGCTGGTGGCGCCCGGCGATGCCGCCGGGCTCGGCGCGGCGCTGGACCGCCTGATGGGCGACGACGTCGTGCGCGCCGCGTGCGCGACACGTGCGCTGGAAGTGCGCGCACGGTTCTCGATGCCGAAGATCGCGCACATGTGGGACGCCTTGTTCAACCGCCATTGCGGCCCGCGCCGGGACCGCGGCGGCACGCCGGCGCCGGGCGTCGGCCGCGCCGTCGCCGTGCGGGGCGACTAGGCGTTACCTGGCCGTCGCCGCGGCCGTCGCCGCGTCGGCGACCGTCAGTTCGCGGTGCACCTCCGTCGTATTGCCGGCCCGGTCCGTGACCTTCACCTTGATCGTGACGCCGCCGGCCCGGCAAAACGTATGGCAGATGTCGATCTCGCCATTACCGCGCGCCTCGCGCACGACCGGCGCGTCGGTCGGGCAGCCGTCGTCGACGCTCGCCGTGGCCGTGTGCGTCTCGGACGGGCCGGTATCCGTGAACGCCACGCTGAAGTTGACCCTGGCGCCGACCGCGGGCGGGGCCGTGGCGCCGCCCGTGGCGACCGGGCCCAGCACGGGCGCGTCCGAGGCCTGCGCGCCGGGCCGCAGCAGCACGAGGCCCGCGTTGGAATCGGCCAGGATATCGCCCCTGTCGTTGATCGCCTTCCCCGCATACAGCACGAGGCCGGCCGGTGCGCGGACCCGGGCGTTCAGGTCGACCGCCGCCGCCATGCCCTGCCAGCGCACCGCCCGCCGGTCCAGCGGATCCGCGGACCCACGCACGACGTACCCCACCATGCCGCTGCGGTTGTTCAGCGCATCCACGCTGCCGTGGGCGGCGCCGCCCAGCGCCAGCGGACGGCGGCCGCGCGCGGGCGACCAGAGGAAAGGCGTCGAGACATAGTTGCCGCCGGCGTCCGTGACGACCAGGTTGGCGGCGACGTCGCCCCCGTCGTTCAGCGCCGTGGGCCTGACCCCGGCGCCCGCATTGGGGGCGATCGTCACGATGCCGCCGTTGCGCGACCACAGGAAGCCGCCGGGCAGGCCGTTCAGGTAATACGTGCCGAGCACCTGTCCGCGCACGTTGACGTGCTCGGCGATCGACTGCGAGCCCCCCAGCGTGCCGAGGTCCGTGGCGCGGCCGCCCGCGTCCCACACGACGGCATGGCTGTCGTGCAGCGCGACATCGGCATAGCCGACCGCCATGCCGCCGTCGTTGACCGCGACGGCTTCCGACAGCGATGCCGGCAGCGGCCCGAGGTCGAGCGTCGTGCCGTCGGGGTTCCAGCGGTAGGCGCGGCCATAGAACGCGGCGCCCTTGGTCGAGCCGACCGCGACGTTGCGCTCGTTGATCGCGCGGGCAATGGACGTGCCCGGCCCCCGCATGGCGCGCAGTCCCCCGGCCACGGTCCACGAGAACGCGCGGTAGTTGAACGGGGCAGGGGTGGCGGCGTCGTTGAACTGGCCCACGACGACGCCCCGGTCGTTCAGTCCGCTCACGACCGTGTCGCCGGCGCCGGCCGGCCCCACGCGGTGCACCCGCCGCCCGTCGAAGAAGCCGTTGATGATCGCGCCGGACGAATAGGTCGAGAACGCGGCCTGGCCGCGCTGGTTCAGCAACGCCACCCCGCTGCCGGGCGCCAGGTTGACGATGCTGTACCGGGTTGCATCCGCCGCCGGCGCCGCGCCCTGGGCGGCCGCCAGGGCGGGCAATACGAGGCATGCCCGGCCCGCGTAGCGGGCGCAGCTATACATGAGTTTCATGGGAGTCCTTGATCGGTATTAAAGGATTACTGGAATTGAATGTAAATGACACTCCGGCATGGCGGCTGACCTCGCTCAATCCTGATCGCGGAACTAACGATTTGTCTGTTATCTCTTTCTTATGCCGATGCGTTGTCGGATCGTTATTTAATGATTCCGTAAAACCTTATTTGTACGATTAAGCCTTCGATTGGGAAATTTTTTTTATTCCGGCTGGAACTAATCGCCTTAAAGCAAGTCTAAAGCACTCATCTTTGCGGACAGGACGCGCTAACGGCGCCACTCGAGATCGGCATAAGGTGAAAGGAACCCCCCGTCGTGAGCTGTTTGTATCTGCATCATTTGACGGGCGAACGCACGCTTGATGGATTGCGGCGTTCGACAACAACCATGGCCTGCCGCGTCATTAATTACAGACCGGCAATTAAATGTTTCCCTGCAATTAATGCAGATTGTCAATCACCTTCCCAGGTGTTGACTGGATCGTCACGCACGTTTCTTCCTTACATTTTTGAAAGAGTTTCGCATGTTCCAAAACAAACAATTTTCCGCATCCCGTTTCCGAAGCCGCAAGCACTTCTTCGTCGCCTGCGCCGCGCTGGCCGCGAGCACGATCGCCGTCTCTGCCCACGCGCAGGTCGCCGCGCCGACGGCGTGGGCCGACGCCACCAACGTGCACTTCACCGTCGCGTACACCGGCACCCCGACCTGGACCCACGTCTACATCGACAAGGACCGCAGCGTGTCGAGTGGCTACGCCGTGTACGGCGTGGGCGCCGACTACATGATCGAAAACGGCCGCCTGTACAAATATGCCGGCACGAACGGCTCGTGGGCGTGGACCTCGGTCAAGGCCGTCACGGCGACGCCCAGCACCGGCACGACCGCGTTGACCGTCGCGCGCACCGACCTGGGATCGCCGACCGCCATCAACTTCGTTGCACAGACCGACGCGCCGCTGAACGTGTCCGCGGTCATCCAGGCGAGCCTGACGACGTCGACCACGTCGCCGACCGCGCCCGGCACGACGACGTCCGGCTGGACGGCGTGCGCGACCGAAGGCGGGACCTGCTCGTTCACCGGAACCATGCAGGTGCGCTACGGCGCCAACGGCCTGTACGCCACCAAGACGATGACCGGCCCGGTCGCGTGCACCAACGCCGTGTTCGGCGATCCGGCGCCGAAACAGGTCAAGACGTGCAGCTATAGCGCGCCGACCACGAGCACCACGCCGCCGCCCACCACGTCGCCGACCCCGGCGCCAGGCACGACCGTCTCCGTCAACTACACGGGCACGACCGCCGCCATCGCCAATCCCGAGCGCGGCTTCTACCGCCACATCAGCTGCGACGCGCCCCTGAGCCTGTCGCAACTCAAGGGGTACCGCACGACCAGCAGCAGCTCGATGATGCTGTGCGTGTTCTACCTCAGGAACTTCGTCACGTCGCCGATCAGCCAGTCGGCGCTGGACCTGTTCCAGCAACAGATGAACACCGTGCGCAGCGCCGGCATGAAGGCGATCGTCCGCTTCGCCTACAACGACAACAACATCGCCACCGACGCCAAGCCGGCGATGGTCAATACCCACCTGACCCAGCTCGCGCCGTACCTCGCCGCCAACAAGGACGTGATCGCCTTCGTGCAGGCCGGCCTGATCGGCAGCTGGGGCGAATGGGGCGCCACGCAGAACTATGGCGACAGCTACAACATGACGGCGCAGAACATGGCCGACCGCAAATCCGTCGTCGACAAGCTGCTGAGCGTCGTGCCGGCGGAACGCATGGTCCAGTTGCGCATGCCGATCTTCAAGACCAAGCTGTACACGCCGACGGGCCTGACCAGCACCGAAGCGTTCACCAACACGGCCAAGGCGCGCCTGGGCTTCCACAACGACTGCTTCCTGTCCAACTCGTCGGACTACGGCACGTACGTCAACCCGTCGGTCGAAACGCCTTACCTGGCTTCCGAGTCGACCTATGTGCCGACGGGCGGCGAGACCTGCGCCTACGTGCCGCCGCGTAGCGATTGCCCGAGCGCCGTCGCCGAAATGACCAAGTTCCACTGGTCGTACCTGAACCTGGACTACAACCAGACGGTGCTGAACAACTGGAAGAACCAGGGTTGCTTCGCGCAAGTGGACCAGAAGCTGGGCTACCGCTTCGTCCTGACTGCCGGTTCGTTCTCGGGTTCGGCCAAGCCGGGCGGTACGTTCGCCGTCAACCTCACCGTGCAGAACCAGGGCTGGGCGTCGACGTACAACAGCCGCGACGTGGAACTCGTGTTCCGTAATACCGCGACCGGCGCGCTGACCTTCGTGAAATTGGCCGCCGACCCGCGCCGCTGGCTGGCGAACCAGAAGGTCACGATCAACCAGACCGTGACGCTGCCGTCCACCATGGCGAAGGGTACGTACGCGCTGTTGCTGAACCTGCCTGATCCGCAGCCGTCCCTGCGCAACCGTCCGGACTATTCGATCCAGATGGCCAACAGCAATACGTGGGAAGCGGCCACCGGTTTCAACAACCTGAACCACACGGTCGGCATCGCCCCCTGATAGGCCGGCGCTGACCTGATTGGCCCGACCTGACCGGTCATGGCGCACACGCTGCGCCATGACCGGTTTTTTTTCGTCAGTGCGCCTTCAGCGCCGCGGCGAGCGTATCCCGTGCGCGGTGGATGCGGCTGCGCACCGTCCCGACAGGGCAGTGCATCTGCCACGCGATTTCGTCATAGGTGAGCCCCTCGAGCTCGCGCAGTTCGAACGACGTGCGTTGCTCCTGCGGGAGCGCGTCCAGGGCGGCGTCCAGCAACGCCAGCATCTCCTTCGTTTCCAGCTTCGAGTCGGGCGTATCGAAGTCCGCCGCCGCCTCCACCAGTTCCTTGCTGTCCGAATCCTCGTTCCCCACGCTGGCAAGTTGCGGACCTTGCCGGTTGCGCAGCGCCAGGCCACGCTTGGCCACGTTGATGCCGATACTGAATATCCAGGTCGAGAAAGCCGAGTCGCCGCGAAACCGGTTGATGCCCAGGTAGGCCTTGATGAACGTCTCCTGCACGGCGTCCTCGATGTCGTCGGGATCGTGCATGAAACGGCGCAGGAAGCGGCTCAGGGGCGGCGTATAGCGCCGCATCAGCGTTGCGAACGCCCGACTGTCCCCGGTCTGTACCAGTTCGACGAGCTCGCGGTCCTCTTCCATTCTGCTGTTCATGGCCGCCTGTGGAAGAGCGCCGGTCCCGAAGAACCGGCAGTTGCGTGAGCGTCGTCCGGCTCACGGATGACAGCCTGCGGGCGGCTTCGCAGGCACGGCCGGGTCGCCCGGTGGCGCCTGGCCGTCCGTCCGGGCTCGCTCAGGCATAGAAGCCGGGACGTCCTTTGAGGCGAGGAGGTTCGACCGGTTCGGTCTCGTACGACAGCTCGACGCGGGCCTCGGGAACGACGATCGTCTGGCCGTGCGGCGGATTGTCGCCGTCGACCCGTACCCAGGACAGCGTGAGGCCGGGAAAGTCGGCGCCGCCCTGCTTGACCAACAGGTCGGCCAGGTCGTATTCGAGCCGGGCGGGGCCGTGGTGCGACGCGCTGGCGATCTGGAAGGCGCCGAGGGTGCCGAGGAACGTGCGGTCGTGCGCCGCATGCGAATCCAGGACGGGCGGCATGTTCAGGTACAGCGCATAGAAATAGCCGCCGAGGCTGCCGGCCTCGGTGAGCGCCGGGCCGTCGAGCACCAGCTTGGCCGAGGCAGGCGCCTTGTCGTTCTCCCGCGGTTTGCCCGCACGGCGCCTGGCGACCAGCGCGCCCAGTTCCATCGCATCTTTCCTGTCCAAGTCGATCAGCGTCGAGAACGACGTCTCGTCGAAGCCCATCCGTGCCGCACCGCCCAGCGAACGCCGGGTCGGCGACACCGTGCGCCCGGGCAGGCGTTCGTACGGCCGGGCCGGCGGACGTCGGGGCGACGGCAGGTGAAGTCCCGCCGGCAGGCGAAACCCGGACGCCTGCGCCGTGACCGCCATCGGCGGCAGCGCGGTCGGCACGGCGTCGCTGGCATAGTCGTAACCGAGCCACATGGGAATCAGCGTCAAATACCTGGCCATCGTCAGGTTCGAGGCATACGTGTTGTTGCCGGCCCAGTAAGGGCTGCTGTTCGTCGACGAGTACGGGTTGGCGGAATCCGGGATGCCTTTGCCGTCCGGCAGCGCCCAGGCGTGCGTCAGGCGGTCGATGTTGGCATGGTGCAGGTAGAAGATCGGATCGAGCGGAGACTGCATCGTGCTCATGATCCCGCCGATCAAGTCATGCACCGGGTTGTGCGGGGCGGTTTCGATGCGCACTTCGAATGCATCCGTCGTGCCGCGCTGGAAATTGTAGACGTCGGGTGCGAACGGCGATAACGTGAGCGCGTTGTAGACGTTGGACCCCGTGCGCGACAGATACAATGGATTGCCCGTCGTCGGATCGGTGAATTCCGCGGGCATCGTGGAATAGGAAAAATAATCCCAATACGGTAAATTCAATGACGGGTCGCCCGATGCGGTCCGCAATTGCTGCTCGAAATAGTAGAGGTAACCACGGTGCCATGACAGGAAATAAGGACTGCCGTGCGGGCAGTAATTCACGTGCACATTGGCCCAGTATTGCAGCGAGCCCGGACTCGATGCCTTGGTGTTCTTGCGCATTGCCGCGATGGCATTCAAAAACGACTTGTATTGCGTGGTTTTCTTGAACTGCTGCCACTCCATGCGGATCCGCGGACCGGATTGTGCGAATGCCGGGATACCCAGGCCCTGGGCGGCGGCGACGCCCAGCACGCTTTTCATGAAGTGTCGGCGAAATTGATCGGCGCGTTCCATAATTATGTCCTTTGGGGAAATTAACTGCGTTATGATCGCAGTCAAAGTGTAGGACTATTAAGAAATCACGGATGGGGGGTGCTTGAGGTCTTTTGATAATGCTCAATGTATTGGTGAATATAATGTGGTGTGACATTTCGCCATGGACAGGATCGTATTTCGCAGATTAATGCGGATAATAGATATATGTGAAGAATCGATTATCGAGGCGTTATTCGAAGCGGCCTGGTCCATCATCGGCATGGCGAATGCAAGCGCGATGGCGCATCGAATCTTTCGATGGATTCGGCGATCTGGTTGTTCACCATCGATCAGATGGTTGGCGAGCACCGTCTCATGATGCGGATGAAATCCCGTCCCCGATTTATGCCGCCCGATCGATCCGTCCCGGGAGATGCCGTGCGCAGCATGCCGAGGTGTTTAGGGGCCACGGCAGAATCGAATCGCGCCTTGTAATTTGAAAAGGCTTGCTTCGGCGAGGCGTCAGGCCGCCTGAATCCCGACTTCCAGCGGCAGCCAGAGCGTGAACACCGTGCCCTGCGGCCCGGACTCCCACCGTACCTTGCCCCCCAGCGCGGCCGCACGCCGCCGCTGGTTTTGCAGCCCACGCCCGGCGCCCTGGGCGAGCACGGCCTCCGGATCGAAGCCCTGACCGTTGTCTCCAATACGGATACACACGCCGTCGTCGTGAACCGCCGTGCTGACGTGAATCCCGGTCGCGCGGGTATGCCGCAGGATGTTGGCGATACTCTCCTGCACGATGCGCAGGATATGCAGCGCGCTCGACGGATTCAGCCAGGACAGCGTCGGCATCTCGCGCACTTCCCAGTTCAGGTTCACGCCCGTGCCTTCCAGGCGCGGCTCCAGGCGGAAACGCAGGGTGGCCAGCAGGAGCAGGAGGTCGGCGTCCACGGGCTCCATCGAATCGATGGTCAGCTTCAGGTCGTCCAGGCAGTCCTTCAGGATCTGCGACACGCGCGCATCGCCCAGGTCGCCGCGCTCCACCGAGCGGATGGCGCTGATCAAGGAAGAGCCCAGGCCATCGTGCATGTCCTGCATCAGCCGCTGGCGTTCGTCGCTGATGGTCTGGCGCATTTCGATGGCGCGCAGTTTGCGATGGCTGGCTTCCAGTTCCGCCTCGCGCGCCTTCAGGCGCTCGGCCAGGCCGGCGTTGACGCGTTCCACTTCCGCGAGCGCGCCCACGTAGCGGCGGACCATCAGGGAGCCGAACACGATGAAGCACAGCGCGGGCATGTACGCGCCGAAATACCAGCTTTCCGGGCTGATCACATTATTTTGCAGCATCCAGTCCGTCATGCCCAGCGCGGTGCAGCCGAACACCCCGCACACCACCATGCGGCCTTCGCCGGAATGGCGCCATGCGCACACGCCGGACACCACGCAGGCGACCATGCTCATGATTGCCGCCACCAGGTAGATCAGCGGTGTCACGGTCGGCATATTGGGCAGCACGGCCACCAGGGGCAGCGTCAGCAGCGCGACCAGCGACGTGATCGCCACCATGGAGCGGGTCAGCCAGGTCAACGGTTGGCCATGCAGCTGGCGCAGGAAGAAGTGCACCGACAGTACCAGCCAGAACAGGGAATTGACGGTCAGCCAGGCGAACCAGTCGTTCTCGATCGGCAGGGCGACGTAGAAATGCAGCCCGCGCATGAAGGCGCTGGCGGATAAATTGAAGAACAGCAGGTAAGCCATGTCGTGTGGACGCCGGAACCACACGAACAGGGCGAACACGCCCACGGCCATGAATGCGGTGCTCAGCACGGCAGGCCATTCCTGCTGCAGCCATTGGCGCACCTGGTAGCCGGCGTGCAGCGCATCGGCAGGGCCCAGCCACAGCGACGACAGCGCCACCTGCGATTGCGGCGTATGTTCGAGCCGGAGCAGGATTTCACGCACCGGCTCCTGACCGGGGCCTTGCTCGAGCAGCAGCCAGAGCGGCGTGCGCGTGCTGTTGTACAGCGGGCCGTTCTGTTGCGCGCGGTGGACCAGGCGTCCGTTGATGTAGACCGCGACCGTGCCGTCGGTCTTGATGCGCGCACCATACAGTGCGAGCGTCCCCGCGCGCATGAACGGCTGGCCGATATCCACCTTGAGCCAGGTGATGCGCGCCGCGTTCTCAACGGCGCCGTTCGTGCCCGATCGCGCCTGGCGCAGCAGGGCGATGGAGGGCCTGAAGGGCAGGGCGGCGCCGTGCCAGGCGCCCGGCAACGTGCGGCTGTCCAGTGTGGACGGCGGCGCCGTGTAGCCCGCGACCTGCTGCTGCAGCCATTGTGCCTGCGTCAGGTGCAGGCCGGCGGTTTCGCCATGGCCCTTGTCCACGCTCAGGATGGCTCCGGCCACGAGCACGGCGCAGGAAAAGAACAGCAGGATGCCGCCGATCAGGCGCTGGGAACGGACGTTCATGGATCGTCAGGACAGGAGACCGTGGTTGCGTGCCTCGAAGATCGCTTCGGCCTTCGAGCTGACTTTGAGTTTGCTGTAGATGCGGCGCACGAAGGTCTTGACCGTAAAGTGCGACAGCTGCATCAGGCCCGCGATCTCCTGCACGGTGAAGCCCTTGGTGATGTAGTCCAGCACTTCCTTCTCGCGCTGCGATAACTGGGGGGCGTCGTCGTCCGGCGTGGCGGCGTCGACCTTCGGCGCGGGCAGCGCATTGCGGAAACGGGTCAGCACCTGGCGCGCGATGATGGGGCTGATCGGACTGCCGCCATTGGCCAGGCTGCGGATTTCGTCGCCCATGCGCGCCGGCGAGCTGTCTTTCAGCAGATAGCCCGCCGCGCCGGCCTCGATCGAGCGCATGACGTGGGTCTCGTCACCGAAATAGGTGCTGACCATGATGCTGCAGCTCGGCCACTGGCGCGCGGCGGCGCGGATCACGGCGATCCCCGAGCCGTCCGGCAGGCCCAGGTCGACCAGCAGCACGTCCGCCGGCGGTCCGGACAACATTGCCAAGCCGTCCGCCTGGCTGCCGGCCTGGCCGGTCAGACGCATGTCCGGGGCGCTCTCGACCACTGTGCACAACGCGCGGCTGAAATCGGGGTCGTCCTCGACGATGGCGACGTGGATCAGGGGCTGGGGCGGGTCGTCTTGTTGCGTCATGGACATATTGTACGACGGCGGAGGGGCCGGAAACCACGAATGATGCGCTGTAGCACGTTTGTGCTACATACGGCAATATTCATTGTTCTCACGTTATTGCATGTTTACAATGCGCGATCGTCAGTCCACCCGCCATCCCGAATGTCAGTCGAACCCGATCCCGGCCGCTTGCGCCGCCAACCCCTTTCCTCACTGCTAAGCCTTGTCCTGATCGGGCTGTCTCATGGTGTGGCGTCAGCTCAACAACAAGTTCCGCAAGCACCCCAGGTGACGCCGCGCGACCTGCGTCCGGAGACGCCGGTCCAGCCGCCGGTCGCCTTGCCGCCCCGGCCGCTGCGCTCGGCGCCGCCGCCCAACGCGGACAAACTGTTCGTGCGCCTGGGCGATGTGCGCGTGGAGGGCGGGTTCGACGGGTTTGCCGACAAGACGGAAAGCCTGATCGCGCCCCTGCGCGGCCAGCGCGTTGCCGTGGCCGGTCTCTACGCCCTGGGGGACGCGATCGAGGCGCTGTACCGGGAAGCGGGCTACCCGCTGGTTCGCGTCGTGATCCCTCCGCAATCGGTGGCGGACGACGCCGCGGTTCGGATCACGGTACTGGACGGCTTCATCGAAGGCCTGAACCTGGACGCGGTTCCGGCCCGGGCCCGCAAGGCGGTCGGCAGGGCGCTGCAGCCGCTGGTGGGGCGCCGCCATCTGCGCGACGCAGAGCTGGAACGCGCACTCACGCTGGCGGGCCGCGGTCCTGGCCTGGGCCTGCGCAGCGCACTGGGCGCGGGTAGGGAAACCGGCGGCGCCGTGCTGGTGCTGCAGGGGACCCTGGCGCCGCTGGCGGCCAGCGTCTCGTCCGACAATCGCCAGAGCGACGCGATCGGTCCCTGGCAGTTCACGACCCAGGTGCGCGCCAACCAGCCGCTCGGCCTGGGCGAACAGGCGTATCTGTACGTCTCCGGCGGCTATCCGGTGGGCACAGCCTTCCATGTCGGCGCGCCGCGCCGCGTGTCGGGCGGGGGTTTGATTTTTCCCTTGCTGGCCAATGGCCTGAGCATCAATCCTGAATTCACCATGTCGGACACGCGGCCACGCTCGCCGATCGTGGAACTGGCATCGCGCAGCCAGTTGAAGCGGTGGTCGCTGCGCCTGATTTATCCGGCCATGATCACGCGTACGCAGGAGCTGACGCTGACCGGCGCGGTGGAAGCCAGCCACCAGGCCGATTCGCTGCCGTTCTTCCAGTTCACGCAAGACCTCGACCGGTTGCGCGTCGCCCGCTTCACCGCCGACTGGAGCGGCGCAATCGCCGCGGGACAGGCGCGCGCGGGCGCCACGCTGTCACAAGGCGCCGGCCGCTTCGGTGGCCGCAGCGGCGCGGAGATTGCAAGTAGCGGCATTCCGATGTCGCGCCCCGGCGCCACGGCGGCCTTCACCAAGCTGGAAGCGAGCCTGAGCTACGACGCCGCCCTGCAATGGGGCCTCCGGAGCCACAGCGTACTGCGGGGGCAGAAGGCGATCCGCGGCGTGATGCCCAGTGCGGAGATCTTCAGCATGGATGGCGAGGACGGTTTGTCGGCCCTGACGGCAGGCGGGCTGTCCGATGACGGCGGCTGGGTGCTGCGACAGGAAGCAGCCCGTCCCTGCGCCTTGCCGAACGCCGTCGCCGTTTCGCCTTATGCCTACGGGGCGTATGCCCGCCCCTCCACCCGCCTCCCTGGCGGCACGGCGCAGAGTCATGCCACCTCCTGGGGACTCGGCCTGCGAACCGGCTGGCGCGACGTCAGCCTTGCGGCGGAATGGGGACGCGCACTTGTCTCACCGGGCGGCCGGCGCACGAGCCAGACCTTCTTTAAAGCACAGGTGCAATATTGAGAAAGAACACCATCCTGCGCAGCTCGCGCGTACGGCGCGACATGGCCTGGCCGATGATGGTCGCGGCCAGCCTGCCGCTTGCAGCGCCGCTGGCGGCCGATGCACAACCGCTGCCGACCGGTGCGGTGGTCACGGCGGGCAAAGCCACCATCAGTACGGCGAACGCGAACGCGATGGTCGTGCGGCAGGAAACGCAGCGCGCCGTCGTCAACTGGTCGTCCTTCAATATCGGGCAGGGCAACACCGTCAACTTCGCCCAGCCGAACGTCGCCTCGGCGACGCTGAACGTGGTCAAGGGCGCGACGCCGACCGATATCTCGGGGACGCTGAAGGCCAATGGCTCGGTGTTCCTGATCAATCAGTACGGCATCGCGATTTCCTCGACCGGCGTCGTCGATACACGCGCCGGTTTCGTCGCGTCCACGCTGGGCATGTTGGAAGACGACTTCATGGCCGGCCGGAACGTCTTCAGCGGCAAAGGGGGCGCGGTCGTCAATCGGGGCCGGATCGTGACGGGGCCAGGCGGCACCGTGGCGCTGCTCGGGTCGAGCGCCGACAACGAAGGCGTGATCAGCGCGCCACTGGGCAAGGT
Source organism: Massilia sp. (assembly GCA_045810485.1). GTDB lineage: Bacteria > Pseudomonadota > Gammaproteobacteria > Burkholderiales > Burkholderiaceae_D > Telluria. The sequence goes on along the minus strand of JBJMVU010000005.1, from coordinate 22,805 downwards.
CGCGCTGGGCGCGGCCGAAGCGGCCACGCTGGATCTCTCCGGTGACGGCTTCCTCCAGGTGCTGTTGCCGGCAGATGCAAGGACTGCGGACGGACAGGCGCTGGTGGGCAACAAGGGTGTCATCGACGCCGAGGGCGGCATGGTGATGCTGAAGGCGTCCACCGTGCGCGACGCCTTGCGCGAGGCGGTGAACATGCCCGGTACGATCCGCGCGCGCAGCGTGTCGGGTCACGATGGTGCGATCGTGCTGGAAGGTGGCGAGGGCGGTGCGGTGCAGGTGTCCGGCACGCTCGACGCCTCCGCGGCGCAAGGCGAGGCGGGACGCATCGATGTCGGCGGCCAGAAGGTCGTGCTGACCGGCGCGACGCTGGATGCCAGCGGTCTCGAGCGCGGAGGCCTCGTGCGCGTGGGCGGCAGCTTCCAGGGCGGCAAGGAGAAGGCGGACGGGACGGAGGATGCGCAGCGCTACGTCGGCCGCTTCGGCACGGCGGGCGCCGCTGCGCCCGGCAATGCGACCACCACGACCGTCGATGCGGCCAGCCGGATCGACGTGTCCGCGCACGGCGCGGCGGGCGAGGGCGGCAGCGTCATCGTCTGGAGCGACAAGTCCACGACCATGCAGGGCAGCATTGCAGCGGGCGGCGCGACGTCAGCGGGCGCCGTGGAGGTATCCTCGGGATCGACCGTCCAGTCGGTCGCGTTGAGGCGCATCGCCCTCGGCAAGGGCGGCAAGCTCCTGCTCGACCCGCAAGATATCGAGATCGACGACGCGCCAGGCGGCGCCGCGGGCAATGTCGGCTACGGCGACAATCCGGGCGGCGTGAGCCACCTGTATTCCGCCGACCTCGTGTCGCTGCTGGGTGGCGGCACCAGCGTGAGCCTGAAGGCCAGCCAGGACATCGAGTGGAACACCTTCAACGCGGTCGTCACGCGCCCCTTCGACCGCGCGGCGGGTGCGCTGGCGCTGTCGGCTGGCCGCTCCGTCGCGCTGAACGGCATCTTCGGCACCGCCGATGCCGACTGGTCCATCGTCGCCAACGCCACCGCCGCCAGCGGCGTGGTGAACAGCGAGCGGGGCGCAGGCGCGGCCCGGATCAATATGGGCGGCGCGAACTTCATCAACAGCAACGGCAAGTTGACCTTGACGCTCGCCGACGGCGCCGGCAATACCGAGCGCGATGCGGGCGGCATTTTCCTGGGCGGTTATCACGGCAATGGCCTGTCCGCCGTCATCGCACCCGGCGCCACCAGTGGCGGCATGGCGCCCTATATCACGCTGACCAGCGATATCACGGTCGCCGACACGATCACCCTGGCCGGTAACCTGAGCGTCTCGACGGCGTCGGCCACGCTGAGCGGCAACCGCGTGGACTGGACCACGGAAGCCACCGACGCCCTGCGCGGCGAAGGGGCGTTCAAGTTCGTCGAGAACGGGACCACGACGCGCCTCGGCCGCCTGAACGGCGGCCAGACGACGCGCCTTGCACTAGGCGACGGCGTCAACGCGGGCATCAGCCGCGTGTACGGCGACGCCGACCCGGGCGCGGAAGCGCTGGTCACGCCGCTGCTGCATGTGACGTCGGGCACGGCGTCCGATGCGCTGGGCGATATCCTGGCCGCGGGCTCGCTGGCGACGAGCGGCCCGGGCGTCACGGCGGGCGCAGGCAACCATACCCTGAGCCTGGAGGGCAGCGGCAGCCTGGCGTTCAACGCCGGCCTGTCCGGCGGCTACTTCATCGACACGACGCCGGTCGCCATGCCGCTGACCGTCACGCGCCGTACCGTGACGCCGAGCGTGGGGGCGGTCCAGGGCACGTATGGCACGGCGGCGTCCGTCGTCACGCTGTCCAACGTGGTCAATCACGACGTGCTGTCCGTGCTCGGTACGCTGAACGGCGGCGCCGTGCAGACGCTGGACGCCGTCGGCGCCGGCTACGGCTTCGGCGCGAGGACGGCGGCAGGCAGCTGGAATGTTGCGGTGACGGGCTTGTCCGGCGCCGCGGCAGGCAATTACACGCTGGCCTCCGGTCCCTGGACAGGCACGCTGGCCGTGGCGCCGAAGACAGTGACCTATTCCGCATTCCACAGCAGCGCCATGGTGTACGGCGACACCGGCTCTGAAGCGACCGGCGTCGACGGCGTGCTGGCCGGCGACACCGTCGTGCCGGTGGCGACCGTGATGTCCGGGGGCGTGGCTGTGCCCGCGGGCCGCCTCAAGGTAGGCAGTTATGACTATGTCGTCTCCGGCCTGGCTGGAGCGGACGCGGCGAACTACCGCATTGCCGGCAGCGGCAACCTGGACACGCCATTCACCGTCACGCCGCGCGTGCTGGATTATTCCGTCGCCGCCGCCAGCGCCACCTATGGTACGGCGGGCGCGTTGGGGGCCGTGACGCTGAACAACGTGCTGTCCGGCGACGTCGTCATGCCGGGCGCCGTGGGCATCGACGTCAACGGCGCCCGGCGCACGGGAGCGACCGCCGCGACCACGCCGGCCGGCGCATACACGCAATCCATCACGAGCGTGGCCGGCGCGGATGCGGCCAACTACACGCTCGCGGGTTCGAATCCGGGCGCGGCGATGGTGGTGGCGCCGAAGCCCCTGCATTGGACGGGTACGACCACCACCCAGGAATACGGCCAGGACTTGCCGGCGCCGGCACTGGTCGGCGTAGTCAATGGCGACAACGTGACGGGCACCCCGCAGATCCTGCGGCAGACAGTGACGGGCGATCCGACGCCTTCCCATAAGCCGTCAGTGGGCAACTACGAAGTGGGACTGGGTGGACTGAGCGGAGCCGGGGCCGGCAACTACACCCTCGACCCGTACAACAACCAGAACGCCTTGACCACCGTGGTGCCGAAGGTCGTGACGTATTCGGCCGGCTCGCTGAACCTGACCTATGGCGATGGCGGCACGGTTCCCGGTTTGACGCTGAATGGCGTGGTGGCTGGAGATGTCTTCGATGTCCGACCTTATGTCCGGGGCGTCACGACGTTCGGCAGCACCGCCATCGATGCGCGCGCGCCGGCCGGCGCCTATCGCGTGGAAGCCGACTGGGTGCCGCACAGCGGCGACAATTACGTCGTCAGCGGCACCGGCAACACGAATGGCACGCTGACGATTGCGCAACGTCCGATCAGCTGGACCGTCGGTAACGGCACGGCGTTGTACGGCAATACTCCGAGTAATCCCGTCACGCTGACCGGCGCGCTGCAAGGCGACGATGTGATACCGCGGGTGCAGGCACTGGACGGTCACGGCGTCGGCATCGCGCTGCCTGGCGTGGGCACGTACACGGCCGGCGTTACGGGCTTTGGCGGCGCGCAGGCAAGCAATTACACGTCCGCTGCGACAGGCAACGTCAGCGGCCAGCTGACGATTTCGGCCAAGCCTTTGAGCGTCATCGTCAATGACAGCCAGTCCGTTTACGGCACGCTGGTTGCGCCGGCGGTGACGCTGGATGGCCTGGTGGCAGGCGATTCGCTCGGCGTGCACGCCCAGGTCTCGGTGCTGCAGGGTGGGAGCGCGGTTGCGCTGACCGATCGTACGCCGGCCGGCACCTATACCGTGCAGGCCATCGCGCAGGTCGATAACAATCCGAACTACACCCTGCCGAACAACGCCGGTACGGCAACGCTGACGATCAAGCCGAAAGTGCTGACCTATACCGGTCCCACCGGTACGTATGTGTACGGCGCCGCGGTCAACGGCGTCGACCTGCATAACACGCTGAACGGCGTGCTGGGCGGCGACGACGTGACGCTGCCGGTCATCCTGCAGGGCAGCTGGACCAATACCGTCGCCAAGCGCCCGGTCGGCGACTATCCGTTCCCGGTATCGCTGGTCCTCGGGTTGACCGGCCGCGATGCGGGCAATTACAGCGTGACCAGCGTCGGCTCTTCCGATGGCATGATCAGCATCGTGCCCAGGACCGTCACCTACAAGACCTACTTCCTGGACAGCGCGCCGCGCCAGTACGGCGATGTCAAGGACCGGGTCGATATCCTGTCGGACGTCGTGGGTCTCGCCTTCTCGGACGACCGCGTCTCGCTCGGCGCCGCTGCGCTGGTCGGCGCCACGTATTCCAGCGGCGGCTACCTGAACGCCGGCACGTATTCGACCCGGATCGCGGGCCTGTCCGGTTCGGACGCCGGCAACTATCGCCTGGCCACCGGCGGCAATGAGATCGCCACGCTGACCGTGGTCGCACGCGCCGTGGCGCCAGGCTGGTCGCTGCTCTCGCAGGGCGGCATCGATATGGGCAGTCACCAGGTGAACAGCCTGGTGTACGGCAGTACCGGCGGCGCCCACGTCGGCATGACCGGCTTCACGCCGCTGGCCGGCGACAAGGCGGCGTTGGCGGGGCAGTTCCAGCTGCCCGGCGGCGCTGTCGCGTCCCTGGGCGGCCAGCAGGCGGTCGGCAGTTATACCGTGACCGCGGCCCTGAGCGGCCAGGACGCCGGCAATTACTATGTGCGCGACGCCGGTGTGAATGGCGAAGTCGGACGCGTCGATATCACGCCTCGTCCGGTGAGCGCGACCTACAAGGACTGGCACGACACCTATGGCAATGCGCCGCAGCCGGCCACCGCGCTGAATGGGGTGCTGCCGGGGCAAAGCGTGCAGGTCACCGGTCAGTTGCTGGACAGCGCAGGCAATCCGGTCGATGTCGGCAGCCGTACGCCGGCCGGCAACTATACTTGGCAGGCGACGGGCCTCGCCGGCAGTGCGGCAGGCAATTACATGCTGGCGCGCGACGCGGCCAGCTGGCTCGACTCGGCCAGCGGCAGGACGCTCAGCGTCGCGCCGTCGAACACGGCCAAGGTCCAGGTGGACAAGGCGCGGCTGGCCGTGACCTACACCGGACCGACCGATATGGTCTACGGCACCAACCCGACGACGCCCGTCGTGACCGGATTCGTCGCCGGCGATGCGAAGGACTGGAGCGCCATTCTCACCACCACCAGTTCACCGACGCCGGACGCCGTGGGCAAATCCTTCAACGTCGGATCGAAGGCCTACACCCCGGCCGGCACGTATGACTTCAGCATCCTGCTGGCCGATTCGATTGCGAAGAACTACGAAGCGCCGGCAAGACTACCTGCGTTGACGGTGGCACGGCGCGCCATCGGCGGCACGGCGACCGGCACGTCCTTCGAGTACACGGATTTCAATGGCGTGAATGCCTGGTCGGCCTTGATGGGGTCCGTCAGCGGCGCGCTTCCCGGTGACGCGCTGACGCTGAAGCAGGTCTATGTCGACAGCAAGGGCAACCGGGTCCAGCCGGACCTGTACAGCGACGCGGGCACCTACCAGGCGCGCCTCGGCGAGTTGGGCGGCGCCGCCGCCGGCAACTACTACCTGGACCCGGCGCTGCTCAAGACTGCCGATGTGGTCATCAGGCCCAAGCCGCTGGACCTGAACCTGCCGGCGACGCAGACGTCGACCTACGGCAGCTCGCCGATATTTGCCGTCGCGGCAAACTATCCGAGGGACGCCGTCACGTATCTGATCTCCGGCGCGGGCCTGCCGGGCAAGGCACTGGCGGAGCAGGAACCGTCGATGAAAAACGGCTTCACACGCACTCTGCTGATGGATCAGCTCGTGGATGCCGGCGAGTACACCTACAACATCACCCTGGGTGGCGCCAAGGCACGCAATTACGTCCTGACCGGGGCGACCTCCGGCACCTGGGTGATCAAGCCCAAGGCCCTGACCTGGACGGTGGCGCCGGGCAGCGGCCAGTACGGCAACTACAAGGATTGCGACGGCTTCGGCTGCAACGCGCTGGTGCCGGGCGTCGACATCGGCAAGCCGGTTTTCAACGGCGTGATTCAGGGCGACGATGTGGGCGGCACGGTGGCGATCCTCGACCTGAAAGGCGCGCCGATGACGGTCGACGCGAAGACGCCCGTCGGCAACTACTTTGAAGTCGTGGCCGGCCTGACCGGCGCGCAGGCGAAGAACTATGCGCTGGCGACCAGCGGCAACCTGCCTGGCGCACTGGCTATCAATCCGCTCTATCTGCGCTATTCGACCACCAGCAGCGTGCTCATCGAAGGCCAGGGCCAGATCGGCGACCAGGGCAAGGCAACCCTGCAGACGATCGGCGGCGTCCCGCTGCCGAACGGCGACACCATGCCCGGCGCGGTGTCGGCCATCTACGTGCCGTATCCCGCGAACGGCTACGCACCGCTGGGCACGCAGATGGGTGAGGGGCGTTATTACTACGAGGTGATCCAGTTGACCGGTCCGTATGCAGGCAATTACCGCCTGCTGCCGGTGCGGCACAACGGGCGCTACGACCTCCCCACTAGCCTGAACGACATCGGCGTTCTCGATGTGTACAAGGACAGCCGCTTCGGCCTCCCGTTCGTCGCGGCCAAGGACTTGCCGCCGCTGACGGTCGCGCAGCCCCCGATGCTCGACACACCGATCGATTCGCAGACAGAGCAGACCGGCGGCGCGCAGTTGGCGGAGCAGCCGGGCGGCATTCGCCTCACGCGGACCACGGGCGAAGAAAACAAGCCGACGCCCGATTTCGAGCGCCCCGTCACCGGGTCCGGCACCGTCATCGACACCCATGTCGGTCCGACCGGGGCCGGCGCCGCGGCAGGCGCTGCGGCAGGTGCGGACCTGGTGAGCGGCGCGGTGACCGTCGATACGCAGGCCAGCGGCGTCGCCACGGCGCTCGCCAAGTTCGGCGTGACCGGCGTTACCGTCAGCGCCACGGCGGACGGACATGTCGACATCTCGATCAGCAGCGGTCCGGTGGAGGCGAGTGCCGGCGCCCAGGGCGAAGTCGGCGTCGACATGAAGATCGGCAGGACCGGCGTCAAGATCAATGCCGACGCCACGGTCGGCGCCTTTGCCAGCGGCGGCGTCCACGGGGGCCTGGGCGGCGGACTGGATGGCAATGTGAATCTGACCACGGGGACCTTCGCCTACGCCACGACCACCTACAAGTATGGCATCACCAACGGCGTGCTGACCATGACCACGGGCGCGCATGCGGGTGTCGGCACATCGGCCGGCGTGAGCGGCGGCTTCACCGGCGAGGCCGCGAGCGTCGCGGGTGGCGCGACGGTGTACTCGCCGGGTGTGGTGGGCGGAAACTTCAGTGTCGGTGGGGGATATTCCGACGGCGTCGTCAGTTTCAGCCTCGACCTCGGGGCGCAAATCGGCATCGGTGGCCTGGATCTCAAGCTGAACTTCGGCGTCGACGTGGGGAAGGTCGGCGCGGTGTTCTCGAGCTTGTTCCATGGTAGGGGTCCGAGTATCGACGAACGGCAGCGGGATGCCGACAGCCATGCGCTGAGCCTGAAGAACGATCCGGCCGCGCGCTTTGCCTACCTGAGCGGAAATTCCGACTGGAACCACGACAACGATGGCAGCAGCGACAACGCCGTCTTCCTGCAGAAGTACAGGGACATGCTGAGCGGGACCACGAAAATGGTGACGGACCAGCAGAACTGGCAGAACGAATTCGTCAATCTGCTGAAAACGGATCCGGCCAAGGCGGTCGAGTTCTCGCGCAACAAACCGGACTTCCGCAGCCAGTTCTCCGACGTGCAAAGGCAGGCGTCGAACCTGGGCGTACGCATGCGGGTGGACGATGGCCGGCTGGTGTATGCGAACATATCGCGATAGAGGGAAGAATGAAGAAAGAACTGATGAGCGGTCTGCTGGCGTGTGCGCTGGCGTGGCCCGTGGCCGCGGTGAGCGCCGACGCCCGTGGTGATGAGATTTCGCAGACCGGCCAGCCGCGCTCCTGGGACGTGCGGGGCGCGCCGTTCGAGAACCCGGGCTTCCATGGCGCGCGCTGGGGCATGAGCATGGACGAAGTAAAGGCCGTCGTCGCGGCGGCGTGGCCGGAGGCGCCGGCCACCGCCAGGCTGCAGTTCGACGCTGCGGCACGCACGACCGCGCTGGCCATCACGGTGCCCACGCTGGCGCCGGGTCCGGGGCCGGCGGAAATCAGCTATGTGTTCGGCGCCGCCGGCAAGCGCCTGGTGGCGGTTCACCAGACCTGGACTATCCCCGGCAACCCGGGCGACGTGCAGCGTACAGCCTTGATGCGCAATGCCACCACGCTGGCGGGTGAGCTGGTGGGCTACCAGTGGCCGGAGTTCGCGACCACGCGCGGCCGCGTGACCGCGCCCGGCGAACTGATTCTGTTCGCGGGCCGCGACTTCAATGGCGGCGGTGTCGAGATCCGCGTCGGCGGTGTGTCGCTGGATGTCGAACTGCCTGGCGCGGTGCGCAAGGTGGAGCATCGCGCGGCGCCGGCGGGACCTGCGCACCTGCGCAAATCGCTGGTCGCCAGTATCGGGCATCCCGACATTTACAGCATTCCACCCGGCGCCTTCTGAGATCGGATATCCCATGTTTTCATTGTTACGCAAGACGAGTTTTTCCATGGCGATGCTGTATGCCCTTGGCCCGGGCGCGGCCCAGGCCCAGAACGTGCCGGCGGCGCCGGCCGCAACGCCGCTGCACGACATCACCGGCTTCCGCAGCGCGCGATTCGGCATGAACGAGGATCAGGTACGCGCTGCGGCGGCGCGCGATTTCAAGGACGACGCGGCGCTGATGCAGCCTGCCCGGCATCCCGATCCGCGCTACAGCATACTGGTGTTGCCGCTTCCATCCCTGGACCCCGGGCCCGGCGCGGCCGGCGTGACGTATATCTTCGCCGCCAGGGAGCACAAGCTGGTGCAGGTCAATGTGCTGTGGAGTACTGACAAGCCGGGCGATGCGGATCGTGCGCGCATGGCGACGGCGGGCATGCAGCTGGCGGACTACTTCCGCGCACTGGGCTGGCGTCCCGATGCGGCGACCATGGGCGTGCCGCTTGGCCCGAACGGCCTGGTGCTGTTCAGCGGGATCGACGCGCACAAGGCGATGGTGGAAGTGACTGTCACCGGCGTGTCGCTGCGCGGCAGGGATGGGAAGGTCGTGCCGGCCGAGGGACCCGTCAAGCTGCGCGTGGCCTATATGTCCGACCTTGGCGCCGCGGTCAAAAAATAAGGCTGTGTGAGCGTTAATTCGGTAACGTGGCCGCGATGAGAAGCCAGAATCCGCACCCATTGCTCAGGGCAGGCGGTCACTCTTTCGGCTGGAGCGCCGCCAGCATGCCGGCCGGCGGTCGCCCGATCAGGCTGCGCGGCAAATAGCCGTAATCGGCCGCGCCGGGCTTTTTCCATGCAAGCATCAATGCGAGATCCGGGCCTGGGCCCTGGAAGTAGCGTACGCGGAAATTGTGCGACCCCTTCTCCAGTTTCACCTTGGTCGCCACCGGCGTCGGCGCGTGGATGCCATCGTTGTCGATGACGTTCTCGTCATCGATGCTGAGAACGGCGCCGTCGTCGGCCAACAGCAAAATTTCCCACGTGGTGGCTTCGGCAATGGTCACCGTGAAGCGGATATCCAGCCCGAACCATTCGACCGTCGATCCCATGCCAGGAAATCCCTCAAGGAAGCTGCGCGGCGTGATATCGAGCTGGGCCAGACAGACGCGCTTGATGGGCTTGTGGCCCCGCATCTCGGTGATCGATCGGGCATCCCTGCGCAGGCGATAAACGTCGGCAACCATATGCCGATCCGATGCGTCCCCGCATTCTTCGAACAGCTTGGGCGCCGCGGCGGGCGCCTTGACAGCGGTGCTGGCCACGGCCTCGACCGGGGGCGGTGGCGGGGGCGGCGCGGGCGCCCTGGCCGGCGCCGCTGCGTTGACCGGCGCCGGAATCGCGTCGGGCACGACATCGATCACCGGCGGCGCGGGGATTGTGGTCTCGGGCATGGCGGGGGGCGGCAGATCGACGGACTTCGTGTCGGCCGGCTCGGTTTCGGGGATCTTTTCCGGCACTTTCTCCTCGATCAGGGCCACATCGGTACTGCTCGTCCTGGGCGGCCTCGGTAGGCGCGTGCGCGACAGCATCAGCGCCGTCAGCAAGGCGATATGGATGAGCACCACAATGACCAGCGCAGAGCGCTTGTTTTGGCGCCGCCACTGCGGCTGGGGTGCGGCGTCGGGCGGCGCGGGGCTGGGTTCCGGCGGTGTCGCGCTCATTCGTGTCCAAAAATAATGTTGTTCAAATCCATCGAAATCTGACCGGCAGAACGATCATGGTGCCCGATACGCCGCGGCGGCGATATTGCCCAAATCGACAACAAGGTGAATGAAATTTCATGGTCGACGGCGGCCCTGGGGAACGGCATGCGGGATTGGCCTCGTCCGGCGAAAAATGATTCCCCACATTGGTGATTTGTAGAATTGCGACGCACACGAGGAGTGCGCAGAATGGAGGGCGAGCCGTTGGCAACCATTGGTGCAAATGCGTACAGGTTGGCGTCCTCATCCTGGCGCCGGGCCTGCCCCCATCACCGTCGTCGAGGCCGTGCCCAGGTGCTGAGCCGGCGCCCTACCATGCTCGTGTCCGGAGGAGACAACCGGCCGGGCACCTTTACCTGAAAAGCTAGACCATGAGAAGTTTGATACCGGTACTACTGCTCGCCCTCGGGGCGAGCGCGGCACCCCTGGCGCAGGCACAAAGTTGCGGCAGCGGCGGTGGCGCCACCGTTTGCCTGACGGCCAACGCCATGCAGGCCAAGCCTTTTGAATGGAAATCCGGAGCGCCCCTGATCAAGCCGCCGGCTGACCGGAAGGACATCTTTGGGGTCAAAGACCCGTCCATCGTCTACCACGACAACCGCTACCACGTCTTCATGACCACGGCCGGGAAGAACGGTTGGGGTATCGCCTACACCAGCTTCGCGAACTGGGAGGAGGCCCCCAACGCCCCTCAATTCATGCTCGACAAGTCACCCATCGGGCCCGGCTATCGCGCGGCACCCCAAGTCTTCTACTTCGCGCCGCAGAAGCTCTGGTACCTGATCTATCAGGGCGGCGACCCGCTGTATTCCACGACCAGCAACATCGCCGATCCCCTGTCGTGGACGGCGCCGAAGCCCTTCTACGCAACGATCCCGGCGAGCGTCAAGGACGCCAAGGGAAATGCCGTCTGGCTGGACTTCTGGAACATCTGCGACGACAAGACGTGCCATCTCTTCTTCACCGGCGATAACGGCAGCTTTTACCGCAGCGACACGACGATCGAGCGCTTCCCCCAGGGCTTCGGCGAGCCCGTCGTCGTCATGAAGGAAAAACTCGACGACATGTTCGAGGCGAGCAACACCTACAAGATTACCGGCACCAACCAGTACTTGACGCTGATCGAGGCGATGGGACCGAAGGGCAGGTATTTCCGGGCCTGGACAGCGGATCGCCTGGACGGCGCCTGGCAACCCATTCCCGGCGCCACGATGAACATGTTCGCTGGCGCGGAAAACGTCAAGTTCAAGGACCGGATCTGGTCGGAAGGCGTATCCCATGGCGAAATGATCCGCGACGGCGTCGACCAGACGCTGAGCATCGACCCCTGCCAGCCACTGAGATTCCTCTACCAGGGCCTGGATAAGGAAACAGGCAAGACATACGACTATATCGAGCTGCCGTATCGGCTGGGCTTGATCACTGCCACCGCCCCCAACGCCATCAGCGAGATGTGCAGGAAATAAACGCCCGCGGCGGCGACTGCAGCAGTGCACATCCCGCCGATCGTCATGCATGATGAGGCCAGGCGCAATATTGTCGAGCGCCTGGCCTTCTGTTCACAAGGCCCAACCCACCCATGAATTCGAACAACTTCTCGCGCAGCGCCGCCATGCCGGTCGCTCGACGCCGCTTTCCCGCCGCCCGCCTGCTGTCGCTCGCTGCCCTCATCGCGCCGCTGGCGATGGCGCAGACCGCTCTCAGGATCGACCTCTCCAAGCCCGGCATTCCCGTCAGCCCGACCTTGTACGGCCAGATGACGGAGGAAATCAACTACTCCTACGATGGCGGCCTGTACGCCGAGCTGGTGCGCAACCGCGTCTTCAAGGACGACGACAAGGCGCCGGTGCACTGGTCGGTGGTGCAGGAAGCCGGCGGCGGCGCCGCGATCGCGCTCGACCAGCGCTACCCGGTCGCCGGCACCGCCCTGACCACCAGCCTGCGGCTCGACGCTGCGCGCGCCGCGCAGGGCCACCGGGTCGGCATCGCCAACGCCGGCTACTGGGGCATCCCGGTCAAGCCGAACACCCGCTACCGCGCCAGCTTCTACGCCAGAACCGCCGGCGCCGGCGGCGTGCCGCTGACCGTCAGCATCGAAGGCACAGACGGCAAGACCGTGTACGCGCAGGCCGAGGGCGGCCGCATCGACGGCGAATGGAAGCGCTACACCGTCACCCTGACGACCGCCGCCACCGTCAAGCCGACCGCCGACGCGCGCCTGGTGATCGCCACCGAAAGCCCTGGCACCGTGTGGTTCAACCAGGTCTCGCTGTTCCCGCCGACGTACAAGGACCGGCCGAACGGCAACCGTGTCGACCTGATGCAAAAGCTGGTCGACATGAAGTCGGCCTTCCTGCGCTTCCCGGGCGGGAATTTCCTCGAAGGCGAGACCGTGGCGACGCGCTTCAAGTGGAAGGAAACGCTTGGCCCGATCGAGCAGCGTCCCGGCCATCGCGGCACCTGGGGCTATCGCGTGTCCGACGGCATGGGCCTGCTCGAATTTCTCGAGTGGGTCGAGGACATGAAGGCCGAGCCGGTACTGGCGGTGTTCGCCGGCTACGCGCTCCACGGCGAGACCATTCCGGCTGGCCCGGCGCTGCAGCCCTTCGTCCAGGAAGCGCTCGACGAGATCGAATACGTGACCGGCGACGTGAGCACGAAGTGGGGCGCGCAACGCGCCAGGGATGGCCATCCGGCGCCGTTCAAGCTGCGCTACGTCGAGATCGGCAACGAGGACGGCTTCGACAAGCAGAAGACCTACGACGGCCGCTACACCCAGTTCCACGACGCCATCAAGGCGAAGTACCCGCAGATCAAGCTGATCTCCACCGTCAACGGCAAGGACTGGGTGGGCTCGCAACAGAAGCTGAGCAGCCGGGAGCCGGATCTGGTCGACGAGCACTACTACTACAGCCCGATCGAGATGATGAACGACGCCGCGCGCTACGACAGCTACGAGCGCAACGGGCCGAAAATCTTCATTGGCGAGTGGGCCGCGCGCGAAGGCAAGCCGACCACCAACCTGCACTCCGCGCTGGCCGACGCCGCGTTCATGGCCGGCGTGGAGCGCAATGCCGACGTCGTCGAGATGTCCTGCTATGCGCCGCTGCTGGTGAACGTGAACCCGGGCGGCATGCAGTGGGAGAGCGATCTGATCGGCTACGACGCGCAGTCCAGCTACGGCTCGCCGTCCTATCACGTGCAGAAGATGTTCAGCCACTATCTGGGCAATGTTTCGCTGCCGGTGCACGCGGAGAAAGTGAGCACGCAGAGCTGGCAGCGGCCGGCCAGCAAGGAAAAGCCGCTCGAGCTGCCGCCGGTCACGCAGGTGCCGACGATGTTCTTCGCGGCGACCAGGTCCGACCAGCGCGGCGAGATCTACCTGAAGGTCATTAACTCGATCGGCAGTGCGCAGACGGTGCAGGTCGACCTGGCCGGCGCCGTCAAGGTGGCGGCCGAAGGCAAGGCGATCGTACTGAGCTCGGCGCAGAAGGAAGACACCAACACGATCGCCGATCCGACCAGGGTGGTGCCGGTGACGAGCAAGGCGAGCGGGCTTGGCAAGCAGTTCAGCTACAGCTTCGCGCCTTACTCGGTGACCGTGCTGGTGCTGTCGACCAGATAGGCCCTGGTCGCGCACATGATCGGTTACTGACCGTTCTTGACGCCTTGACAGGCATGCCGACCCATGACGTAGCGGGCCTGCCCAGGTGCGGATGGTAGAGCGCCCGGTGCTGGCTCGATGCCAGCACATCGATGCCGGCGGGGGGCATCAGGACGCGGGTGTCGGCCAGCTTCCGGGCGCCATGGATCACTGAACTGAGCGGCATGGGCGCCAGCGCGGAACGCGCGTACGCGACAGGGCCGCCGTCACGGCCGGATCGTCAAAATCCGCAATAATGCCATCCATTTGTTGCCCGACAATTCGGAAGGCAGCAGCGCTCGACAACGGAACTGCCCCGATGGTGCCCCTTTGCTGTGCGCCTGCGACCGGGGCGCGCGGTATCCCGCGTTGGAAGCACAGGCTGTGCATCGTGCGCAACGATATTGCAGGCACGTGAATTTCTTGTAAACCGCAGAAAGTGCAAGCAATGTGAGTCATGGTGAAAATCCGCCGCGGTACTGGCGCGCCGGCCAGGGCAGGCGGCCCGGAAGACGTGGCCGCCATGCAAACCAGCAGCCTGTCGGCCTTGGCTTGTTCCATTGCAAAAATCCTTGGGACTGTACATATCCGGCCTGTTATGATGCCTGGACACTAGCCGTCAAAATGTGTGGCGCCGAGGCAGTTTGATACCCTAACTATATGCAAGAGTTCTATAAAAAGGCGCTACTGGCGCTGATTGTCGTCCTCGTCGTAGACGCGCTGCTGGCGGTTTTTTTTGTTTACCGGACCTTTCCGACGCAGACGCTGTTGCCGGCGAATAAAGCGGGCTCAGGCTGGTATTTCGGAACGTTTGCCGATGGGGGCGGGTCGTCCGTGCGCTTGCACGACACGTCGCGCGACCGGTTGCGCTTCGACTTCAAACTGAGGGATGTGGCCGCGTATCCTTTTGTCGCCGGCGACCTGACCCTCCATGACGACAAAGGACGCCAGACCCAGGAGGATTGGTCAAGGTTCCGTACGATCACCTTTGTTGCCAAATGTACTCCGGCCACCTCCGTGGCGTTCGAGGTGTCCATCTTCGATGAAAAAATCTCCAAGCCGGGCAATTTCGAGACCTACCGTCCACCAAGAACGTATTTTTCGTGCAATGAACAGGGCATGCCGGTGACGCTCGACCTGGCCCGGTTGCTGATTCCCGAATGGTGGTTTCCCGCCATGAAGGTGGACTTGGCGCGCCAGGGTTATAAACTGGACAAGGTCGCGAAAATCATGTTTGGGACCAGCATGGTCACCCCGCGCAATGTCGATGCTTATATTGAAATCAGCGAACTGACATTGCATGGCCGCAATTACCGCTATCTGGCCGCGCTGGCGGCCATTATCGTGGGTGGCTGGGTGGCATTTGGCGTGTGGTTTTTCCTGGCCCATTCGCGCGCACTGTTGGCCAATGTCGATTCAAAAATGAAAACGAATTTGCCGCTGGTGGCCTATCGCCAGCTGACCCTGGAGCCGTACAAGGACAAGGAAAAGGCATCGGTCTTGCGGTTTATCGCCGGCGCTTATACCGATCCGAAACTGGACCTGGAAGCCGTGGTCGAAGGGACGGGCGCGAACCGCTATAAAATCAATGAAGTGCTGAAATCCGAACTTGGCATGACATTCACCAGTTACCTGAATAAACTGCGGCTGACCGAGGCATCCAGGCTGCTGACTGAAAAAAGCAGCGCCGCCGTATCGGAAATCGCATACCTGGTTGGCTATTCGAACGTTCCTTACTTTAACAGGCTGTTCAAGGAAGAATTCGGCTGCACGCCGAAGGCATTCCGGACGCTGGCCTCCCAGCAGCAGCAACAGCAGGAGCAGCCTGCCGGCAACACCCCGTCAGAATCAGACGCCTGAACCGTCTCATCCCAAGCAGCAGTCCCGGCCGGCACGTTGCGACCACGCAGCCTGATCCTGCTCGTCCTCGGCACCCAGCCTGAAGGCCGCGGCTGAACCGCCGCCACCCCATCCTTGCAGTGCCCACGCTTCCGGCCGAGCCACGACGGTCCCGGCTCGACCGTGGCATGGCAGCCACGTCTTCCGGCTCACCTGCCGGGCTTTCGTCTGGCTGCAACGGCCGATTTCCACCAGCGGCGACATTGCTTGCACTTTCTGCAGTTTACAAGAAATTCCGTTCGCGGCGATATCGTTGCCCAGAGTGAACGTCCTATGCTCCACACGTGGGCCGGGTTCCGCTGGCGCCCCGGCCGCAGACGCACAATAAAGAGGGCCGGTTCCGCTGTTGAGCCTGTGCCGGCTTTGCACACTTTTGCTCTCCCCCACGACGGGTTCCGGCGTGGTTTCACGGGGCAGCATTGGCTGCCCCTTTTTTTGGAGGCGTGTGCAGGTCGCGTCGCGATCTGATCATGGTGAGCGAAGCGAAATGCAACTGGGGAAGTTTCGGAAATGGTTTTCAAGCACATAAGTAAAATGAAGACGACGAAAGTACACCGGATCGCGCTGTTATTCAACGCGAACAAGATATTCGATTACGAAGTCATCGCCGGCATTGCCGGCTATTTGGGAAGCACCCGGGCGGCCTGGGACATCTTCCTGGAAGAAGATTTCCGATTGCGCCTGTCAGGCATCGAGCACTGGCAGGGCGACGGCATTATCGCCAATTTTGACGATCCGGCCGTGGCGGAAGCGTTGTCGCGCTGTAGCGTACCGGTGGTGGCGGTTGGCGGTTCCTATGCCGACCCGGCCAATTACCCGGCCGGGGTGCCTTACGTGGCGACCGACAATGTCAAGCTGGTCAAACTGGCACGCCAGCATCTGATCGATGTGGGCCTGCAGCATTTCGCCATGTTCAGCGTTCCCGCCATCGGAGAAAACCGCTGGGCGCAGGAGCGCGAGAATGCCTTCCGCAGCCTGATGCAGGGCGATCGGCTGGAAGCGGAGATCTTCTCCGGCTGCGAAACCTGCGTCGATTCGTGGGACGAGGCGGTCCAGGGACAGATCGACTGGTTGCGCAGCTTGCCCAAACCTGTCGGCATCATCGCCGTTACGGACGCGCGCGCTCGCCAGCTATTGCAGGCCTGCAGCCTCGCCGGCATTGAAGTGCCGGAACAGGTGGCGATCATCGGCATCGACAACGACCCGCTGGTGCGCCAGCTCACCCGCATACCGCTCAGTTCCGTGATCCATGGTGCGCAGGAAATGGGACGCACGGCAGCCCATCTGATCGAGCGGATGCTGCACGGGGTGCGTCCGTCGGACACGCCGATCGTGGTGCCGCCGGCCGGTATCAAGGTGCACGCGTCCAGCCAGTACCAGCTGATCAAGCACCCGAACGTGATGCGGGCGCGCCACTTCATCCGCCAGTATGCCTGCCAGGGCATCAAGACCGAACAGGTGGCCGAATACGTGGGCGTGTCGCGATCTTCGCTCGACGCCGAATTTCGCCAGGAGCTGGGATGCAGCGTGCACGACTTGATCCTGAGCTTCAAGCTCAGTGCCGCCAAGGCCGGTCTGGCAAGCGAGGAGCGCAGCATCGCCGACGTGGCGCTGGGCAGCGGCCTGACGTCCTCCCAGTACATGCATCGGGTGTTCAAGCGCGAACTTGGCTGTACGCCGCGCGCCTACCGCGATCGCGTGCTCAGCAAGCGTGAACAGATGACGCCGGCATAGAAACGGACGGCGCCGGAGAAGCTTTTGAAGCGGACTGAAGCTCGGCGCCCAGGATAATTGTTTTAGATATATAAAAATCAATATATCGGTACAGCGCCACCGACGCAGCTGATCGACCGGTACCGATAATAAAAGCAGGGAGACAAGACATGCGCCTCAACCTCATCGAATGCGGCAGCAAGCTGCCCACGGACCTTTCCTCCGCTGGCCATGCACGCATCGTCGCGCGCCGTTTGTCGTCCGTTTTTGAAAACGATTTCATAACGACGGCGAGGTAGTGCCAGTCCAACCATCCTTGACCAGGACCATCGTCCATGCCGCGAAGCGGGGCAGGGACCCATCTTTTCTTGTCATCGGCGCAGCCGGTGCCGAGCAATTTCAGCAAACAAAAAAGAAAGGAATATTCCAATGAGGAGACATACCATGAGATTCCAGCTGACGGCAGTCGGACTGGCCTGCGCCACGTTGCTGGCCGGCTGCGGCGGCGGCGGCGGCTCGAGCGACGGCTCGAAGACGCAATCCATTTCGTTCCCGTTCCCGGGCGGATTGACGCTCGCCACCCCGCCGAACGTCGCGACCGTCCCGCTGACGGCGACGGCAAGCGGCGGTGGCGCGGTGACCTACACGTCGAATACGCCGACTATCTGCACCGTCAACGGCGCTACGCTGTCGCTGCTCAAAGCCGGCGAGTGCTCGGTGACCGCCAGCCAGGCGGGCGGCGACGGCTACGCCCCGGCTACGGCAAACCAGCTTTTCGGCATTCCCAAACAGGCGCAGACGGTGCTCTTCCGCAATCCGGGGGCGCAGCCGCTGGATTCGACGCCGGTTCCGCTGGTCGCGACGTCCAGCGTTGCGGGCAAAACCGTTGCGCTTACGTCCACCACGCCCACGGTGTGCACGGTCAGCGGCAGCACGATGACCAAGGTCGGCAACGGCCTGTGCAGCATCAAGGCGGAGGTCGTCGATGATTTCTATGTCCCGGGCACGGTCGTCCGGAGCATCCCGATCGGCACCGCCCAGGCGGATGCGCTGACGTTCCTGAGCGGCTACAAGAGCGCTAACCAGACCAACGAGTCGGGCAACATCGACACCTACGCCGGCAGCAGCGCGGACAATTGGTGGTGTGCCACGAGCTGGTGCGGTCGCACCGCGCCCGCCGACGGCGGCAGCTTCACCTGGTACTACAACATCCAGCCGGCGTCCGGCAATGGACTGGGCGGCTATATGGGTCTCAAGCTGCTTGCCGGCGGCCTGACGCAGCTCGCCAAAACGGCCGACACGTCCACCGGCGTACGGATCGACGCGCAGGCGGCGCTGAAGTTCAATCTCGCGCAGAACCCCGAATGGTTCGCCACCGGTAACAACGCGGTCGATATCAACCTGTACCTCGGCCACTTCGCGCTCAACGCGAAAGGCGAGGCCTGCAACGTGAAGCTGCACGCGGTGGTGACGCCGACCGCTGCAGCCGCCACGAGCTACAGCGTCGGACTCAAGGACAAGTTCACGATTGCCGATTCGTGCGGCCTGACGGGACTCGACCTCTGGACCGAGTTGCAGGACTACCCGATCGCGCAGATCGAATTCTCCGCTGTGAGCGTGAACACTTCGATGGCGACCGCGGGCACGGACAAGCTGACCTACTCGACCCAACTCACGCTGACCGGCCCCATCACCTTCCAATAAGCGCGGACGGCAACCAAGGCATTTAATAAAAGGATAAAGATAATGACAAGAATTGAGACGAAGATCGTGAGGAAACCGATCAAGATGACCGCGTTGTCGATCGCGGTGGCGCAGGTGGCGCTGGCCTGGGGCGGTGCGGCGCACGCGCAGTCCGCGCCGGCCGGCGACCCGGCCACGCAGACGGTGGTCGTGAGCGGCCAGCGCGCCGCCATGCAGTCGGCGCAAAAACTCAAGCAGAACGCCGAAGAAGTCATCGACGCCGTCGTTGCGGAAGAAGCCGGCAAACTGCCGGACAAGTCGATCACCGAGGTGCTGCAGCGCGTCGCGGGCGTGACGATCGACCGCAACCGTTCGCGCGGCGATCCGGAACACTTCTCGGTCGAAGGTTCGGGCATCTCGGTGCGTGGCCTGACCTGGGGCTCGTCCACGCTGAACGGCCGTGAATCCTTCTCGGCCGGCTATCCGGGCCGTGAACTGAGCTGGGGCGACATTCCGCCGGAACTCATGTCCGCAGTGGTCGTGCACAAGAATCCGCCCGCCGAGCTGATTGAAGGCGGCGTCAGCGGCCAGGTGGATCTGCGTACCGCGCTGCCGTTCGACTACAAGGACGGCAAGGTCGCCCTGTCGGTGAACGGCAACTACAACGCCTTGGGCAGCAAGAAGTCGCCGGGCGTGTCGGCCCTGGTGTCGAAGCGCTGGAATACCAGCACCGGGCAGTGGGGCGCGTTGATCGACGTGTCTGGCAACCGCACCAATTCCCACAACGATACGATCCAGGCGGATGCGTATTTCCCACGCACCGACATCGTTGCCGGCCAGACCGTCTGGATACCGAAGTCCGCGTCTTTCCGCACCAACACGAGCCAGGTCGACCGTGCCGGTGTCTATGGTGCGTTGCAGTGGAAGAAGGACGGCATGGAATCCGCCCTGACGTACTTCCACACCGGTTACAGGTCGGCCAACGTCGAGAACGCCACGTTCACGGCCGTCGAGTCGCCGTACCTGGTCAAGCCGGTCGATCCGGTGTTTAACCAGAGCGGCATCTTGCAGAAAGCCCTCTACACTTACCCGATCGGCGGCGCGGGTGCGAACCAGTTCGCAGCTGGCGGCCTGGGTTACCAGTCCGACACCGGCTTCGATACCAACAAGTCGCAGACGCGCGAGATCGCCTGGAACTTCAAGTGGAAAATCAGCGACCGCTGGGCGATCCAGAACGACGTGCAGTGGGTGCATGCGTCGAACAGCGCCGAGGGCAACGTCATGACCGTGGGCACATTCCTGCCGAAGCTGGGAATCGACTTCTCGGGCAGTCTGCCGAAGGTGACGTTCGATGACAACGACCGCGCCTTCCTGGCGAATCGCGACAACTACTACATGAGCTTCATGATGCCGTCGAAGACCAAGGCGAAGGGCGACCTGTATGCCTGGAAGACCGACGCGCGTTTCAACTTCGACGACGAGGTGCTGCGCGACCTGCGCTTTGGCGTGCGCCTGACCAAGCGTACGGCTGTCCGCAACGACGCCTCCGGCGGCAACGGCGGCTGGAAGAGCTGGGCCGAGCCGTGGTCCGTCAACGCGACGAAGGTGGCGGGTACCCTGCCGCTGCCCGCGGACCGGGGTTGGCAAGCACGCCCCAACTTCAGTTACTTCAGCGATCCGCGCTACGGCGACCTGGTGAAGACGTCCTTGTATACCTTCCCGACCTTCTTCAATGGCAAGGTTCCCCAAGTGCCGACGGTGGTCGTGCCGGACCCGGCCTATGTCCGGAACCTGGCCAATAATGCGAATATCAAGCAGTCGATGCTGATGCAGTGCCAGGACGCCAACACCTACTACAACACCAACAACGATTGCTCGAACGCGGATGGCAGCTGGAAACCGCTGGTCTACAACGACGATCCGGCCCAGACCAGCCGCCAGCAGGAACGCACCGAATCCGCCTACGGTCAACTGCGCTTCGGCTTCGACAACCTGCGCTTCCCCGTCGAGGGCAACATCGGCGTGCGCGTGGTCCACACGCGCAGCGAGTCCCACGGCTTCACGATCTTCAATCCGACGTATGGCTCGAACACGTCGGACGTGGTCCCGCGCTTCGCCACGATCAAGGATCCGGTGAATGCGTCGCAGCAGTACGTCGACGTGCTGCCCAGCCTGAACCTGAAGGCCGACCTGACGGACAAGCTGCAAACCCGTTTCGCGTTCGCCAAGTCGATGTACCGTCCGCCGTTCGACAACCTGAACGAGTACATCACCCTGAACCAGAACATCACGTCGGGCGACGGCGCCGAGGCTGGCACCATCAAGAGCATCAGCTACACGGGCAACGACAGGGGTAACGCCAACCTGAAGCCGGTCCGCTCCAACAACTTCGACTGGACGCTCGAATGGTATCCGGGCAACGGTTCGTCGCTGACCATGGCGCTGTTCCGCAAGAACGTGCGTGACATCATCCTGAACACGGCGTTCACCAGGAACTACAAGAGCCTGGCGGGCAACGATCAGGCATTCCTGATCACGGGTCCGGACAACGTCGCCAAGGGTACGGTGACGGGCCTGGAACTGGCGGGCCAGGCCTACTTCAACAATGTGCCGGGGCTGGACCGCATGTTGCCGGACTGGGCGAAGGGCTTCGGCATCTCGGCGAACTACACGTACATCGACAGCAAGCAGGACCTGTACCATCCGTTCACCCAGAAGTATTGCCCGGCGAACGGATCGTTCAACAACGCCTCGCTGAGCCTGTACGGTTGCGACACCAACGGCCTGCCGTTCACGTCGCTGCCGATCCAGTACCTGTCCAAGAACGCGTACAACATCATGTTCCTGTATGATCGCGGCCCGCTGTCTGCACGCCTGGCCTATAGCTGGCGCAGCCGCTTCCTGCAGGGCGTGGGTGCGAACGGCACGGGCGGTGACAACGCCACGAGCGCCGATCCGGCCCGCGCCGCCGCGAACGGCGGCAAGGCGCCGACGGACGTGGGCTTCGGCCTGCCGACCTGGCAGGAAGCGACGGGCCAGCTGGACTTTGGCGTGGACTACAGGTTCAACGATCACATCTCGGGCAACTTCTCGGCGAGCAACCTGACGGACATGGTCGTGCGCCAGACGCAGCAGCAGGGCGTCGGCACCATGCCGCGCGCCTGGTTCGAGCCGGGCCGCAGCTTCCGCCTGAGCCTGCGTTACACTTACTAAACGGGAAGGGCGGTCCCGCCTGCGGGACCGCCCCAGCTTCTCCGTCGACAAGCCAGCCCGGTTCGGACTGGCTTTTTTATCGCCTTCAGCACACGCCCCTCATTTCCGACCCTCATGAAAAAAACAACATGCTCCGCTGTCGCTCTCTTGTCCCTGTTGGCGTCGCTGCCTGTGGCGTCATTTGCGGTCAACCCAGTTGTTCAAACCATGTATACCGCCGACCCGGGGCCGATGGTCCATGACGGCACGCTGTATCTGTTTTCCAGCCACGACCAGGACGTCGGGGAAAAAAACAACTTCAACATGAAGGACTGGGTGCTCGCCACGACGACGGACATGGTGAACTGGACCCAGCATGGCGTGATCGCCTCCCTCCGGGATTTTCCCTGGGCCGCCAAGGAGATCTCCGGCTGGGACGGTGTCGACAACGGCGCCTGGGCTCCCCAGGCGATCGAGAGGGACGGCAAATGGTATCTCTACGCCCCCGTGCATGGCAGGGGCATCGGCGTGCTGGTGGCCGACAATCCCCTGGGTCC
>JBJMVU010000004.1:0-13674 GCA_045810485.1 Massilia sp. | reverse complement strand
CGCTCGCCCGCGACCGCGCGCTGCCGAAGCCGGCGCCGGCGGCGCGGATGCGCACGCCCTCCCAGCGCGTGCCGAGATAGGCCGACCACGCGGGCGTCACCTGCCACTCGTCCTGCGCGTACAAGGCCAGGCGCGTGACGGTGCCCGAATAACGCTCGTCGCCGTGCGGGATGACGAGCGCAGGCTGCGTCGGATCGCGTTCGCGGCGCGCGTCGTCGCGGTGTGCGCGGCCGGCATCCCAGCCGGCGGCCAGCGCGTGGCCTTCCCACAGCGGCAAGGTCGCCTTGCCGGTCGTGCCGAGAGCGCGGTCGTGGCCCGTCGAATCGATGTCGCGCCGAAGTGTCCCCTCCTGCGGCCCGGCAGCCGGATTGCCGCCCGCATCGCGGTCGCTGCCGTTGTCCGTGTAGCCGCCGGATGCGTTGAATTTTGTCTCCAGTTGGCCCCCGCCTTCGAACCGGTGCACCCACTCGAGCGCCGCACGCAAGGAACCCATGTCGTTGCTCATGCGGATATCCTGGCGCGGATACGGCGCGGTCTCGCCCAGCCATGTCGTGGTGGGTGCGTGGACGCCGACGCGGAAGCGGTTCAGCGTCGCCAGGCCTTCCAGCGCGAGCGTATCGCCGCCGTCCAGTGTCCACGCGAGCCGGGGCACGAGACTCAGCGTCGCCAGATGGCCATGTTCCTGGCCGGCCGTCGTGCGCAGCAGGGTCGGGCGACCGCCAGCGTCGAATCCCTCCTCGCGACCGGGCACATCGCCATCGAAATCGTTGCGCATCGCCTCCAGCGCCAGCGAATACGAAAACCGGTCGCGCTTGTCCGCCAGGCGCAGGCTCGCGTTCGGGCTGCGCGTGTCGCGGCCCGCTTCGACGCCGGCCTTGAACTCGCGCTCCGTCGTCCGCACGACTTTCTTCAGCACGATGTTGATCGTGCCCGCGATGGCCTGGGTCGGGAGGTCGGCACTGGCCGCGCGCCGCACCTCGACGCGTTCGACGGCATCGGGCGCCAGCGTGTCGAACGAAAAGCCGGACGGCATGCGTTCGCCGTCCACGAGCACCTGCGTGTAGCCGTTGCCCAGCCCCTGCAGGCGCACCTCGCCGCCGCGCCCGGCGCTGCCGTTCACCGTCACGCCCGGGATCCGCTTGAGCGCGTCGAGCAGGTTCGTGTCGCCGTATTTCACGAGCTCGTCGTGGCGGACGACGATGCGGGCCGCGGTGTCGTCACGGCGCGGGTCGTAATCCGTGAGCTTGGCGCGCACGTCGACCTGCGCGGGTGGGCTGTCCTGTGCGATGGCAGCGGCGGAGACGATCAGTGTGGCAAGGATGGTGCAACGTGGCGACATGGGACCCTGACTGGTTAATTGTTCAATATGTCAGCCGGACTGTAGCACCCTATTCTTAATATGCGCAATAATGACTTCTACGAGCTAGCAATTATTAATTCTTCTTAAAGGCAGAAATATTTACCATTGCCTGACAATTTCTGTTCAGTATCTGCCATACTGCCCTTCACACATCAACAAAGAGGGGACGACACCATGAAACGAATCGCATTGCTTACGGCCCTGCTGGCCGCCTTGCCGCTGGCGGGAACGGCCGGCGCCGCCCCCGCAGCGGCCCCGCAATCCGCCCAGTCGCCGGAACGGCAGGTCGACGCGCTGTTCGCCAAATGGAACCGGCCGGGCGTGCCGGGCGCCGTGGTCGGGGTGATCCGCGACGGCAAGGTGCTGTTGACGAAGCGTTATGGGATGGCGGACATCGAGCGCGGCGTGCCGATGACGCCAGCCACCGCGTTCTTCATCGGCTCGATGTCCAAGCAGTTCACCGCATTTGCCATTCACCTGCTGGCGCAGGACGGCAAGCTGTCGCTCGACGACGATATCCGCACGTTGCTGCCCGACCTGCCGGACTTCGGCAAAAAGATCACCGTTCGCCACCTGTTGCACCACACCAGCGGATTGCGCGACTACTTTGACTTGATGTCCATGGCGGGCCTGCGCCCGGGCGACGTCATCGACCAGGACATGGCGCTGGCATTGATCAAGCGCCAGCGCGCGCTCAACTTCGAACCCGGACAGGAATGGGACTACTCCAACACCGGCTACGTGCTGCTCGCGCGGATCGTGGAGCACGTGACCGGCAAACCGTTTCCCGAATTTGCACGCGAGCGCATCTTCGAGCCCCTCGGCATGACACACACGCTGTTCCAGCATGATTACCGCACCCTCGTGCCCGGCCGTGTGCTGTCGTACCTGCCGGCCGACACCGGCGGCTACCAGAACGCGCCGGTCAACGTCGCGACGACCGGCGACGGCGGCGTGTTGACGACGGTGGGCGACCTGGCGCTGTGGGACCGCAATTTCTACGATGGACGCGTCGGCGGCATGGACGTGGTCAGGCAGATGCAGGCAACCGGCGTGCTGAATGACGGCAAGCCGATCGAGTACGCATCGGGCCTGATCGTCCACGCCTACCGCGGCCTGAGGATGGTCGAGCATGGCGGCACGATCGCCGGCTACGGCACCCAGCTGTGGCGCTTCCCGGACCAGCGTTTCTCGGTGGTGGTGCTCGCCAACACGTCCGACATCGACATCTACCGGACCGTGAGCGGCATCGCCGACATTTACCTGGGCCGGGAACCCGGCGTAAAGCCGGCCGCGCCCGCGGCGCCCGCGAAGACGTTCCAGGGAATCCGGCTCGACCCTGCGCGACTGGATGCGCTGGCCGGCTATTACGCGACGTCGCCGCAATCCGGGATCACCTTCACCAAGGAGAACGGCCGGCTGATGGCGCTCGGAGCGGGCTTCCTGAAAATTCCCGCGTTTCCCTATGGCGAGCGCGAATTCTTCGCCAGGGCGACGGACGCCCGCTTCAGCTTCGATCCACCCGGCAAGGATGGCATCGTCGCGGGCGGCGTCCTGCACCGGGGCGGGCAGGATATTCCCGCCACCCGCACCGCGCGTCCCATGCCTTCCGCAGCCGAATTGAAGCGGCTCGAAGGCGATTTCTACAGCGACGAGCTGCACGTCCTGTATTCGGTCTCCGGCAAGGACGGCGACCTCGTGCTGACCTATCCGGGCGGCGCGGTGACGCTCGGTTTTAACGGGGAACGCGACTATGCCACGGGCTTCGGCACGATCCAGTACCAGTGCAGCGCCGATGGCTGCACCGGGTTCACGATCGGTACGGAGCGAGCGCGCAACGTTCAGTTCACTCGGGTAGCGCTGGCCCCATCCAACCGCTAAGTTGCCGGGCAACACCACTTGGTTTAGACTGGTTCTTTGCCCTCGACCGAACCGCCATGTCCGCACGCCCCGTCCGCCTGCTGAGCGCCACCCTCCTCGTCCTGGCCGCGCTCGCCGCCTGCAAGGGTGAGAAACCGGCGCCGCCGCCGAAGCCGGCCGCCGTCCAGGCGCCGGCCGTGCCCGAGCGCACGCGCGACCAGGCCATCGCCGCACTGCTGGCGCTGCCGGAACTCAAGACGTGGTCGGCCGACATCGAAAAGCGCTCGCACGGCGCGGCCCACGGCGCCGTCATCGAGGACGACCCGAATCCGCGCGTCATCGAAGGCAAGAAGTATTACCAGCTGAGCTTCGTGGAAGACCGCAAGCAGAACGTGCACCGCCGCGCCAGCTTCCTCGTGGCGCACGAGGGCGACGACATCCTCGTCGAAGACCTGGACAACGACGCCGTGCAATCGCTGGCCGAATGGCGGCGTAATATCCGCAACGTCGAACTGAAGTCGCATTGATCGGCCACAAACCAGCCCCCATCCGACGCGTCTATCGTGAACGCTGCCGCTGACCGTGCAGCGCCACCGCCAACTCGCGTGAACGGTGGCGCTACTCCTCCCCCGGTCGGCGGCGCCTGCATTCAGCCCCCCTTCAGCCCTTCACACCCGTGCCCGCCACTCCGCCAGGTAATGCTGCGGCGTCTTGCCGAGCAGCTTGCGGAACATGCTCGTGAACGCGCTCGGGCTCGCATAGCCGAGCGCCTGCGCGACCTTGCCCACGCTCTCGCCGCGCGCCAGCATCTCGAACGCGTGCGCCAAATGCACCTGCTGCACCCACTGGCGGTAGTGCAGGCCCGTCTCGCGGGGGAATAAGCGGATCAGCGTGCGCGCGCTGGCGCCCGCATCCAACGCGTGGTCGTCGAGCCGGCGCGATCTGGCGGGATGCGCCATGATAGCCGTGCACAAGGCCTGCAGGCGGCGGTCGCGCGGCCACGGTACGGCGATCGGCACCGTCTCCATCGCTTCCAGTTCCGACAGGATCAGCCGCGCCAGCGCCTCGCCGCGCCCGCCGGGCGGATAGTCGACGGGTTCAAGCGACAACGCCAGGATCAGCTCGCGCAGCAGCGGACTCACTTCCAGCACCTTGCAGCCGTCGGCAAGCGCGCCCGCCGCATCCGGCTCGATGTACAGCGTCCGCATGTTCACCCGGCTGAGCATCGTCAGCTCGTGCACGATGCCTGGCGCGATGAGGAGTGCCCGGCGCGGCGGGATGATCCACACGCCCAACTCCGTGCGCACGCGCATCACGCCTTCGCTGGCGTACAGCAGCTGCACCCACGGGTGGCTGTGGGCTTCGACCAGTTCGCCGTGCTGCACTTCGGACGGCATGGCCGTCACGCTGCGCGGCAGCGTGCGGAATTTCTGGCGGTAGCGGGGCGAGGGCGAGAGTGTCATTCGTGTCACTTATGCGACGAAAAATGGAATATGCGCTTGAAATACCGATATTACACTGAGCTGCCATTCCCATCGAACCCATCATGACTACGCCAACCTCGTCCACCGCAACGGCGGCCGGGCCGGCCAGCGCCGCGCCCGGGACCGTGCTCCAGATCCTGCTTTCCGTCGCCTTCGTGCACCTGCTGAACGACTGCGTGCAGGCCGTGCTGCCGTCGATCTACCCGCTGCTGAAGGAACAGTTCGCGCTCAGCTTCACGCAGGTCGGCCTGATCACGCTGACGTTCCAGTGCACCGCGTCCCTGCTGCAGCCGTGGATCGGCCTCTACACCGACAGGCGCCCGATCCCGTTCCTGCTGCCGGCCGGGATGTGCGTGACCCTGGCCGGCGTCGCGCTGCTCGCCGTCGCCGGCACGTTTACCATGCTGCTGGTTGCCGCGGGCATGATCGGCATCGGCTCGTCGACCTTCCACCCGGAAGCTTCGCGCGTGGCGCGGCTGGCGTCGGGCGGGCGCTTCGGCTTCGCGCAATCGCTGTTCCAGGTCGGCGGCAACCTCGGCTCCGCCTTCGGCCCGCTGCTGGCGGCCGCCATCATCGTGGGCCGCGGCCAGGGCCGCATCGCGTGGTTCATGCTGTTCATCCTCGTCGCCGTGATCGTGCTCGTGGGCGTCTCGCGCTGGTACGGCAGCCACCTCAAGACGATCACGCGCAAGGCCGCCGCGCACGCCGGGTCGGCACTGCCGCGCGCGACCGTCATCCGTGCGCTGGCCGTGCTGGCCATGCTCGTGTTCTCGAAATACGTCTACATGGCGAGCCTGTCGAGCTATTACACGTTCTACCTGATCGAGAAATTCCACGTCCCGGTCGGCACCGCGCAGCTGTACCTGTTCGTGTTCCTCGCGGCCGTCGCGGCGGGCACGTTCGCGGGCGGCCCGATCGGCGACCGCATCGGCCGCAAGCGCGTGATCTGGGTGTCGATCCTCGGCGCCGCGCCGTTCACGCTGGCGCTGCCGTATGCGGACCTGACCTGGACCGGCGTGCTGTCGGTGGTGATCGGACTCGTGATGTCGTCCGCGTTTTCCGCGATCGTCGTGTTCGCGCAGGAGCTCGTGCCGGGCAAGGTCGGCATGATCGCGGGGATCTTCTTTGGCCTGATGTTCGGCGTCAGCGGCATCGGGGCCGCGGCCATGGGGCATCTGGCCGACGTGGCCGGGATCGGGACGGTGTATCGGCTGGCGTCGTTCCTGCCGTTGCTGGGGATACTGGCGGCGTTTTTGCCGAAGATCGAAGCGCGTAAATAGCCGTACGGCTTGACAGCGTCGCCCCCGCGCAGGCGGGGGCCCAAGTTCTGCACGCGTTATCGCAACGCGTACAAACTGGGTCCCTGCCTCCGCAGGGACGACGGTGGTTTAGCTGTCCAGGTGCGAGATCGGGGCCGCGGCCATGGGGCATCTGGCCGACGTGGCCGGGATCGGGACGGTGTATCGGCTGGCGTCGTTCCTGCCGTTGCTGGGGATACTGGCGGCGTTTTTGCCGAAGATCGAAGCGCGTAGATAGCCGTACCGCTTGACAGCGTCGCCCCCGCGCAGGTGGGGGCCAAGTTCTGCACGCGTTATCGCAACGCGTACAAACTGGGTCCCTGCCTCCGCAGGGACGACGGTGGTTTAGCTGTCCAGGTGCGAGATCAGCGCCCTGCGTCCCTCGCCTTCGCCCTCCGTCGCCGCCGGCGGCAACGCCCGCGCATGGTGCACGTCGACGGAGATCCCGACCGCCATGATGTCGATGAGGAGCAGCTGCAAAATCCGCGAAATCATCGCGAGGAAGTGCGTGCTGTCCTCCGCGTGATCCACGGCCAGCAGCACGTCCGCGCGGCGCGCGAGCGGCGACTGGCTGTTGCAGATGGCGATGACGTCGGCGCCAGCCGCGCGCGCTGCCTCCACGGCCGACAGCAGGTCCGGCAAGCGGCCCGAGTTCGAGATCGCGACGACGACGTCGCCCGGTCCCAGCAGCTCGGCCGCCAGCTTGAACAGATGCGAATCGCCGTACAGCGCCGTCGGGATGCGGAAGCGGAAGAACTTGTGCTGGCCGTCCAGGGCCACCACGCGCGAATTCCCCATCGCGTAGAACTCCACCCGTTTCGCGCGGCTCACCAGTTCGATCGCGCGGTCGATGGCGCGCACGTCCAGCTGGTCGCGGAACTGCAGGATCGCCGAGATCGTGTTGTCGATGACCTTCGCGGACAAATCGTGCGTGCTGTCGCTGCCGCGCACCTGGCTGTGGCGCACGGGGATCGAGCCCGTCAGGCTGCTCGCGAACTTCAGCTTGAAATCGGCGAGGCCGAGGAAGCCGAGCGAGCGGCAGAAGCGGATCACGGTCGGCTGGCTCACGTCCGCCAGTTTCGCGATGCCGGCGATCGGTTCGTTCAGCACGAGGCGCGGCTGTTCCAGCACGAGGGCCGCGACGCGCTGCTCGGCCGGCGTCAGTTCCGGGCGCAGCTTGTGGATGCGGTCCATCAGCGTATTGCCGCCGCTGCGGCCGCGCAGGTGTTCCGACAGGATGTTCGCGACACCGTCGAACGCCACGTGCGGCGTCGAGATCACGTACGTCGGGATGTCGGACAGGTAGCTGGAAAAGCGGCCCTTCGCTTCGAAGCGCGTGCGGAACGGCGACGTCCGGAACCACTCGCCCAGGCGCGGCACGATGCCCCCGCCGATGAAGATGCCGCCGAACGCGCCGAGCGTCACCGCCAGGTTCGCCGCGGCTCCGCCCAGCATGCCGCAGAAGCACTCCAGCACTTCGAGGCACAACGCATCGTTGTCGTCGAGCGCACCGGCGATGATCTCGGCGGACGTGCGCGCGGGCGCGTCATTTGGCACATTGACGCCATTGCGTTCGGCGAGCGCGCGATAAATGATCTCCATGCCGGGGCCGGAGATCAGGCGCTCGTTCGACACGTGGCTCCATTCGCGC
The DNA here is from genome assembly GCA_045810485.1 of Massilia sp. GTDB lineage: Bacteria > Pseudomonadota > Gammaproteobacteria > Burkholderiales > Burkholderiaceae_D > Telluria. The sequence goes on along the minus strand of JBJMVU010000004.1, from coordinate 6,021 downwards.
CACGCGGTCCGCAGGATCGCGAACTCGCGCTCGTCGCTCGGTGCGAAGTTGACGTGGCCGCCCTCGCTGCCGAGCGTGACGAAGCCGTCGACGGTCGGAATGCCGCCCGAGACGCCCAGGCCCGTGCCCGGTCCGAGCACGCCCAGCACGGCGCCCGGCACCGGTTTGCCGGGGCCCACCTGCATCAGGTCCGATGCCTTCAGGCCCGGGATCGCCATCGCCAGCGCCGTGAAGTCGTTCACGATCAGCAGCGTGTCCAGGCCCAGTTCGCGGCGCACGGCGTCCGTGGAGAATTCCCACGGGCGGTTCGTCATGCGCACATAGTCGCCGTCGACGGGGTTCGCGAGCGCGAGCGCGCCGTGGTGCAGGCGCGTGTCCGCGTGTTCGGCGAGGTAAAAGCGCAGCATCGGGACGATGCCCGAGTAGTCGTCGCACTTCAGCACGCGCACGGAGCGATAGGTGCCGGGCGCGGTCTGCAGCGCGAAGCGCGCGTGCGTCGCACCGATGTCGGCCAGCAGGCGCGGGCCGTCGGCGAACGCGGTGCGCGCGTGTTTGTTATCGCCTTCGGGTTGCTCTTCCATCATGCGATTGTACCGAACCAGGCGCCGTACGGCGGCAGCGTGACGGTCGTGCCGTTCACGTCGCCGGGCAGGCCGTGGCCTTCCAGCTTCTTCGCGCCCGCCGCGTCAGGCCAGTCGAAGGTCAACGGCGCATTGGTCACGTTGAACACGGCCAGCACGGACGGGAGGCCCGCCTCGTCGCGGCGCAGCGCCAGTGCCTGTTCCGGCACGTCGAAGAATGCGATGTCGCCACGCGTCAGCTGCGGCAAGCCGCGGCGCCACTGGATGATGTTGCGCGCGAAGTTCAGCGTCGAGTGCGGGTCCTTGTCCTGGCCCGCTTCGGCCAGCGCCACGTGCTCGGGCGGCACCGGCAGCCACGGTTTGCCGGTGGTGAAGCCCGCGTTCGGGCCCTCGTTCGTCCACGGCATCGGCGTGCGGCAACCGTCGCGGCCCTTGAACTCGGGCCAGAACGTGATGCCGTACGGGTCCTGCAGCAGTTCGTACGGAACGTCCGCTTCCGGCAGCGCCAGCTCGTCGCCCTGATACAGGCACGGCGTGCCTTTCAGCGACAACTGCAATGCCAGCACGAGTTTCGACAGGGCTGGAGTCTGCTCGCCGCTCGACCAGCGCGTGGCGACACGGATCGAGTCGTGGTTACCGACCGACCACGAGGCCCAGCCATCCTTCACGCGCGCATTGAATTCCTCGACCTGGCGGCGGATGTGGCGGCTGGAGAACTGCGGCGTCAGCAGGTTGAAGCTGTACGCCATGTGCAGCTTGTCGCCGCCCGACGTGTAGTCGGCCATCACGGCCAGCGAATCGTCCGCGCCGACTTCGCCGATCGCGACGGCGCCGTATTCGTCCAGCAGCTTGCGCAGCCTTTGCAGGAACGCGATGTTCTCGGGCTGGGTCTTGTCGTGGATGTGGGCCTGCATGCCGTACGGGTTCACGTCGGTGACGGTCGACGTGTCGCGCACGAGCGCCGGCGGGTTGCTTTGCAGCGTACGGTCGTGGAAGTGGAAGTTGCAGGCGTCCATGCGCACGCCGTCGACGCCGCGCTCGAGCCAGAAACGCAGCGAATCCAGGTGCGCCTGCTGCACTTCCGGATGATGGAAGTTCACCTGCGGCTGGTTCACGAGGAAGTTGTGCATGTAGTACTGCTTGCGGCGGCTGTCCCACTGCCACGCCGAGCCGCCGAACACGGACAGCCAGTTGTTGGGCGGGTTGCCGTCCGGGAGAGGGTCGGACCACACGTACCAGTCGGCCTTCGGATTGTCGCGGCTGGAGCGGCTCTCGACGAACCACGGGTGAATCTCGGCCGTGTGGGCCATCACCTGGTCGATCATGATCTTCAGGCCCAGGCCATGCGCCTTCGCGACCAGCGCATCGAAGTCGGCCAGGGTGCCGAACAGCGGGTCGACGTCGCAGTAATCCGCGATGTCGTAGCCGAAGTCCTTCATCGGCGACTTGAAGAACGGCGACAGCCAGACGATGTCCACGCCCAGGCTGGCGATGTAATCCAGCTTGGCGGTAATGCCCGGCAGGTCGCCCACACCATCGCCATTCGTATCCAGATAGCTGCGCGGGTAGACCTGATAAATGATGGCTTCGCGCCACCACGGATTCTTGTCGTGCGAGGAAGTGGTCATGTGGTCTCTCTCCGGTAATTTTTACGCAATATACAGGATGACATCGGCAATGACAATCGGCACGAAATTCTGCATCTAGAGTAAATATCCATTTAAATCATTGACTTACACTGTTTCATACAAAAAGCATCGTTGTCGATCAGTAGTCAAACTACATAAATAAGTGTTAGCCTGTCGCGTCAACAGAACACCCGCCACCATGACCAGAACCACTCTCCGCACCACCGCCGCCCTGCTCTCCTGCCTGGCCGCCGGCGGCGCCGACGCCGCCATCGGACCGGACGCCTGCGACAGTAAGCATTTCGAGACCGTCCTGCACCCGGCCGCCGCCCGCTTCGATGCGCGCGCAGTCTGGCTCGACGGCCGGACGATCCAGTGGCCGGGCAGCGCGTCCGCCGGCGCCATCAAGCTGTATCACTCGGCGCGCGGCGCGATCGCGGCGCCGCAGGGTGGCGCGGTCACGGGTGCGGACGGCGCGATCCGTCTCGCTCCGTTCTCGGCCCCCATACCGCAAGGCTTCGACTACCTGGCCGCGGGCCCGGTGCTGCGCGTGGGCGACCCGGACGCCATGAAACTGCCCGACCTGCACCGCGGCCAGCTCGTGCTCGTGCGCGAGGATGCGGCGGGCCGCGTGCTGGACGCCACGCGCGTCCAGGCGGCCGGCGCCCTCGACGATGTGTACGCGGCGGCCGCCGGCCTGCCGCAGCTGGGTGTGGACATCGATGCGGGCCGCACGCGTTTCACCGTATGGGCGCCGACCGCGCAGCAGGCGGCCGTCTGCGTCTACGACAGCGGCACGAGCGGTGTGCGTGCCGTCTACCAGATGGAGTTCGACCGCCGCACGGGCGCATGGCGCGCCGCGCTGCCGGGCGACCTGACCGGCAAGTACTACCAATACGCCGTCGACGTGCCGGTCGACGCGGGCATCGTGCGCAACCTCGTCACCGATCCGTATTCGATCAGCCTGACGACCGATTCGAAGCGCAGCTATATCGCGCGCCTCGATTCGCCGCGCCTGAAACCGGCCGGCTGGGACGCGACCCAAACGCCGCAGACAGTGAAGAACCAGACCGACATGGTCGTCTACGAACTGCACGTGCGCGACTTTTCGCGCGACGACGCCAGCGTGCCCTCAGCCCATCGCGGCAAGTACCTCGCGTTCACCGACACCGGTTCGGACGGCATGAAGCATCTGGCAGCGCTGGCGCACAGCGGCCTGACGGACATCCACCTGCTGCCCGTGTACGACCTCGGCAGCGTGCCCGAGACGGCATGCGCGGCGCCGCAGCCGGCCGGCGCGCCCGACGGCGACACGCAGCAGGCGCTCGTGAAGCGCACCGCGGAGACGGACTGCTTCAACTGGGGCTACGACCCGTTCCACTACAACGCGCCGGAGGGCAGTTACGCGACCGACCCGGCCGATGGCGCGCGCCGCATCGTCGAGTTCCGCCAGATGGTGCAAAGCCTGCACAAGACCGGCCTGCGCGTCGGCATGGACGTCGTGTTCAACCACACCTTCAGCGCCGGTCAAGTGGAAAAGTCGGTCCTCGACCGCATCGTGCCCGGCTACTACCACCGCCTGAACGCGAACGGCGCGATCGAGCGTTCGACCTGCTGCGACAACACGGCGACCGAGCACCGCATGATGGGCAAGCTGATGATCGATTCCGTCGCGCTGTGGGCGAAGGAATACAGGATCGATTCGTTCCGCTTCGACCTGATGGGCCACCAGCCGCGCGCCGTCATGGAAGACTTGCAGCGCACCGTGAACGCAGTGGCCGGCCACGACGTCCAGCTGATCGGCGAAGGCTGGAACTTCGGCGAGGTGGCGGACGGCGCGCGCTTCGTGCAGGCGTCGCAGCTCTCCTTGAACGGCAGCGGCATCGGCACCTTCAACGACCGCCTGCGCGACGCCGTGCGCGGCGGCTCCGCGGGCGACTCGGGCGAGGCGATGTTCAGCCGCCAGGGCTGGATCAATGGCCTCGTCTACGATCCGAACGCGCACACGGGCCCACGTCCCGCCGCCGATCTCTCGAGGGCCGCGGACCTCGTGCGCGCGGGGCTCGCGGGTTCGATCCGCTCGTATTCTCTGCACACGTTCGACGACAGGACCGTGCCGCTCTCGGCGATCGACTACAACGGCCAGCCGGCCGGCTATGCGAGCGAACCGGGCGAGGTCGTGAACTACGTCGAGAACCACGACAACCAGACCCTGTTCGACATCGACGCATTCAAACTGCCGCTGTCGACGACGAGCCGGGAACGGGCGCGCGTGCAGGTGCTGGGCATGGCCGTGGACGCGTTCGCGCAAGGCGTCGCGTACTACCACGCGGGCATCGACGTGCTGCGCTCGAAATCGCTGGACCGCAACAGCTTCAATTCGGGCGACTGGTTCAACCGCATCGACTGGACCTACCGCGACAATCATTTCGGCACGGGCCTGCCGCCGGCGGACGACAACGGCAAGGACTGGCCGCTGCTGCGGCCCCTGCTCCAGGACACTGCCATCAAGCCGTCCCCCGCCGACATCGCGTTCGCGCGCGACGCGTTCCGCGACCTGCTCGCCATCCGCGCCAGCTCCACGCTGTTCCGCCTGCCGACGGCGGCCGACATCAAACAACGCCTGCGCTTCTTCAACACGGGCGGCGCGCAAGTCCCGACGGTGGTCGCCGCGCACCTGGACGGCCGCGGACTGGCCGGCGCGAACTTCGCCGGCATCAGCTACTTCATCAATGTGGACAAGGTCGGGCGCACGGTGACGGACCCGGACGCCGTCGGCAAGCGCCTGCACCTGCATCCGGTGTTCCTGTCCGAACACGTGGCGGACAAGCGCGCCACGCAGGCCGCGTTCGACAGCGCGACGGGCGCGTTCTCGATCCCGCCGCGGACGGCCGTCGTATTCGTCGAGGACTGACGCCGCGTCACATTGGCCGGAAGCGCCAGGCGAAGGTCTGGCTGGCGCGGAAGACGTCGTCGCGGCCGCGCAGCTGCACGGTGATGCGGCCCATCAGGTCGCGGCGCGCATGGGCGATCGCGTCGGCGCGCACGGCCACGCCGCGGTGGATCTGCCAGAACTCGTCCGGATCGAGCGCGTCGAGCAATTCCTTCAGCGATTTGCGCACGTGTGTCTCGCCGTCGGTGGCGACGACGCGCGTGTACTTGTCTTCCGACTGGAAGAACAGGATGCTGGAGACGGGGATGACCTTGATGCTGTCGCCCACGCTGGCGCTGATCCAGCGCATGCGCGGCGCGGCCTGCGGCTGCAGGCGCCGTTCCAGCTCGGCCAGGCGCCGGCCGATGTCGTGGTCGTGCACGCCCGCGCGCGCCCGCACGCGCTCGACGCACTGGCGCAGGCGCGCGGGCGTGACGGGCTTGAGCAGGTAGTCGAGCGCGCCGGCCTCGAACGCGTCGAACGCGTGCCCGCTGTAGGCGGTGGTGAACACGACGTTCGTGACGCCGTCCGCGGCGGCGGCCACTTCCAGGCCGCCCAGGCCCGGCATGCGGATGTCGAGGAACGCCACGTCGGGCCGGTACTGTTCGATGGCCGCCAGCGCGCCGGCGCCGTCCGCGCATTCGGCCACGATGCGCAGGTCGGGCCAGGCGTCGGCCAGCAGCCGGCGCAATTCGCTGCGCGGCAGGTCTTCGTCGTCGGCGATGATTGCGGTGGGCATCGTGCGCTCAAGCTGTCAGGGGCAGGCGCAGGATAGCTGCAACGCCGCCCTCGGGCAAGGCCTTGAGCGTCAACGACGCCTGGCGTCCGTACAGCCCCGCCAGGCGCTCCTGGATGTTCGCGAGGCCGATGCCGGCGCCGG
>JBJMVU010000003.1:0-7184 GCA_045810485.1 Massilia sp. | reverse complement strand
CAGCAGGCGTTCGGCCAGGCTGTCTTCCGTGTCGCCCGGCAGCACGGGGATGCGCGCCTGGATCACGGCCGGACCGTGATCCAGCTCGGCGGTGACGAAGTGCACGGTCGCGCCATGCTCCGCCACCCCCGCCGCCAGCGCCTGGCGGTGCGTGTGCAGCCCGGGAAACAGCGGCAGCAGCGAAGGGTGGATATTGAGCATCCGCCCCTCGTAATGCTGCACGAAGGCCGGCGTCAGGATGCGCATGAAGCCGGCCAGCACGACGAGATCCGGTGCGAACCAGTCGATCGTCTCCTGCAGGGCGGCGTCGAACGCTTCGCGGGTCGGGAATTCCTTGTTGGGGACGACGGCGGTCGGAATGCCGTGGGACGCGGCAAATGCGAGCCCCTTGGCGTCCGGCTTATTGCTGATCACGGCGGCGATACGGGCTGGCCAGGCTTCGGCCTGCTGCGCACGCACGATGGCTTCCATGTTGCTGCCGCGGCCAGAAATAAGGATCACGATATTTTTCATAAGCGCGCATTGTAACCCGAGCCGCCGGGCGGACCCAAGGAAGGAAATGACGGCAACGCCGCGCTTACTTGAAGGCGTGGGGGCCCACCCACCCCACGGGCTGGGGCGATTGCGGCTCTTCGAAGGAATAAAATACGCGGAACGGGACTTTTTTCTCGGCCCAGAATTCGGCCGCGTCGCGGAACACGTCGAGCAGCGTTTCGCGTGCTTCCTTGTCGAATTTTTGTGTATTCGGCAATTGATCCAGCACGGCGATGAAGCCGGGCTGCGGTCCGGCGTCGGCGATGACTTCGGTGAGGCAGTTGCGCAGCGCGTCGAAATTCTTGCTGCACGGCTTGGGGAAGAAGAATTGCTCGCCGATGCGGGCACAGACCTGCTGCTTCGTCAGCGCATTCGTGCACAGGGCGTAGAGAAAGTGATGACCAAGGCGCATCGCCTCCTTCTGCAGCTCCGGTGCACGGTAAGCGCGGATGGACTGCACAAGATTCGGCGGTACTCTCATCAACAAACTCATTTTTTCCTCAAGTCACCCAGTCTGGTTCTGCTGCTCCAGCGCGCGGTGGTTTGCGGAAGCGGCGGGCCCGTTCGCTCTCTCCTGGTCTCGTTTCCACGCGCCAATAAAACCCTAAGTCTCCTAAGGGTAACGTTTTGTGGTAATCGAATCAACCCGAATATGGACGAGCCGCTCATATTTGTAAAAAAAGACGAGTTTTTTCAGCCATTGTTGGCGCTTTTTCCACGGTTTTCTCCTCTGAACCCGGCGTTTTGGCGTGTATACCTGCTGTTACATTTTGTTGCCACACGGATCGTAAATGAAGGCCGACTCGGTCTAAGATTCAGTGGTGGGCGAGACGCCTTTCGATACCAACAGATCAGCAGCACCACCAAAACGAGGTATGAGCATGAACTTCAAAGCGAAACTGATTCTCTCCGCCATGGGCGTGTGCGCCCTGCCGTTGGCCCAGGCCGGTGATTTCGAGGACTTCGGCCGCGTGGTGCGCGTCCAGCCGCGCATCGAGCAGGTGCGTACGCCGCGTCAGGAATGCCGCACCGACTACGTGCAGGCCCAGGTCCCGCAGCAGCGCAGCCAAGCCGGCACGGTCATCGGCGGCATCGCCGGCGCGCTGCTGGGCAGCCAGGTGGGCGGCGGCAATGGTCGCGTCGCGGCCGCCGCGGCCGGCGCCATCGCCGGCGGCATGGTCGGCGACAACGTCGACAACAACGGCCGCAACTACGGCCCGCAAGTGCAGGAACAGGCCGTGCAGCGCTGCCGCACCGTCGACGCCATTCAGGAGCGCACGAACGGCTACGATGTGACCTACGACTACCGCGGCCACACCTACCAGACGGTCATGAACCGCGACCCGGGCAACCGCGTGCGCGTGCGCGTATCGGTCGAGCCGGACCAGTACCAGTAAATCATCTTCCGGCGCGGGGGACCGCCCCCTTCCCCGAGCCGTCGGTTTCCTCCGCAGCGTCTGCTGCCATCCACGGCGCTTCTTGCGCCGGCATCACAGTGCTTTCTTGCACTGTGATGCCCTCCCCCCGATAATAGGATGTTCCTTTCGCTCATCCTATGCTCATCAAACGCAAATCCATCGAACAGGCCGAATCGTCGCGCCGTCCCGCCCGCAAGCCGAAGTTTGCGCCTGTCACCCTGTCCGAACAGGACGGTGTGCGCTACCTCCATTTCGGTACCGAATGGGTCCAGGGCGCCATGCGCATCCGCAAGCCGGACTGGCCGGAACTCGAGTACGCCCAGCAGATGATGGCCTGGATGCTCTTTATCGAAGATCCGCACGCCATCGTCCAGCTCGGCCTCGGCGCAGCGTCTTTGACCAAGTTCACCTATCGCCAGTTCCCGCAGGCGCAGGTGACGGCCGTGGAACTGAATCCGTCCGTGATCGCGATCTGTAACTCGATGTTCAAGCTGCCGCCGGAGGACGAGCGCCTGCGCGTGCTCGAGATGGACGCGATGGACTTCGTGCTCGACGACGCCAACCACGACGCGATCGACGCGCTGCAGTGCGACCTGTACGACGCCACGGCGCGCGGCCCCGTGCTGGACACGCCCGAGTTCTACCAGGCGTGCAACGCCTGCCTGACGGACCGCGGCGTCATGACCGTCAACCTGTTCGGCGACCACCCCAGCTTCGCGAAGAACATCAAGGCGATGCGCTTCGCGTTCGCCCACGTGATCTGCCTGCCGGAAGTCCACGACGGCAACGTCGTCGCACTATGCTTCAAGAACAAGCCTGATCTCGACCCTGCCCGCTTGGCCGCGCGCGCCGCGCAGATCGTGGCGGCGACAAAGCTGCCCGCGAAATCCTGGGTCAAGGGCATCGCGGCGGCCGGCGCCAACTGACATGCACAAGCCGAACGCCCTCGACCTGCAAACCATTTTTTCGTGGCTGCTGGCCGACGGCATCGTCGAGAAATCGACCGTCAAGCCGCATTTCGCCCAGGCGCAAAGCATCCTCAAGAGTGCGGTCGGGTCGATGCACCCGCTGACGGCGGTCGCGCAGTGCAAGATAGTGTCGGCAAAGGCTCCGCATAAACTGCTGACCCTGGACCTGCTCAGCGAATGGTGCGCCGGCAAGGTCGGCCTGCCCTTCTTCCGTATCGATCCGCTCAAGATCGATTTCACCAAGGTCGCCGACGTGATGTCGGCCAGCTATGCGGCGCGCTTCAATATCCTGCCGGTGGAACTGGGACCGGGCACGCTGGTCGTCGCCACGGCCGATCCGTTCCGCACCGAGTGGCAGGACGAGATCGCGCGCATCTCGCGCCGCCGCATCGAGCTCGTGATCGCGAATCCGCTCGAGATCGCGCAATACATCTCGCAATTCTTCAGCCTCGCGAAATCCATCCGCGACGCGAACAAGTCCAGCGGCCAGGACCTCGCCCTGCGCAACAACTTCGAGCAACTGGTCGAACTGGGCAAGACGAATAAACAGGTCGACGCCAACGACCAGCACATCGTCAACATCGTCGACTGGCTGTGGGGCTACGCGTTCGAGCAGCGCGCGTCCGACATCCACCTGGAGCCGAAGCGCGACGCCGGCGCGATCCGCTTCCGCATCGACGGCGTGCTGCACCAGGTGTACCAGGTGCCGGCCGTCGTGATGATCGCCATGACGGCGCGCATCAAGTTGCTGGGCCGGATGGACGTCATCGAAAAGCGCCGCCCGCAGGACGGCCGCATCAAGACCCGCACGAACGACGGCCAGGAAGTCGAGCTGCGCCTGTCCACGATGCCGACCGCGTTCGGCGAAAAACTCGTGATGCGCATCTTCGACCCCGAGGTCGTCGTCAAGACCTTGCCGGAACTGGGCTTCCCGTCCGACGACGCGGCGCGCTGGGACGCGCTGACGAAACGTGCGCACGGCATCATCCTCGTCACCGGCCCCACCGGTTCCGGCAAGACGACGACGCTGTACACCACGCTGAAGGCGCTGGCCACGAGCGAAGTCAACGTGTGCACGGTCGAAGACCCGATCGAGATGGTCGAGCCGTCGTTCAACCAGATGCAGGTGCAGCCCGGCATCGACCTGTCGTTCGCCGACGGCGTGCGCGCGCTGATGCGGCAGGACCCGGACATCATCATGGTCGGCGAGATCCGCGACCTGGAGACGGCCGAGATGGCGATCCAGGCCGCGCTGACCGGCCACCTCGTACTGTCGACACTGCACACGAACGACGCCCCGTCGGCCGTCATGCGCCTGCTGGAACTGGGCGTACCCCACTATCTGCTGGAAGCGACGTTGATCGGCATCATGGCCCAGCGCCTCGTCCGCACGTTGTGCCCGCATTGCAAGGCGCCGGACGGCGAGCTGTCCGACGACGTCTGGCGCGTCCTGGGCGGCGCCTGGAACCTGCCGAAGCCGGCCACCGTCTACCGCCCGATCGGCTGCCCGGAATGCCGCCAGACGGGTTTTCGCGGCCGCACGGGGCTGTACGAACTGGTCACCGTCACCGAGGCGTTCTCGCAACTGGTGCAGGAACAGACGGACCTGGCCGCGCTGCGCCAGCAAAGCGTGGCCGATGGCATGAAGCCGCTGCGCATCGCGGGCGCCTACAAGGTCGCCGAGGGCGTGACGACCGCCGAGGAAGTTCTCAAGGCCACGGTAGCGCACTAAGCGCTACCGTGGGTACGCGCACTAATTTGCGTTGCCTCTGGCGCAAATCAAAACGGCCCGCTATAATGCGTGCCTTCTTCGGGTCGTTAGCTCAGCTGGTAGAGCAGCGGACTTTTAATCCGTTGGTCGCAGGTTCGAATCCCGCACGGCCTACCAAGATTCAGCGAAAACGCCAGCTCTCACGAGCTGGCGTTTTTGTTTTGTGGTTCAGAATTGTTTGTTGCCCTTCAGCAACCAACTCGATGCCCCGGCTGCCTATACTTGGTAGCGTCAATGCGAAAACCGAACATCGCATCCGCGATTCGCCATTCGCCGGGAGCCATCATGCGTACCTTGTCGACCCTGTTTGCCGCCACGTTTGCCGCCGCCTTCGTCCTGGGCAGCTTCGCGATCACCGCCGCCACGCCGCCTGTACGCACGGATCGACGCGGGCGCTAGCCGGACGGCGGCCGAGCCGCTATAATGCTGCCTCTTCGGGTCGTTAGCTCAGCTGGTAGAGCAGCGGACTTTTAATCCGTTGGTCGCAGGTTCGAATCCCGCACGGCCTACCACGAATACAGCAGTACAGATCAGGCTTACCCGCTTCGGCGCGTAAGCCTTTTTTATTGCCGAAAATCCGGGCGGCGGTCAGCGAGAGCCGCCGCGTTGTCCGATCCGGTAGTAGTCGAAGTCGACACGGCCGCCGGCGGTCTTCGTCGAATAATAGAAGAGCGCGTAGCGGTAACCCATGAAGTGCGGGAAGGTGTAGACAAGGCGCGAGGGACGACCGATGGGGGTCCAGGATTTGCCGTCGAGGCTGTAGGAGAAGCGGGCGACTTCAGGCGCAGGCTCAAATTCACTTTCGACCTTGAGGTGCACGGTGTTGCCGGAGAGGGGAATGGAGACGATCTCCTCGGGCCGGTCGGAGTCGGCGCTCACCATGACGATGGATCTGGCGCCGTCGCTCATCTTGACGCCGACAAACCCGTACTTTTTCTGAAAAGCGGCCAGGCCGGCCCAGTCGCCGTCTTTCATGCCGCTCACGTCGATGCTTGTGGTGGCGACACTGTCAGGGCCAAAGGTGCGCTGGGTGAGGGTATTCCTGGCCTCGGGCAGGCTGGAATCGACCCGGCTGGTGACGAAGCTCAGGTAGCCCGGGCGCTTGGTGAGCGACCAGTCACGACGCACGGGATTGTGATTCCATTGCCAGGCGAGCGGCAGGTCGCGGGCGCCGGGCCGGCGGTCGAATTCGTCGGAGGCGACGATGCCGGAGGAGCCGGAGACGCCCTGTCCGCCGGCGGGGATGTCGAGCGTCATGGGCACCTCGCCGTCCTGGCCGAGCACGGGCCAGCCGTCCTTCCAGGTCACGGGCACGAGGTAGGGGATGCGACCGACGGCGCCGTTATCCTTGAACAGATAGGCATACCATTTGCCGTCCGGGGTGTCGATGAGGCCGCCCTGGGCGATACCGCGATCATCGAGCGCGATGCGCCCCTCGTAGGGACCGTCGATTTTGTCGGCGCGGTGGACCATGACGGTACGTGACCAGCGGGTCTTGGGCGAGGCGATGTTGAAGAGATAGTAGCGGCCGTTGATCTTGGAAAGCTGCGAGCCCTCGGCCTTGAGCCCGCCCTGGTCGGCGCCGAACAGGGCGTTGGCGTTTTCGATGATGACCTTGTTCACGCCGCCGGGCTTGAATCCGGAGAGATCGCGTTTCAGCTCCCTGAGCGAGATGCGGCTTCCCCCGAACACCATGTAGACACGACCGTCGTCGTCGAAAAACAGGCTGTGGTCACCCAGCGCAGGCTCGAAACTCGTCTCTTTCCACGGGCCGCGCCCGGGATCGCGCGTGGAGAAGATGTGGGTGCGTCCTCCGGCGGTGGCGGAGAAAGTCGAGGCATAGAACATGCCGTCGTGGTAACGCAGGCTGCTGGCCCAGGAGCCCTCGCCGTAGGCGTTCTTGCCGTTTTCGAGGCGGAAGGCTTCGTTGTCGGCGAGGGTGTCATAGGCGTACGAGGCCATGCTCCAGTTGACCAGGTCCGTCGACTTCATGATCGGGAGGCCCGGGCTCATGTGCATCGTCGTGCTGCTCATGTAGTAGGTTTTTCCTACACGGATGACTGCGATGTCCGGGACGTCGGCCCAGATAATGGGATTATGGGCGCGATCCGCCTGTGCCGCCCGCGCTGCGGGAGCGGGCAGATCGTGTTGGAAAAATTTCCAGTAATCGAACTTGAACAGTTCTTGGCCGGCCGCACCGCGGAACACGAAGAAGACATCCTGGACGCCGGAGGCGCCGGCGATCCGTGCAGACTGCGGCGCCCATTGGCCTCCGGTTCCCGCGACCGGCAGCGTGCCGATCAACTTGCCGTCGACCTTGCCCAACCGAATCTCGATCGTCGCCCCGGTGGCCTCCTTTGCCTTGGCCGTGCTGGAGAGGCTGGCCGTGAAGGCGCGCGCGCCGGCCGCGCCGAAATCGACATTGCGCACCTCGATGTAGGCCCCGTCGTGGATGTCGCGCACATTCTGGCCGCCAGCGCTGCTGGGCTCGAT
>JBJMVU010000002.1:0-26375 GCA_045810485.1 Massilia sp. | reverse complement strand
GTCAATGAGCACATGTAATAGTTACTTCGGCAGCAACAGAATGTGAGCATGCACTTCCCTTCCCGTCTCGCCCACCCATCATGTTCAAACACGTATTGGCTGCCCTGCTGCTCTCCTCCACCCTCGCTGCCGTGGCCGCCCCCAGTGACGGCTGGCGCACCGGCTGGTCGTCCGCCCCCGATTCGGCCGGACCGGCGCTGCCCGCGCAGACGCTGCGCCAGGTCGTGCGCACGAGCGCGGGCGGCGCCCGCGTGCGCATCCGCCTCTCGAACCTGTTCGGCACGCAGCCGCTGACGGTGGGCGCCGCGCACGTGGGCCTGTCCGCCGGCGCTGCGCGCGTGACCGCCGGCAGCGACCGTCCGCTGCGGTTCGGCGGCCGGTCCGCGGTCACCATCGCGGCGGGTTCAAGCGCGCTGTCCGACCCCGTCGACCTCGCCGTCGACGCGCTGCAGCCGCTGGCCGTCAGCCTGTACCTGCCGGCGCCGGTGGCCGTGTCGACGATCCACGGCTTCGCGCTGCGGACGGCGTACATGAAGGCATCCGGCGACGCCACGGGCGCCGCCGACTTCCCCTCCACCGCCACCGACGACAGCCGCTACTTCCTCAGCGACGTCGAAGTCCTCGGGGCGGACGCGGGCCGCACGCTGGCCATCGTCGGCGATTCGATCGCGGACGGCGTCGGCTCCCGGAACGACCAGGACGCGCGCTGGCCGGACGCGCTGGCCGCGCGCCTGCAGGCCGAGCCGGCGCTCGCGACGATCGGCATCGCCAACGGCGGCATCGCGGGCAACCGCCTGCTGCGCGACGAGTCGGAACCGTACGTCGGACCGGGCGCGCTGTCCCGCTTCGGACGCGACGCGCTGGACAAGCCCGGCGTGCGCTGGATCCTCGTGCACGAGGGCCTGAACGACATCACGGCCTCGCAGCTGCTGGCCGACCCGCGGCAGCACGTCACGGTCGAACAGGTCGAAGCCGGCCTGCGCGCACTGGCCGACCGCGCGCACGCCCGCGGCATCCGCATCTGGGCCGGCACCCTGATGCCGCTGGCGGGCACGAAGCGTTTTTATTCCGAGACGGTCGAGCGCCAGCGCCAGGCGGTGAACGCGTGGATCCGCACGGCGGGCGTGTTCGACGCCGTCGTCGACTTCGATGCCGCGCTGCGCGATCCGCACGACCCGGCGCGTCTGAACCCCGCCTACGACAGCGGCGACCACCTGCACCCGAACGAAGCGGGCTACCGCGTGATGGCGCAGCAAGTCGACCTGCGCCTGCTCCGTCCCTGAACAGTGTTCATTACGCAACAGAAATAGAACGGTCGTGCGATATGGTGTATGCTTCGGCTCCCGCCGACCCCGGCCTTTCCGGCCCGGGGGCGGGCTACGAATCGATACTTGGAGTGAGACCGATGAACCAGAAACACCTGACCCTGCTCGTCGCCCTGGCCCTGGGCACGTCGCTCGACGCGACCGCCTCCGGCTACCGCTTCGGCTCCCAGAGCGTGTCCGCCCAGGGCACGGCGGAAGCCAACGGCGCCGAAGCAGCCGATGCATCCACCATTTTCGCCAACCCGGCCGGCCTGTCGCGCCTGGAAGGCCGCCAGATCGTGGGCGGCGTGACCGCCGTCGTCCCGCATTCGACGTTCCAGGATGCCGGCTCGACCCGCTTCACCAAGACGTCCACCGGCGGCGTGAAGTCGCAGGACGACTACGCGCCGAGCGTCGTCGCCGCGCCGACGCTGTACTACAGCCAGCAGATCGACAGCCGGTGGACCGCCGGCGTCGGCGTGTTCGTCCCGTACGGCACCAAGCTGGACTACGACGACAACTGGTCGGGCCGCTACTCGCTCACCAACATCAAGCTGGAATCCATCAACATCAACCCGTCGGTGGCGTTCAAGCTCTCCGAGCAGCACAGCTTCGGCTTCGGCATCGACATCGAACACATGAAGGCCAGCCTGCGCCAGGGCGTGGACGTGCCGGGTTCGATCGCCGCCGCGCAGGCGGCCGGCAGCGGCGCCGCGCTGGTGCGCCAGATCGTCACGCTGGGCGGCAACCCGGCCGCGCTGGCGACCGCAGGCGACGCGCACGCTGGCCTGGAAGGCAAGGACTGGGGCTATGGCTTCAACCTGGGCTATATGTACTCGCCCACGCCGGACACGCGCTTCGGCATCGCCTACCGCTCCTCGATCAAGCATGAACTGAAGGGCGGCGCGGTGTGGGACTTCTCGACGGCCACGAGCGACGCCGTCGTCAACAAGGTGCTGCAGGGCGCCTCGCA
Organism: Massilia sp.; assembly: GCA_045810485.1. Classification (GTDB taxonomy): domain Bacteria; phylum Pseudomonadota; class Gammaproteobacteria; order Burkholderiales; family Burkholderiaceae_D; genus Telluria. Next base: position 24,098 of record JBJMVU010000002.1, on the reverse strand, counting down.
CCACGCGAATTCCGCCGTGCGCGTGGACGTCGCCACGCCGGAGACGCTGTCGCTGAACGCCTTCCACCAGTTCGACGCGAAATGGGCCGGCATGGCCGACGTCACGTGGACGCGCAACTCGCGCATGCAGAACATCGACATCCAGTTCGTCGGCACGACCGAGGGCGACCTCGTGATCCGCCAGCAGTGGAAGAACACCGTGCGCGTGGCGCTGGGCGCGAACTATGCGCTGAACGACGCCGTGCTGCTGCGCGCCGGCATCGCCCACGACGACGCCCCGGTCCGCGGCGACACGCTGCGCCACGCCGCGCTGCCGGATGCCGACCGCCTGCAACTGTCGTTCGGCGCGAACTGGAAGCTGACCCCGGCCTCGTCGCTGGACCTGGCCTACAGCTGGCTGCACTTCAACGACGCGAGCGGCAACTACACCAACAACTGCAATCCGGTGATGGCGGGCTGCACCGGCAACGGCGAGACGACGCGCGGGACGTGGAAGACCCATATGCAGTTGATCGGGCTGGCGTACAACTACAAGTTCTAAGCACCTGAAACGTCATTCCCGCGGAAGCGGGAATCCATGCTGAAGCACCGAAGTCAGTCGTTAACCACATCGCGGTGTATCCAACATACCGAATTCGGTTGCTCAACATGGGTTCCCGCCTTCGCGGGAACGACGGAGTTCTACAGTTTCGTCGAATCGAACCCCACGCGCACCGCCCCCCAGTGCCGGCCGCCGATCTCGAGCGGCATCGACAGGTCGTTGATCACCTCCCCCGTATCGCGCAGATAGGTCTGGAACAGGAACGGCTTGCGGTTGCACGCCAGCTTCGCGCCCACCGGGTCGTCGAAGATGCGCTTGTTGCGGCAGTAGACGAGATCGTGCTCGCGACGGCCCGTCGGCGTCTGCGAGAACTTGCTGTTGTGCGTGGGCGCATAGCCGCGGTTGTCCACCGACAGCGCGTACGTGCACCCCGGCAGGTCGGACAGCAGGCGATCGTACAGCGCCTGCAGGTCGCGCTCCACGGCGCGGTCGTAGCCCGTCGTGAAGCGCGGCGGGTCCGAGCCTTCGATCGGCCGGTACGCCTGGTCGAAGATGTCCACGCCGCGCGCCAGGTGGCCGGCGAGGCAGCGCCCGACGGCGTCGCGCAGCTGCGTCGTCGCTTCGACGAGGCCGTCGAACGTCGTGCCGCCCGTGCGGAACTCGGCCAGCACGCCCTGCATTTCCTCGGTGGTCGCGCGCACTTCATCCACGCGGCGCGACGCATCGGCCATCGATTGTCCCGTCTCCGACGCATTCGTCGCCATGTCGGTGACCTGGCGGCCGATCGACTGGCTGATGCTGTCCAGCGACTGCATCGCCACGGCCATCTCGTTGACGGTGCCCGTCATGCGCTCGAAGTCGGCGACGAAGGTCTTGAAGTGGCCCGCCGCCGATCCGATTTCGCGCGCCGACACGTTCACGCCTTCCCGGATCTCCCGGGTCGCGCCGGTGGTCGACTCGACGAGCGTGCGCATCTCGCTGTTCACGCCCGCGATCTTGCTTGTCTCCTCGTTGACCAGCTGCGACAGGCGCCGCACCTCGGCCGCGACCACGGCGAAACCGCGGCCGGCCTCGCCCGCGCGCGCCGCCTCGATCGCGGCATTGATGGCCAGGAGGTTGGTCTGGTTGGCGATGCGCTGGATGATGCCGCCGAATTCGCTGATCGAGCGGGCATGACGGTCGAGCTCCCCGACGGTGCGCGCGAAGCCGTCCACCTTTTCCTCGATCGCGCGCATGCGCGCTTCGAGGTGCGACAGTTCGTCCATCGACGCGCGCGCCACGGCGAGGTTGCGGTCCGCCGTCCCCGCGATGTCGTCCGTGCCGGCCTTGACGCTGGCCGACAGCGCCGTCACCTCACGCGCCGACACCGCCAGCTCGCGCGACGCGGTGTACTGCTGCCGCGCCTTTTCCAGCGACTGGTCGACCTCCTTGCGCAGGCGCGCCGCGTTGATCGCCGTGCGGATGCTGCCGTCGCGCGCATTCAGCACGAGGCTGCGCACGCGGGCCGTCATGCCGGACCGTCCGGTCGGCGCGAACGCCGACGCGGAAGGTACCAGCGTCGTTTTCAACCAATTCAACATGACTTGTCTCCCGGTAGTCGGCTCTATGACTTCGACGGCCGATTTTTTGCTTGAGGAAAATATAGCTGCATTCTGGACACATGTCATCATTCGCGAAAAATCAATACGCTGTCCAGCCAAATCGGGTAGGCCATCGCTATGGCCGCATATTTACCACACTAATTGTCCTAAAATACCTCTTCGTCAATTCCTACCTGTCAACGCTTTGAAGTTCTCCATCGGCCACCGCCTGTTTGCCTCCGTCCTGCTGGCGATCGTCGCCGTGGCCGCCTGCGCCGTGTTCCTGCTGCGCCAGAACGTGCTGGCCAGCTTCGGCGACTACGCCGCCGGCATCGAACTGGATCGCCTGGAAGAACTGTCCACCACCCTCGCGCGCCAGTACCGCAACGGCAAAGGCTGGGGTTTCATTCCCGATACCGACCGCCAGGACTGGATCGCAACGGAGCTCGCACGCCTGCAGCGCCTGCGGGAGAATGGCGCGCCCACCGTCATGCCCGTTGCACCGGTCGCGCCCGTGCCACCGGCCCCGCCCGCGCCGCCGGCCCCGCCGCTGCCGCCGCTGCCCGGTCCGCGCGTGGAGGACGTCCCCCTCGTGCCCGACCTGCCGGTCCCGGGCCCGCTGCCGCTGGCGCGCCGCGTCACGCTGCTCGATGCGCAGGGCGGCTGGCTCGCCGGCCGCCGCCTGGGGCCGGACGCCGCCACGGTCCGGCGCGCGGTCGAGGTGGATGGCCGCACGGTCGGCTACCTGGCCGTCGCGCGCGACGCCCGCCCCGGCGACGCGCTCGCGTATGCCTTCCTGCAGCAGCTCACCAGCAGCCTGTGGCAGATCGTCGCGCTCGCGGTGGGGCTCAGCGCCCTCGCCGCCGTGCTGCTGGCGCGCCACTTCCGCAGCCCGATCCGGCAACTGGCGGCGGGCAGCCGGGCGCTGTCCGAAGGTCGCTTCGACCTGCGCCTTCCCGCGCACCGCAGCGACGAACTGGGCGACCTCGCGCGCCACTTCAACGCCCTCGCGGCCCGGCTGGCCGGGGCGGAACAGGCGCGCCGCCAGTGGGTCGCGGACACGTCGCACGAGCTGCGCACGCCGCTGGCCGTGCTGCGCGCGCAGCTGGAAGCGCTGCAGGACGGCGTGCGCAGCGCCACGCCGGACACGCTCGACGCCATGCTGCGCCAGGTCCTCGCGCTGAACAAATTGATCGACGAGTTGTACGCGCTGGCCAGAGCCGACGTCGGCGCGCTCGAATGCAGGCCCGTCGCGCTCGACCTGTGGACGCTCGCGTGCGCCGAGGCGCGCGCCTGCGCGGAACGCTTTGCGCGGGCCGGCCTCGCGCTGGACCTCGGCCCTGGCCCGAAGACAGCCCGGGTGATGGCGGACCCCGACCGCATGCGCCAAGTGCTCGCCAACCTGTTCGAGAACAGCCTGCGCTACACGGCGCCCGGCGGCCGCGTCCACCTGCATGCGCAGATCGACGGCCCCCGCCTGCACCTGCACCTGGACGACAGCGCGCCCGGCGTGCCGGACGACGCGCTGGCGCATCTCGGCGAACGTTTCTACCGCGTCGACGCGTCGCGCAGCCGCGCGCACGGCGGCGCCGGCCTCGGACTCGCGCTGTGCCGGCGCCTCGTGGAAGCGCAAGGCGGCGCGCTCGCCTTCGCGCATGCGCCGGCCGGCGGCCTGCGCGCGACCATCACGCTGCCGCGCGCGGGAGACCAGCCATGAGCGAGCGCATCGTCATCGTCGAGGACGAACCGGAACTGGCCGCGCTGGTGGCCGACTACGCGCGCGCGGCCGGCTACACGGCCGACGTGTTCGGCGACGGCGCCGCCGCGCTGGACGCCTTGCGCCGCGATCCGCCCGCGCTGGTCGTGCTGGACCTGATGCTGCCGGGGCTCGACGGCCTGTCCCTGTGCCGCGCGCTGCGCGCCGACGCGAACCCGGTTCTGGCCGGCCTGCCCGTCGTGATGGTGACGGCGCGCGTGGAAGAAATCGACCGCCTGCTGGGCCTCGACGCGGGCGCCGACGATTACCTGTGCAAGCCGTTCAGCCCGCGCGAACTCGTCGCGCGCATCAAGGCGATCCTGCGCCGCGCGGGGCGTCCCGCGCCGGTCGTCGCCGTGGACACGCTGGCCCGCCGCATCACCGTCCACGGCAAGGCGCTCGACCTGACGCCGACGGAATACGGCATCCTGGCCGCGCTGGCGCGCCGTCCCGGCCAAGTGTTTTCGCGCACCCAGCTGCTCGACCTCGCGCGCGAAGGCAACGCGAACCTCGACGTGACGGACCGCGCCATCGACACCCACGTCAAGAACCTCAGGCGCAAGCTCGACGCCGCGCTGCCGGGCGTGGACGCGATCCGTTCGATCTACGGGCTCGGCTACCGCTTCGACCTCTGAGCAGCGGTCTTCATTTTTTCTCCACAATCGGCATGCACGATACCGACATGGCCCGCCGCGTCGCGCGGGCCTCGACAAGGAGAAGACGATGAAAGCCACCACCCTCGGCATCCTGCTGGGCGCCGTCATGCTGCCCGCGCTGGCGCAGACCACGGACGATTCCGCGGAACAGCACGTCCACGTGACCATCCACTGCAAGACGACCACCGGCAAGTGCAAGGCGCCGCCCGTGCCCCCTGCCCCGCCGGTCGCGCCCGCGCCGCCGGCACCGCCCGCACCGCCGCCGCCGGACCCCTCCGAATCCGGCGTACTGCCCGTCCTGCCGGCCCTCCCGGCCATACCCGGCGTCCCGGCCATCCCCGCCCCGCCGCCGCCACCGAAGCTGCCGCCGGTCCCCGCCGAGGCGCACGCGGCCTGCGCCAGCAAGCCGGCCGGCAGCGCCCTCACGTGGAACCTGGGCGAGGGCGAAGTCATGACAGGGGTGTGCGCAAAGCGGAACGGCAAGACGGTGTTCGTGCTGCGCAGCTACGAGCTGAACGGGTAACGGGCAAGGCCGGCATACTCGACGCACGCACCGCGTTTGCGGTATGCTGGCCCGCATGTCAGATCCCGTCCCACCCCTGCCCGACCCGCGGCCGCTGCCGCCCATCGAACCCGCGCTGGAAGATTGCTGCGGCTCCGGCTGTCCGAACTGCATCTTCGACGTCTACCAGATGCTGCTTGCCAACTACAAGGAGGCGTTGGCGGCGTGGGAGGCGCGGCATCCGGAGGAGGCGCAAGAAACCGGCACGCAATAGGCCTGCCGCTCACGAATGCCAGTGGCGCGCGTATCGTTACGTGAACTCATCTAGTTGCGACTGCTCAACTGGCCTCTTTAAAAGCTCTTGAATAATGGCAAACGCTCGCCTGCTCCAGGCGGGCCCTGTTGTTTCAGGAGTCCACAATGGCAGGCAGTCATCGCTCTATTCATGATCTGGTCTACAGCAAGCAGTACAACCGTATCCTGCGCCTGCTGTTCCCCAACAAGGACGTCCCTTCTGCGCAATTCTTAGTCAACAAGATCGACGCGACGGAACGCCTTTCCACAGATTTCGAATTTATCGTCGAGTTGTTGTCCGACGACGCGACCATTGCTCTCAAAGCGATGCAGGGCAAGCTTCTAAACATTGAACTTGTGCGCAAGGACGGCAGTCTTCGCTACTTCTCCGGCTACGTATTCAGCTTCCGTCGCGTTCGTTCGGACGGTGGTCTCACCTTTTATGAGGCCAGGCTTGGCCCTTGGCTGAAATTCCTCAGCCTGCGCAAGGATAGTTACCTATTCCATAACAAGACCTTGCGGGAGCAGACGAAAAGCATCTTCCGCGACTACGGCATTTATCCGCAGTGGGATTGGCGAGTGACTGGCGACGATCCCGTCATGACGGATGCTTGCCAGTTCAACGAAACCGACTTCAACTATTTGAGCCGGCGCTGGGAAGCCGCAGGCTGGTATTACTGGTACGAACACGAGTTTTTCAAAAAATGGAACGATACAATGAGCGATAACGCAAAATCGATGGCAAAAGGCTTGCCACTGGACGGGCTGATCCTACCATTCCACGTCAATAGGAAGCCGGGTGCTCCGGTCATCTGAAATGCGACGAACTGTTTTTCGCTGGACACTTGCACTGGGAATCTCGGCCACTGTCGCGACTGGCGCCCATTTCCTCAAACAACATATGGAGTACGTGAGGATGCACACAATCCCTGCCGGCTTAATGCCATTCGACGTGAACGCCCATATTCCATCTTGTCGACGCTGGAAGGACACGATGCCAAAAGAGCGTGATCCGAACGCGTACCGGCTCTACATCAATGCTCGCAATCTGTGGCGAAGCAAGATCGAGTGGCAATTAACACATCAGGAAGCAGCCCGTATTCTCGAAGACGTGCACACCGCTGCGAATCACGGCGATTGGGGAGCCCGTGCGTTGATGGCCCATTTTTACTTGTCCGGACTTGGCCCCCTCCCGTCGAACAACGTACTCGAGCCTGATCCCGACAAGGCCGTCGAGATCGTACGCATGGCCGTCGCAGCCGGTCAAGCATGGGGTTATTATGACTTGGGCGTGGCATACGAGCACGGTTACGGCGGAGTACCGTACGATGAGAAGATCGCTTGGGCCTACTATCTTAAAGCGGCCGAACTCGGCAGTCCAGATGCGCAAATGGCTCTCGCGACCGCGTATCAAAATGCCAGACGGAACGATGCTGCAGATGCGATGGTCATGTGCGCCTATAAACAGGGACATGGACCTGCTGCTTACGATCTAGGAATCACGGCAAAAGTTTCTAAAAATTTCGTTGGGGCGCTCGAGTATTACCAAGCAGGGGCCAAGGCTGGGAATACTGAGTCTGCTGCAGCCCTAATGCTCATCTTTGATACTAAAGAATGGGGCAAGCGCAATAAAAAAGATCAGGATGCGCTCAGACGGCTGGAAATTTTTCCAGATGTAGAACGGTCAGAAAGATATAACGAAATCTCAAATGCACTGGACATCAACCCTGATCTCCGGCTCACTCGCCTGGACAATGTTTTGCCGCTTCCTCCTGCGGAACTCCCGGCCTGGAACGGCATTCAAGACGCCGTCGAGCCCGAAACGGACACACCTCCGACCTACTGACATTGCGGCATCTAGCGGAGATTCAAATGACACTAAAGATCATTACAGTCGGTGATAAAACCGACCATGGCGGAACTGTCATCAGCGGCTCGCCCAAGCATGATATTCGCGGACGGGCAATCGCCCGACTCGGTGACAAGGTCGATTGCCCTCAATCCTATCCGGGCGGTAAGCCACACGGCGTCAACAAGATCATTGCCGCCCACGACACGTTGACGATCAACGGCGTTCCGGTAGCCGTCGATGGTTGCACGACCGAGTGCGGCTGTAAGCTGATCGGCAGCCTTCCGGCAACCGTTGGTTAACAATGGACAGCAAGGACGCGCCGAGAACTTGACAGCCATCCACCGCCACGCCACCATCGTCGATGCCATCACTTCGACGATTTCCATGCCCACCACCCACATCCGCCCCGGCACACCGCTGGACGCCGCCCGCATCTGCGCCATCTACAACCACTACGTCACGACGACGACGGTCAGCTTCGAAGAAGATCCGGTGAGCGAGCGGGACATGGCGCAACGCATCGCCGACGTCGGCGCCGCGGGCCTGCCCTGGCTCGTGCTGGAAGTCGACGGCACGCTCGCCGGGTATGCGTATGCGACGAAGTGGCGCGTGCGGCCGGCGTATCGCTTCTCCGTCGAGAGTACGGTCTACCTGGACAAGGATTGCACCGGCCGCGGACTGGGGCGGACTCTCTACGGCGCGTTGCTCGACGAGCTGCGCAAGCGCGAACTGCGCCTCGTGATCGGCGGCATCGCCCAACCGAATGAAGGCAGCGTCGGTCTCCACGAGGCGCTGGGTTTCCGCAAGGTTGCACACTTCTCGGAAGTCGGCATGAAGTTCGGCCGCTGGCTCGACGTCGGCTACTGGGAACTCAAGCTCGACAACTAATCATCGGCGCGGCGCCGCGCTTGTTGCTCGCTCGATATTTCGACTATACTGGAAATATGGAAAACAAGAACGCCATCACGGCCCTCGCGGCGCTCGCCCAGGAATCGCGGCTGGCCACGTTCCGCCTGCTCGTGCAGGCCGGGCCCGAGGGACTGGCCGCGAGCCGGATCGCGGAAACGCTCGGCCTGCCCGCCTCGTCGCTGTCGTTCCACCTGAAAGAGCTGACGCACGCGGACCTCATCACACCGCGCCAGGAGGGCCGCTTCGTCATCTATGCCGCGCGCTTCGACACGATGAACGCCCTCGTCGGCTTCCTTACCGAGAACTGCTGCGGCGGCCAGTCCTGTTGCTGAATACCCACCACCATGAACGTACTTTTCCTCTGCACCGGTAACTCCTGCCGCTCGCTCATCAGCGAAGCCGTCTTCAACCACCTGGCGCCGGCCGGACTGCATGCCATCAGCGCCGGCAGCCACCCGACGGGCCGCCTGAACGCGCGCGCGCTCGCCCTGCTGGCCGACAAGGGCATTGCCACCGCGGGCTACTACAGCAAATCGTGGGATGACCTGCCGGTCACACCGGACGTCGTCGTCACCGTGTGCGACAGCGCCGCCGGCGAAACGTGTCCGGCCTACCTCGGCCCGGTACTGCGCACGCACTGGGGCGTGGAGGATCCGAGCCACGTGTCCGGCACGGACGCCGAGATCGGCGCCGCGTTCGAGGAGGCCTACGCGATCCTGCGCGCGCGCATCGAGGCGTTCCTGGCGCTGCCGCCCGACCGGCTGGCCGGCGACCGCGCGGCCTTCAAGGCGGCGCTCGACCATATCGGCAACCCGGGCGGCCGCGCACCGTGATGCTGGCGGCGCTTCTCATCTTCCTCGGCACGCTGGTCCTGGTCATCTGGCAGCCGCGCGGACTCGGCATCGACTGGAGCGCCGCCGCCGGCGCCGCCGTCGCCCTGCTCGCGGGCGTGATCCGCGTGGACGATATCCCTGTCGTCTGGCACATCGTCTGGAACGCCACCGGCGCATTCGTCGCCATCATCGTCATCAGCCTGCTGCTCGACCGCGCGGGGTTCTTCGAATGGGCGGCGCTGCACGTCGCGCGCTGGGGCGCGGGTGACGGCAGGCGGCTGTTCGTGCTGCTGGTGCTGCTCGGCGCGGCCGTCGCCGCGCTGTTCGCGAACGATGGCGCGGCGCTGATCCTGACGCCGATCGTGATCGCAATGCTCGCCGCGCTGCGCTTCCCGCCGCGCGCCACGCTCGCGTGCGTAATGGCGGCCGGCTTCATCGCGGACACGTCCAGCCTGCCGCTGGTCGTATCGAACCTCGTCAACATCGTATCCGCGGATTACTTTGGCATCGGCTTCGCACGCTATGCGGCCGTGATGGTGCCGGTCGATATCGTCGCGGTGCTGGCGACGCTCGCCGCGCTCGTCGCCTACTTCGGCCGCGACCTGCCTGACCGCTACGACCTCGATCAGATGAAACGCCCGGTCGAGGCCATCCGCGACCGCGCGACCTTCGTCGCCGGCTGGTATGTACTGGCGCTGCTGCTGGCCGGGTTCTTCTGGCTGGAACGCGCGGGCGTGCCGATCAGCGCCGTCGCCGCGACGGGCGCGCTCGTGCTGCTGGCCGTCGCGGCGCGTGGCCACGTCATTTCCGTGCGCGCCGTGCTGCGGGGTGCGCCGTGGCAGGTCGTCGTGTTCTCGCTGGGGATGTACCTCGTGGTCTACGGCCTGCGCAACGCCGGCCTCACGGACGGCCTGACGGCGCTGCTGGCGCGCAGCGCGGCACACGGCACCTGGGGCGCCGCGCTCGGCACGGGATTCGCGACCGCGCTCCTGTCCTCCGTCATGAACAACATGCCGACCGTGCTGGTCGGCGCACTGGCGATCGATGCCGTCCCGGCCACGGGCGCCGTACGCGAGGCGATGGTGTATGCCAACGTGATCGGCTGCGACCTCGGTCCGAAGATCACGCCGATCGGCAGCCTGGCCACGCTACTGTGGCTGCACGTGCTGGCGGACAAGGGCATTCGCATTTCCTGGGGCCAATACTTCCGCACGGGCATCGTGCTGACCCTGCCGATCCTGCTCGTGACGCTGGCCGCGCTGGCGCTGCGCCTTTCCTGACTTGTCTCCCATCATGAACGACCTCCCCAACATCGATCCCGACCGCCTCGACCTGCCCACGCAAGCCAAGCTGGAACCCGTCGGCAACCTCGATCATGCGCCCCGCATCCTGATGCTGTACGGTTCGCTGCGCGAGCGCTCGTTCAGCCGTTTTCTCACATACGAGGCGGCGCGCATCCTGGAACACTTCGGCGCCGAGGTCAAGATCTTCGACCCGATGGAACTGCCGATGGTCGGCAGCGTGCCCGAGACGCACCCGAAGGTCGTCGAACTGCGCGAGCTGTGCCTGTGGTCGGAGGGCCAGGTGTGGTGCAGTCCCGAACGCCACGGCGCGGTCACGGCCGTCATGAAGAACCAGATCGACTGGATCCCGCTGGAACAGGGCGCGGTGCGGCCGAGCCAGGGACGCACGCTCGCCGTCATGCAAATCTGCGGCGGCTCGCAGTCGTTCAACGTGGTCAACACCTTGCGCCTGCTGGGACGCTGGATGCGCATGTTCACGATCCCGAACCAGTCCTCGGTGCCGATGGCGTACAAGGAATTCGACGACGCCGGCCGCATGCGCCCGTCCGCCTACTACGACCGCGTCGTCGACGTGATGGAAGAGCTGGTCAAATTCACGTTGCTGCTGCGCGGCCGCACGGATTACCTGACCGACCGCTACAGCGAGCGCAGCGAACGGGCGCGCAAGGCCATCGACCGGCAGATCGGCAAGCTGTAAGGCGCCGCTACGTTCCCCACCGAACAATCAATTAACGGCCCCGTCACTACAATGGATGCATCGCTGCATTCCGGAGAAGCCGCTATGTTCGATATGGATCTTCCCTGGTGGGAATTTGTTGCGCGGGGGGCGATGGTCTACGTGGCCCTGCTCGTCATGGTGCGATTGACCGGACGGCGCACGATCAGCCAGCTGACGCCGTTCGACCTGCTCGTCGTGATGCTGTTGTCGGAAGCCGTGTCGAACGGCCTGTCGGGTGGCGACGATTCCGTCAGCGGCGGCCTCATCATCGCAGCCACGCTGATCGTACTGAACGCGGGCTTCGGGATGCTTGCGGCCAACAGTCAGCGCATGGAAAAATTGTTGGACGGCGACGCGCTGCTCATCGGCCGCGACGGCGCGTTCTTCGACAAGGTCATGCGCCGCAACCGCGTGGGCGAATCGGACATCCGGCAAGCCTTGCGCCAGGCCGACTGCGCGCAGCACGAGATGCAGTGCGCCTTCCTCGAAGCCGACGGCAGCATCACGATCATGAAGCGGCCGCTGGCCACGGATCCGGTGCGCACCTGAACGCCGGTCAGAACGTGACGCCCGCGCCGAGCAGGAACACGTCGGAATCGCGGTGGTAGTCGGTGATCACGCGATTCCACGTCAACTGCGCGCGCCAGGTATCGCTGATGCGGTAGCGCATGCCGATCGACGCCAGGCCGGTCAGGCGCGTGACGCGCTCGGCCTCGGCGTCAAGGCGGTCGAGCTGGTCGCGCACGCCGTAGGCGCCGAAGCCCATCTCCAGCACGGTGCGGTCCGTGAACGGGCGCAGCAGCCAGACCTGGCTCGAGACGCCGATGCGCTCGGCCACGCCCACCTTGCCCTCGTTCATCAGGATCACGCTCCATTCCACGTTCGGATTGACCGTGCGGCGGTATTCGATGCCCGATGACATCGCCTTTTCCGATTTAAAACTGTTCACGATGGAGCGGCCGGCCAGCACCATCAAGGTCTGGTCGCCGCGGTCGGCGTTCTCGCGGCGTTCCCAGTTCGGCACCGTGCCCAGCTCGTAGCCCATTCCCACCATCAGTTGCGTCGTGTCGCGGTCGGGTATGCCGTGGGTGTGCGACAGCCGCGCCTCCACGTAGGCATGCGAATGCAGATGGTAGATCGCGTCGACGCTCATCAGCTCGCCCCAGCCATGCTCGTTGCGGTAATCGGTCAGCGAGCCGTTGCCCGTCGTCGTGTCGAAGTAATAGTAGGGGCCGATGCCCGCGCCGAACGACCAGCCGCGCTCCGGCACCCGCGTGTGCAGCCAGACCTGGGCGCCGAGGCCGTCGCGGTGGTGCAGCTTCGGATGGCCTTCGTTCAGGTAGTCGGCGCTCACGGCGAGCCATGGCGTCAGGCGCTGGGTATAGCCGACGTTGACGGCGAACGAGGTGTCGCTGTGGTCCTTGTCGACGCGCATCGCGCCGGCCAGCAGGGACGCGTCCTGGGCCTGGGCCAGGCCGGCGGTCGCCAGGAGCAAGACGGAAAGAAGGGATCGCATGGTCGTGGGGGGTCGTTTTTTGCGATTGTGCCAAGGTTTCCGATTTTCAGTCGCCCGGGAGCACTATCTCAGCCGTACCGTGTGCGAGAACGCAAGCCAGCGGTGCTAGGTTTTGTCCAGCACCCCAGGACGGGGTGCACCGCAGGACTTTTGTTCAACAGGAGGTACGCCATGAAACGTGTTCTGTCTGTCCTCGCACTGGCTGCGGCATCGAGCGCCGTCGCCCTGCCCGCCAGCGCCGCGCCGGTCGACCCGAGCTACCGGGCCGTCGCCAGCGGGGCGCTGGAAAGCCCGCCCAACGCCTCGCCCGGCACGAGTCTCGTGACGATCGACCTGGGCGGCAAGGAAATGCTCGTCGACCTGCCGTTCCGCGACCTGGACGGCGTCACCACCGGGGCCCACATCCACTGCTGCACCAGCACGGCCTTCACGGGCACGGCGCCGGTGGCCGTGCCGTTCCAGGACTTTCCGCCGGGTGTGACCGCCGGCACCTACAGCAAGGCCATTCCGCTGGGTGACGACATGAGCTGGGATCCCGCCTTCGTGACCGCGCACGGCGGCACGGTCGCGAGCGCCGCGTCGGCTTTCATCGACGGCGTCAACGCCAACGAGGCCTACGTCAACATTCACACGGATCTCTATCCGAACGGGGAAATCCGCGGCTGGCTGGTGGCCGCACCGCCCGTCCCGGAGACGGCCGAGTGGTCGATGCTGGCCGTCGGCCTCGCCGGGTTGATGTGGATGAGCCGGAGACGGCCGATGGCATGAGATGGATCGATCGACGCGGGGAGGTGTCGATCAGGGGTGCAACGCCGCCCACGCGGGCACCGCGGCACGCCAGAATTCTTCCAGCGATCCCACTGCGCCCACTTCCAGCCCCAGAAACCCCGCCGCCTGCCGCAACGCGGCCACCGCAGCGTCGTCGTCCCCCGGCCGCACGGCCAGCGCCCCCGTCTGCTTCGACAACTTTTCGCCTTCCGCATTGCGCACCACCGGCACGTGCAGGTAGCGCGGCGTCGGCACATTCAACCGCCGCTGCAGGAAGATCTGGCGCGGCGTGGAATCGAGCAGGTCGGCGCCGCGCACGACGTCCGTCACGCCCTGCTCCGCGTCGTCGACGACGACCGCCAGCTGGTATGCCCAGTAACCGTCCGCGCGCTTCAGCACGAAATCGCCCGACTCGCTCGCCAGCCGCTGGGTAACGACGCCGGCCACGCGGTCGCGGAACGTGATGACGTCCTCGCCCGCCGCGGGCACGCACAGGCGCAGGCTGCGCGGGCTGCGGCCCGGCGCGAGGCCGTGGCGGCAGGTGCCGGGGTAGATGGCGGCGCCGTCGGGCGCGACGCCGAGGCGCGAATCGGCGATCTCGCGGCGGTTGCAGCCGCATGGGTAGACGTGGCCGGCGAGGCGGTCGTACGCGGCTTCGTACAGGTGCTTGCGGCGGCTCTGCCACACGACCTCGCAATCGGACGTCATGCCCAGGCGCCGCAGCAGGTCGAGGATCTCTTCGGCGGCGCCGGGCACGCTGCGGCCTTCGTCGATGTCTTCGATGCGGATGAGCCAGGCGCCGTGGTGGGCGCGCGCATCGAGATAGCTGGCCAGCGCGGCGACCAGCGACCCGGCGTGCAGCGGGCCTGTGGGGGATGGCGCGAAGCGGCCGACATAGCCGCCGTTGGATCGGGTGTTCATCGGCGCAACCTTAGCACATCGCGTGCCGCCCCTGTGCCGCCAGCGCCTGCGCGGCATCGTCCGGCGCGAGCGGCCGGTAATAGTAGTAGCCCTGCACGAGGTCGCTCCCCATGTCGCGCAGCAGGTCCAGCTCGGCCTCGGTCTCGACGCCTTCCGCCACGACGTCCAGGCCCGGCGCGCGCGGCAGCATCAGCACGACCTCGACGATCTGGCGCTTGTCGTCAAAACAGTCGAGCTTGCTGACGAACGAGCGGTCGATCTTCAGCGTGTCGATCGGCAGCCGGCGCAGATAGCTGAGCGAGGAATAGCCGGTGCCGAAATCGTCCAGGCTGACGAGCACGCCCAGCGCCTTCAACCGCGCAAACACCGCGAGCGCATGCTCGGCATCGGCCATGACGGCGCTCTCGGTCAGCTCGAGCTTCAGGGTGGCCGGGGCAGCAGATTAAAAACAATACCTTTCATGGGACCTCCCGGTGCAATCGTCAAATTTTCGCACGGCGCTCCAGTGTTGATGGAGGAAGTGCCGTGCACGTAATTAACATTGCATTGAATCAATAATTTAATCAAATTAAATGTTTTGATCTGTATCAATCTACAACGCCACTATTGCAAATGATATTGAGAATGATTCGCGTTTACGTTATTCTGCGTTCCCGTCGTTATTGAGAAGGCAAGCTGATGAACGCGATACCGAAATTGCTCAACCCTGTCGATCATTCCCTGGACGCTATTGCCGCCGAGCTGGCCTCGTCCGACGCCCGCCGGCGCAGCCTGCAGCGAACCGTGCAGGCACTGTTCCGCGAACGCCTCCTGAACCGCGACCAGTTGATCACGGAGGGCGCGGTGTCGTGGCTCCCACTGTGGGCGCAGCAAGGCATGCTGCGCTTCGAAGGTTTGACCGTCGGCCGCATCGGCGATTGCCGGCTGGCGGGCGGCGTGGCGTACTACGCGACCGGAGAACGGCCGCAGCCGGTGTCGCATGCGGCGGCGCTGCTAGCCTGCTTGGCGCCGTCACTGCCGGGCCAGGGCGCCAACCTGCAACGGCTCATCCACGAACTCGACAACAGTCTCGCCAACGACGTGCTGTGCCTGAGCTACCGCCGCGGCTGGGCGCGGACGCTGCGCGCCGAACTGGGTGCGACCGACACGACCTTCCTCGCCGCGCTGCGCCGGTCCGGCCACGCGAACCCCGCCCTGCTGCTGGAACAATGGGGCACGCTGGGCCACCCGTGGCATCCGACGTTCAAGACCAAGCTCGGACTGTCCGCGGACGAGGTGCTGGCGCTGTCGCCCGAATTCCAGCCGACGCTGTCCGTGCCGCTGGCCGCGATCCGCGCGGACAAGGCGCGCGTGACCTTCGCCGCCATCGATGGCGACTACACCGCCTGGTTCGGCCGGCACTTCCCGCAGGCGCTGCTGCAATGGAAAATTGCCCTGGCAGCGCTGGGCGAAGCGCCATCCGACTGGCTCCCGCTCCCCCTCCATCCGTTCCAGGCCAGGCGGGTGATCCCGGAAAAATTCGCGGCCGAGATCGCGCGCGGCGACCTGCTGCTGCCGGACGAGGCGGCCCTCGACGCGACGCCGACCATGTCGTTCCGCACCGTCGTCCCGGCCGGCTCGCCGACCTTGCCGCACCTGAAGCTGCCGGTGTCGCTGCGCCTGACCAGCGTGCAGCGGACGGTGTCGCCGAAGTCCGCCGTGATGGGACCGCGCATCACGCGCCTGCTCGCGACGATCCTCGACGCCGAAGCCGGCTTCAACGGCACGCTCGACATCGTGCGCGAAGACGTGGGCCTGTACTACCTCGACCCGCACGGCGACGACGACCGCGCACGCCACCTCGCGATCCTGTACCGGTCCAATCCGATGGCCAAGGCGGACGGCGCGCGCTTCCCGGTCCCGGTGGGCGCGCTGTTCGCGGAGTCGCCGTTCAGCGGCCGGCCGCTCGTGACGGAGGCTGTCGCGCTGGCGTACGGCGACCATGCGGCGGGCGCCGTCGCGTACTTCGAGCGCCATGCCCGCACCGTGCTGACGGCGCTGCTGTCCGCGTATCTCGTGTACGGCATCGCGTTCGAGGCGCACCAGCAGAACAGTTTCATCATGCTCGACGCGGACTACGCGCCGACCCGACTGCTCGCGCGCGACTTCGGCGACCTGCGCATCCACGGCCCGACCTTGCGCGGCGCCGGTCTCGCCATCGACGCGTACCGTGCCGGCTTCACCGTGTACGACGACGACGAACCGGTGCGCGACAAGCTGCTGCACGCCGTGCTGCTGTGCCACCTGGCCGAACTGGCACTGCTGCTGGCGCGCGCGTACGGCCATCCCGAGCACCACTTCTGGGACGTCCTGCGGCGCGAGATCGAGGCCGTGTTCACGGCCGTGCGCCCGCGCGTCGGCGCGGCGCGCTGGCACGCCGAACGCGAGGCGCTGCTGGAGCACGACTGGCCGGCGAAAGCGTTCCTGCGCATGCGCCTGTCCGACACGCAGGACGACGTGCACGGCGCCATGCCCAACCCGCTCGCATGAACACGACGCGCTGGCTGTGCGCGCTGCAGCTCCTGGCGATGGGCGCCATGGAGATGAGCGGCCCGTTCTGGCCCCTGCACCTGCGCCGCGTGGGCGACCTGTCGTCGCACGCGCTCGCGTGGGTCGGCGCCATCGCCTACGCCGGGCCGATGGCCATGGCGATGTGCACCACGCCGTGGTGGGGCCGCCTGGGCGACCGGGTCGGCCACAAGCCGATGTTGCTGCGCGCGCTGCTCGCGCTGGCGGCCACGCAATGGTGGATCGCGGCGACGGACAGCGCGGCCGTCATCCTGTTCGTGCGCCTGCTGCAGGGCGCCCTCGCCGGCTATATCGCGGCGGCGCAGGCTTACGGCGCCCGGCTCGTGACGCGGGAAGCGCGCGGCGCGCTGATGGCGCAGTTGCAGGCCGCGACCGCGATCGGTTCCGTGGCCGGCCCCGTCATCGGCGGCTGGCTGTTCGATGCCCACGGCTTCACCAGCGTGAACGTGTGCGCTGGCGCCGCGTGCCTGCTGTGCGCGGCGCTGGCGGCCTTCGTGCTGCCGCCTGTCGCACCGCTGGCGATGCGGCCCGCGCATGCAGGTTCGCGGAAGGCATCGTTGCCCGCAGGCGCTTATGGCCTGCTGCTCGGCATCGTGCTGGTCCAGGCCGGGAAGATGATGCCGCAGACGTTCTTCGGCCTGTATGCGGACGAAGTCCTGCACGTATCGAGCCGCGTGACGGGCCTGTGCTACGCCGGCACCGCGCTCGGCCTGTGCGTGGCCGCGCCGTTCTGGGCGCGGCGCTTCGCGCGCATGGCGCACGCCCGCGTGCTCGCCCACGTCGAACGGATTCTCTGGGCCTGCGGCGCCATCGTCGCGGTACAGGCCCTCGCCACGAACATCGGCCTGTTCGTGCTGGCGCGCGTGCTGTGGGGCGTGTGCCTCGCGGCGCTGCTGCCGGTCTTTTACGGCCTCCTCTCGCGCGAAGCCGCGGACGACGAACAGGGCCGCGTGCTCGGCGCCGGCAATGGCGCCGCGAAGGCTGGTGCGCTCGTCGGCGCCGGCGCGGGCGGTCTCGCGCTGGCGTGGGTGCCGCTGTCCGCCATGTTCTGGACCGTCGCCTTGCTGTACGCCGTCGCCGCCATCGGCATGCGCGCCATCCGTATCCAATCCACCGATTTCCAACACCTTCAAACAACAACAGGAACATCATGAAACAGGCACTGCGCCCCCTCCCCTGCCTCGTCGCCCTCGCATGCAGCGTGTGGACACCGGTCCGCGCCGAAGAACCGGCGATGCCGGAAGTGGTCATCCGCGACAGGAAACTCGACGCCGGCTCGTACGACGTCACCGAGACGAATACCGCCACCAAGATCAACGTGCCGCTGCGCGACATTCCGCAGACCGTCAACGTGGTGCCGGCCGTCGTGCTGCACGACCAGAACGCGCTGTCGCTGCAGGACGCGCTTCAAAATGTGCCGGGCCTCTCGTTCTCCGTCGGCGACGGCCAGCGCGACCAGGTGACGATCCGCGGCTTCTCCGCCATCAGCGACCAGTTCGTGGACGGCGTGCGCGACGACGCGCTGTACTTCCGCGACCTGTCGAACATCGAACGCGTCGACGTGCTGAAAGGGCCGGCCTCCGTGCTGTACGGGCGCGGATCGGCCGGTGGCCTCGTCAACCGCGTGACGAAGAAGCCGCTCGCCGATCCGCTGCTCGAGGCCGGGATCACGCTCGGTTCGCACGGCCAGCGCCGCGGCGAGTTCGACGCCGGCGCGGCCAGCGCCGGCAAGGACGCGCTGTTCCGCCTGACGGGCGCCGTCGAGGACTCCACCGGCTTCCGCGACCGCTACTTCCTGCGCCGCCAGGCGCTCGCGCCCTCCGGCAGGTTCAAGCTGTCCCCCGCCACGACCCTGACCCTGCAGGCCGACTACCTGCACGACAAGCGCCTGGCCGACCAGGGCGTGCCGGGCTACCACGGCCGCCCCGTCGACGTGCCGGTCGAAACCTATTTCGGCGCCGCCAACGCCACCGCGCGCGCGTTCGTGCAGAGCGACGTGAAAAGCGCCACCGCGACGCTCGACCACGCATTCACCCCGGACCTGAAACTGCACACCGTGCTGCGCGCCTACGACTACGCGCTCGACCGCAACTACACGTCGATCGGCGCCATCAAGGACGGCGCCAACCCCACCGTCGCCATCGGCCAGAGCCACCGCCTGCGCGACGAGGACGGGCGCTACCTGCAGAACGAGTTGTCGCAGACCGCCGATTGGGGCACGACCAACCACAAGCTGCTGTACGGCGTGGAAGTGGGACGCCAGAACAAGAGCGAGGTGCTTCGCTCGCGCAACAACGTGGCGACGTATAGCCTGTTCCATCCGGTGCTCGTCGACCTGCCGGTGCTGCCGGACAGCGTGACGGCCAGCGCGGACAACAGGAACCGCGTCGACATCGCCGGCCTGTACGTGCAGGACCTCGTGGCGTTGACACCGGAGTGGAAAGTCCTGGCCGGCCTGCGCTACGACCACCTGAAGCAGGACCGCGACGACCGCACGACGAAGAACGTCGACCTGCGGCGCACGGACGATACGTGGTCGCCGCGCCTCGGCGCCGTGTACCAGCCGACGAACCGCGTGGCCGTGTACGCATCGTGGAACCGCTCGTTCCAGCCCATCGCGGATTCGTTCACGTTCCGCGCCAACAGCGACACCCTGAAGCCCACGCAGACCGTCAACAAGGAAGCGGGCGTGAAGCTCGACCTGTCGGCGCGCGCCAGCCTGACGGCCGCGCTGTTCGACATGACGCAATCGAACATCCAGGTCGCCGATCCGGCCAACACGAACTTTTCGCTCCCCGTCGGCCGCCAGCGCACGCGCGGCCTCGAACTGAGTTTCATGGGCGAGCTGGCGCCGGGCTGGGATGCGATCGCCGGCTATGCGAACATGCGCGGCGCCATCGAGGACTCGACGGAACTGACGTCGGCCGGCACGCCATTCGAGGGCAACACGGCCGCGCTCACGCCGCGCCGCACGTTCAACGCATGGATCAAGCACCGCCTCGACGGCCGCTTCTGGGTCGCTGCCGGCGGTCGCGCCGAATCCGCCCGCTACGCATCGCCGGACGACCTGACGACGTTGCCGGGCTACGGCGTCCTGCAGCTCGGCGCCGGCTACGACAGCGGCAAGGTCGACGTCACGGTCACGGTCCGCAACGTGTTGAATCGCGCGTACTTCGTGTCCGCGCACAGCGGCGCCAACGACTACAACATGCCGGGCGAGACGCGCACGGTGCTGGTGAGCGCGCGCTACCGCTTCTGAGGGCGTTTTATGGCAAACTGACGCCATGTGCGTCAACTACCGTCCCCCGCTGCCCGAACAACTCGACATGGTGCTCGGCACCCTCGTCGACCTGTACCGCGACTGGGACTGGCCCAGCGAAACGTGGAAAGACTACACCGCGCCCATCGTACGCGCGGGCGCGGGCGGCGAGCGGATGCTGCAGCTGGCGAACTACGGCATGGTCCCGCGCCGCCACATCCCGGCGGGCGTGAAACCGTTCGACACGATGAACGCGCGCGCCGAATCGCTGGGCGAGAAGCGCTCGTTCGCGCCGGCCTGGCGCCGCGCCCAGTTGTGCGCCGTGCCGATGACCTGCTTTTATGAACCCAACTACGAAAGCGGCCGCGCCGAGCGATTCGGCATCGGCATGCAGGACGACAGCCTGTTCTTCGTAGCGGGCCTGTGGCGCGAATGGTCCGAGGCCGACGGGACGATCGGCGCGTCGTTCACCCAGATCACGATCAACGCGGACGACCACGCGCTGATGCGGCGCTTCCACAAGCCCGACGACGAAAAGCGCGCGCTCGTCGTGCTGCCGCCGAACGACGTCGACGCATGGCTGCACTGCCGCGATCCGGAGCTGGCGCGCAGCTTCCTGCGGCCCTATCCGGCGGAAGAGATGAAGGCATGGGCCGCCCCGAAGGCGCCCGCGGCGAAGAAGACAACGACGCCGACAGGGCCGCAGAACCTCGAATTATTTTGACTCGGCCGCCTTCACGACCTCGATCACCTTCTTCGCCGCGTCGTTCGGCACCGCCAGCGACAGCTGGTAATGCACGATCTCGAACCCCGCCGGCGTCCTGCGGATGACGCCACTGGCCATGCAATGGCCCATGTTGTCCGTGTCGAGCAATTCGTCGAACCAGATCAGAGACCCGTCCGCCGTCGCATGGACATTGCGCCGCGTGGGGTGAAAGACCCAGGCGGCCTGCTTGCCCTCGAAGTACTTGCGGCCCCATTCGCGGAAGGCGTCGCGCTGCCACAGCTCGGTGCGGTCCGTGCCGATGTAGACACCGTCCGGCGCCATCTTGTCGAAATAGCGCATGCGCGCGTGCGCGGCGTCGTCATGCCAGCCGTCCACGAACGCATTGACCTGCTGCGCGAGGGCCGGGTCGACGCCGGCGGCATGGGCGAGTCCGGCCACGAACAGGCAGCACGCGAGGATGAGCGATTTCATGGATGAGGTCCTGGTTGGGGAGAAATGATCAGGCGCGGCGCGACGCCTTGAGGGGGCGGACGTCGGGCCTGGACTCGGCGCGCTGCGGCAGGCCCAGCGCGACGGCGAACGGGATCAGGAACGGATACAGGCCCCAGACGATACGCCCTTCGACGCGCACGCTCAGGGCCGCGTACAGCGGCGGCAAGGCCATCAGCACGAGCAGGCTTTTCAATGGCGCGAGGCGCGACGGCGCGCGCCGCATGCCAAGGAGCGCCAGCGGCAGGATGACACCCGCGCAGCCGACGAGCGACAGCAAGCCGCGCGTATCGTCCAGCAGCGCGCGCACGGTGCCGAGGTTCGGCGCCCAGACGTAATGCGGCAGCCCCGGGATGAGCCACCAGCGCACGGCGACGAGCCAGCCGGCGGCCGCGGCGAGCGCGGCGAGCGCGTGCGGGATGGCGACCTGGCGCATCACGAGCAGCCAGCCCAGCAGCAGGATGTTTTCCTCGCGGATCGCGGTCGCGGCGAGACCGGCCGCCAGCGCCAGGCGCGGCTGCCCCGTCAGCACGGCGAACACGAACAGCATGCGCATGCACACGGCGCCCGGATCGACGAGCAGGTAAGGCGCATACCAGAACGTCGGCAGCGACAGCACGACGAGCAACCCGGCCGCCAGCGCCCGCTGGGTGCCGAAGCCCATGCGGCGCACGGTCGCGGTCGCCAGGCAGGCCGTCGCGGTGACGAAGATCCAGTTCAGTGCGGCAAAGGTATTATGGATGTCGCCGGGCAGCAAGGCCGCAAGGGCCGGGACGGCGAGGCGGTATGGGAACGGCGCGCGCAAGTCCTGCAGCGGAAGCTCGCCGCGCACCCAGCGGGCCGTGTCGAAATAGGCGAGCGAATCCTCGACCGTGCCGCCCCACCGCCAAAGCATGATCGCGAGAGAAAGAAAAGCGAAGCCGCCGATGACGAACGGCCAGTTGAAGCGCCGTGGGATCCGGTAGATATTGCCCGAAGGTTGTTCCATGTGACTCGAAGCGAATTAACAGTCGGACGAGCATAGCGAAATGTTGCAACTACGTCCACCGGGACGAGATGCGGGTCTCGCGTGCGCGCGAGGAATCGTGGATAATCCTCGCCATGAACGATACTACCCAACTCCCACCCCTCCCCGACCGCCTGTCCATCGACCCGAAGAGCCCGCACCACGACGCGGAAGTCTTCAAGCACCCGGTCGGCATCCGTTTCAACGGCAAGGACCGCACGGACGTTGAAGAGTACTGCCTGAGCGAAGGCTGGATCAAGGTCGCCGCCGGCAAGACCCTGGACCGCAAGGGCCGGCCGATGCTGATCAAGCTGAAAGGCGCGGTCGAGGCGTATTACGCTGTTTGATCGTTGACCGATAACGTGTAAACGCAAAGGCCGCCGGGGTGATCCGGCGGCCTTTTCATTTAGCGTTATCGCTTGCTCAGCAGTCATTCCGTCCAATATGGGCACATGGCGAGTATTTCTTCTTCATCTCGGAAGGTTCAGGCAGGCCATTCTTCAAGCATGTCACGCAAGGCAATGCCAAGATTGCACTTGGCAGGAAGTATGTCGCGCCGACACAGGTGAGCGGTTAGCGCGGCTTTTATGGTTCACCGACCAAATGATGCGCCAGCAGGCAGTCCAGCGCCTGCCGATACGCGACGCGCAACGCATCCGCCCGGACCGCGTTGCCGCGGACGGCCACGATCGCCAGTCCGCTGCCGTGCGCATGGTCCACGAAAATATCGCGCCACACTATATGCGCCGGCGTGAGCGCCGCCAGCAGCGCCGTGAGGCGGTCCGTAATCTCCCGACTCGCCCCGGCAAACGCCGCCGGCTCGGCAAAGATCGCGAGCGTCAGCTGCGGATGAGCGACGACGGCATCGTGATAACGCGTCAGCAGCATCCTGATCCCTTCGACGGTGCCGCCGGCCTCGTCGCTACCCTGCAGCACGTCGCCATAAAGCCGGTCCGACAACGCCCGCAGCAACCCGGCGCGATCGGTCACGTGGTGATACAGGCTCATCGGCGTTACGCCGAGCCGCGCGGCCAAAGCACGCATCGTCAACCCGGCGTCGCCATCCTCATCCAGCAAGGCCAGCGCGGCATCCAGGATGGCGTCGCGCGTGACCCCCTGCCCGCGCGCGGGACGGCCGCGTGGACGCGTCATGGCAGCAGCCGGTACGTGGATTGCACGAGCCCCGACGGGAAACTGCGGCTGGCGACGAGGGCAAGGTCACGGTCGGCCGGGAGCGCCCCGAACAGCCTACGGCCCGCCCCGATCAGGACGGGGACGGTCGTGATGACCATGTCCTCGATCAGACCCGCACGCAGGAACGCCTGCACGACCTGGCCACCGTCCACGTAGACCCGGCGGGCGCCGTCCTGCTCCAGTGCGCGCATGGCGTCGCGCGGTGCAAGTTCCGCGAAACGCACCTTCCCGCGCAGCCGGTCGGGAACAGGCGTGCCGGCCAGTTGGCGCGACAGCACCAGCACGGGGCGGTCGTACGGCCACACATCGAACGTCGCCACCTTCTCGTAGCTGCCGCGCCCCATCACGATCGCCTCCTTGTCGGCAATGAAGGCGTCGTAGCCGTGGTCTTCGCGCGGGTCGTCGCGGGCGAGCAGCCAGCCGATGTCGCCGTCGGGACGGGCGATGTAGCCGTCGAGGCTGGTGGCGATGAATACATGTCCAGTGATCATGAGGCATCCTTATTTATACACTGTATATTTTATATGGAGACGCAAAAAAAGCGAGCCCGCAGGCTCGCTTTCCGGTCAACGACGAAACGAATTAACGCTTGTCGATGCTCGGCACGTCGCGAACGGTCGAACCGCCGAACAGCTGGCGCGGACGGCCGATCTTCTGTTCCGGGTCGGCGATCATCTCGTTCCACTGGGCGATCCAGCCGATGGT
>JBJMVU010000001.1:0-6277 GCA_045810485.1 Massilia sp. | reverse complement strand
TGCCACGACGCCGAGCCAGGCGCCCTGCCGTTCGCGCCGGACGAGCGCGCGCTGCGCGAACTCCGGCGTGAAGCGGAAGTACGAAGCGGCGACCGGCAGCATCATCAGGTTCGTGAGGATCTTGTAGCCCACGCCGATGGCGGCGGTGATCGCCAGCTCGCGGATCATCGGGATCGGGATCAGCACGAGCGTGACGAAGCTCACGAGCGCCGTGACTAGCGCCAGCGATCCCGGGATCAGGAGGCCCGTGAAGCTGTGCCGCGCGGCGCCGAACGAATCAGTGCCGCGGGCCACTTCTCGCACGATGAAGTTGATCTGCTGGATACCGTGCGACACGCCGATCGCGAACACGAGGAACGGCACGAGGATCGCGAGCGGGTCGAGTCCGAAGCCCAGCAGGTGCAGGGTGCCGAACTGCCAGACGAGCGACGTGAGCGAGCACGCGAGCGGCAGCAGGGTCAGGCGGAGCGAGCGGCAATACCAGTACACGGCGACGCCCGTCAGCAGGAACGCGATGACGAAGAAGTGCGTCACCTCGTCGGACCGGTCGGCGATGTCGCCGATCTGCTTGGCGAAGCCGATGATCTCGATCTCGACCTGGGCGTTCTCGTACAGCTTCCGGATCTTTTCCTCCAGCAGGCGGTTGAACGCGATGTAGTCGAGCTTCTGCCCCGTGCGCGGGTCGACGTCCGTGAGCTGGGCCGTGATCAGGGCGCTCGTCTGGTCGCGCGCGACGAGCGTGCCGACGTGGCCGCCGGCCGTCGTCCGCTGGCGCATCTGGGCGATCACGTCGGCGGACAGCTTGTCCGGCACGATGTCGCCGCCGGCCACCGGTTCGGCGCGGAAGCCGTCCTCCGTGATCTCGGTGAAGAACACGTTGGGCGTCCACAGCGACGTCACGCTCGTCCGGTCGACGCCCGGCAGGTAGGTCACCGCGTCCGTTACCTTCAGCACCTGGGCCAGCGCGGCCGCGTTCCAGATGTCGCCCTGGCGGGCGTGGACGGCGATCGTCAGCCGGTTTGCGCCGAACAGCTGGCCGCGGTACTGTTCGAACGTGCGGATGTACTCATGCCCCTGCGGCAACTGCTTTTCGAATCCGGCCTCGAGCTGGAGCTTCGTCGCATGGAATCCCATGAAGGCGGTGAAACCCGCCAGCACGAGGAGGAATGCGAAGCGATGCCCGAACAGGGTGCGCTCGAGGCGGGCGATGAGGCGCGCAAGCATGTCAGAAGGACGACGTCAGGCTGATGGACATGAAATTGCGGTCGCGCATCAGGTTGCCCGCGCCACCGCCCCAGTTCTGCGTGACGTCGACGCGCAGCTTCGTTTCCGGCTTCACCTTGAAATCGATCGTCGCGCCCAGCACCGCGGCGCCCGCCCCCTTGATGAAACCCGGCAGCGCCGTCGCCGCCACGCCGGACAGGCCCTGCGAGATCGCGATGTCCGGCGCCAGCGAGGCACGCGTGCCGAACACGTTCGGATACGTCATCGAGCCGGCGACGACCATGCCCCACGACGTCTTCGTGGGCAGGCGGTAGTCGGCCGTGACCGCGTACGGCACGCTGCCGTCCAGCTTCAGCTTCGGATAGTGGGCGACGGCCGTCTCCGCCGTGATCGTGCCTTCGCTCGCACCGAGCAGCCGCAGCAGGCCGCCGAGAGAACCCGACGGCGACAGAATGTGGATGCCCGTCAGGTGCAGCTGGTAGTGCCGCGTGTCGACCCAGCCGCGGCAATACGTGCCGACAGGCGCCACAGTGAAATCGGCCAACGCATTGCAGTAATGCGCGTTGCGCGGATCGATGACGGCGCTCGGATCGATCGCCACGCCGTCGCGCGGACGATACGACAACTCGGTGCCGATCGCCCATTCTCCGGCCTGGAAGTTGTACGAGACGCCGAACAGGTTACGGTTGCGGCCATAGTCGAGCCCGGCCTGCCAGCCGAACGGATTGGCCGTGCCGCCCGCCACCTGGTAGCTCACGAACGGGACCTTGTCGTCATAGCGCGTGTAGTACAGGCCGAGTTCATTGCCCGAGTCGGGCAACTGGTAGCGCAGCGCGATGCCGCCCTGGCCGTTGCGCGGCGTGCGGTCGGCGGCGCGCGGGATGACCGTGCCCGTGCCGAGGATCGGACCGGCCGGGTTGGTCGCGGGATCTGCCAGCTCGCCAAAGCCGAGCCGCCGGTCGTACGGCAGGCCGGTGGCGGGATTCGGGCCCGTGACAACGGTCGCCGTGTTGCCGATCGTCCCGGCGGGGAACGGGCCGAGACCGAACGGCGCCACGGCCGCGTTCAGGACCGATGTCGGCAGGTAGATGCCGCGTCCGCCCTTGCCGAGGAAGTTACTGGTCGAGAAGAACGTGCCGGGCGCGTCGAATTCGAAGCGGTTCCACTTCCATTGATAAAACGCTTCGACGCCGATGCCATGGGCGAGCGACGTGCTGAACGACACCATCGGCGCCGGAATGAACAGGTTTTTCAGCGGCGTGCCCGGCTGGTGCGCGGCCGGCACGTAGATCGGGTTGATCGAGTTCACGCCACCCGTGATGTACAGGTCCTCGCCCCAGCTCAGGACCTGGTTGCCGACCCGGACGCGCGCCTGCTGCTCGCCGATGTCGAATTCCTTCGTCACGTAGGCGTCGAGCCAGCGCGGATTGCTGACGGCGAAATCGTGCGCAGCCGGATCGAGCGGGCCACGCTTCGTGCGGTCGATGGCGAAGTCGTGGTTGACGACGCCGCGCAGCAGGCCGCTCCAGCCGTCGGTGCCCTTCACGAACAGGTCGGCCGTGTACTGCAGGTTGGCCGAAACGACCTGGCCGCTCCTGTAGTGCAGGTTGCCCAGGTCCTGGTTCAGGCGCAACGTATCCAGGTTCATCGAATACGCGGCCGGATACGCCGCCTGCAGCGGCGTCACGGCGGCGCCGACGCAGCCGCCATTGTCGTTGCCGACATTGCGGCAGTCGGTCTTCGACGTGCGCACGGCCAGGCCGAACGACACCGTCGAATCCACATTCACCTGCCAGCCGTTCGCGAGCGGCCACTCGGCGGCGCAGGCCGTTCCCGCGCCCATCACCGCCAGCGCACCCAGCACCGCCGTACAGGCCAGCGTCCGCGCCAGGCGCACATCCACATCGTCACGTGTCTTCATTTCCGCATCCCCTCGTCGTTATCGTTCAGCACGTTGTCGTTCAGCGCGTCGTTGCACGGCGCAGGCCGTCCGGTTCGAACGTGCCCGCCTTCAGCCGGCCCTCACGGGCGGCGAGCCAGTCCGGTTCCTTGCCGCCGGCCAGGACGCGGTCCAGCACGACGCGGCCGGTGACGTGGTCGTAGCTGGTGTTGGCTGCCCACACGCACGCCGGCACTTCCCAGGCCATGTACGGTCCCATCTCGGCCGTGCGCCAGACCTTGCCCTGCGCGTCGTACATGTCCTGCACGAGGATCGTCCACGTGTCCTCGTCGATGTAGAACGTCCGCTTCGGGAACATGTGGCGCATGCTTGATTTCAGGGTGGCTTCGACGACCCACATGCGGTGCAGCTCGTAGCGGGTCAGGTCGCGGCTGAAGAATTTCGGCTTGACGACGTCGGCAACCTTGTTCGCGGGGGCATTCAGGCGGTAGGTGTTGTAGGGGACGTACAGCTCCTTCTTGCCGGCGAGCTTCCAGTCGTAGCGGTCGAGGGGGCCGTTGAATTGCACGTACTGGTCGACGATCTCCAGGTTTTCCGTGTTCAGCACGGGGGCGTCATACTGGTAAGTCGGCGCGCGGCGCACGCGGCGCTGGCTGGCGAAGTACAGCCAGACGTCGTTCGGCTTGGAGAAGTTGTATTGCGCAAGCGTCGCGTCGCCGGCGATCGACGGCGGACCGGTGAAGACGTTCAGCAGCTGATACTCGACGCCACGGGCATCCGCGATGCCCTTGTTCGCCGGCGACCACATTGGCGACGATTCGGATTCGTCCTGGGCGATCGGCTCCCCGATACTATCGCTGCCTTTCGGCGGAATGTAGCCGGCGTAGTGCGACGAAAAGCCTTCGCCCTTCCAGTGCAGCTTGTGGTTCCAGATCGCTTCAGCACCGCTTTGCGGGATCGGGAACGGCACGGCCGCGCCGACGGCCTCGGCGATGTCATAGCCGTTGGCGGCCAGCTTCGCCCCGGTGGCATTCTTCTTCGTGCGCTCGTAGAAGAAATCAGGGTAGCCACAGGAGCGGTGCGTGGGATAGACGTCCATGCGGTAGCCCGGAATCGATTTGATCATCTCTACCTGGCCGGCGGCCAGCTTGTCCTTGTAGCGGTCGACGTTGGACGCATCGATCGAGAACTGGCGCTTCTCTCCCGCATACGGATCGGGACGCGGCGCCCCGGCCTTCCAGCCTGACGGCGCCTTCACGTCGCCGCCCGTCCAGGCGGGGATCGTTCCATCCTTGTTGCCGGCCCGTTCCGCACCTACGGGCGTGAGTTCCTTGCCGAGCTTCGCCGCCTCCTGGTCGCCGACGCCGGCGTGGGCTGCCGCGCCGAGTACGAGGGTCGTGCCAAGAAAAACCGTCTTCATGTCCATCTTCGTCTCCTGTTGATGAATGTCGCCTGCGTTTTTAGGACATCCTACTAAAGATAGGTCAAACATACAAACAGAAATTTGAAAAAACAACGAAGCGGTAATAATCGGATGCCCGCCGGCCGTAAACGCACAGGGGCCGGATCCGCGCGAATGTCGGATCCGGCCCCGTGTGGGCGTGCCGTGCGTCAGCCGGCAATCATGCCGCGCAGGCGCCCGGCGATGATGTCGGTCGCCTCGCGCACGATGCGCTCGACCAGGTCCCGCACGGCCGGTATGTCGTGGATGAGCCCCGCAACCATCCCGCACGACCATGCGCCTCCGTCCACCTCCCCGCCTTGCATGACCCGCGGGTAGACGCCGGCCACCTCCTCCCGGATGTCCTCGAACCGGATCGAGTCGCCGAGGGCACGCTCCTTCTCGATCAGGCGGTCGACGGCCGCGTTGCGCAGCACGCGCTCCGTATTGCGCAGGGGCCGCATCACGAGACGGGTGTCGAGCTCCGTGGCGGCGACGATAGCCGCCTTGACGTTGTCGTGGACGGGCGCCTCGCGCGTCGCCACGAAACGCGTGCCCATGTTGATGCCGTCCGCGCCGAACGACAGCGCCGCCGCCAACGAGCGTCCGTCCGCCATGCCCCCGGACGCCACGAACGGTATCCGCAACGCGTCGGCTGCGAGCGGCAGCAGGACGAAGTTGGGAACATCGTCCTCGCCGGGATGCCCCCCGCATTCGAATCCGTCGACGCTCACGGCGTCGCAGCCGATGGCCTCGGCCTTGAGCGCATGCCGGATCGACGTGCATTTGTGGATGACCTTGACCCCGGCATCGTGCAGCGCGGGCAGGTAGGCCTGCGGGTTGTTGCCGGCAGTCTCGACGACCTTGACGCCGCCTTCGACGACCGCCCGGACGTAGCCGGGATAGTCCGGCGAGCTGACCGTCGGCAAGAATGTCAGGTTCACGCCGAACGGCTTGTCCGTCATGTCGCGACATCGGACGATCTCGTTCGCCAGGTCGCGCGGCGTGCGCTGGGTCAGGCCCGTGATCATGCCGAGGCCTCCCGCATTGGACACCGCGGCCGCCAGTTCCGCATAGCCGACGTGATGCATGCCGCCCTGGACGATCGGATGTTCGATGCCGAAGAGCGCCGTGATCCTGGTCTTCATGTGATCACCGCCCTTCCCGACCAGCAGCGCAGCAGCTGCATGCCGAACGACAGCATCCACAGCGGGAAGATCAGCACGACGATGACAAGCATCGCCTTCATCAGCGGCTCGAGCGCCGCGAACATCCCGACCAGGAAGAACAGGCCGAAGCACCAGCCGGTGATCTTCAGCAGGATGAGGCGCGGCTGCCCCCATGCCTCCTTGCCGAGCTGTGGGCCGACGACGAGACCCCAGAACAGCACGACGGGCCCCTCGCTCCACCATAATCCCCTCTGGGCGGCGTGGGCGATGGCCGTCCACGACACCTCCGCGGCAATGCGCGCCGACGCATCTCCGCCCGCATGATACTGGGCAAGTGGATTGAGTGCCGCGAGCTGGATCGCGGCGCCGGCGACGCCGACGAAGGCGTACAGCGCGATGGCCAGCAGCGCCAT
The DNA here is from genome assembly GCA_045810485.1 of Massilia sp. Classification (GTDB taxonomy): domain Bacteria; phylum Pseudomonadota; class Gammaproteobacteria; order Burkholderiales; family Burkholderiaceae_D; genus Telluria. The sequence goes on along the minus strand of JBJMVU010000001.1, from coordinate 130 downwards.
GTCGCCCATCGGCCCCGTGCGGTCGCGAAAGCGGTGCCACAGGTAGGCGCCAATGCCGAGCACCGGCAGGTAGAAGCCGAGGATGTCGGCGAACATCCCCCACCGGAACAGGTCGCGCTTGTCGGCCGGC